>JBCDEB010000003.1:0-104611 GCA_039180005.1 Cyanobacteria bacterium P01_G01_bin.54 | reverse complement strand
CTGCCGAAATTATGGACCGGTCCAAACGGAAACCGCATTCGTCGCAATTGACTCGGTCCAAAACGCTGTCGAGCTTTTGTCAAGTGCCCTTGCCTATTTTGGACCGACCGTCAGCTCATTCGAGCTCTTGCCACGCATCGGCATTGAGTTCGCGGTTCGACACGCGCCCGGCAATCGTGATCCGCTGACCAATCCATCGCCTTGGTACTTACTTATCGATGTGGAAACGACAATGCCGGCCGTTGACCTTAAAGATCGCGTCTATGGCTTCTTGGAAAAAACCTTTTGCCTTTGCTCGATCATTATCTCTGTAGAGATACAAGACACCCCAGGCAGTACTGAGGAGTGAATCTTCGACTCCTGACTTCAGTAGTTTTGCTTCATTTAATATCGTTTCTGCAGTATCATAATTCCCTTTTGCTTTTGTAAGATAATTTCCACCAGTATCTCTTAGTTCTGCTTGCAAAATATAGGCGTATCCTGCACTCAATAGCATATTGAATTTTTTATCCTCTTCATTCACTATTCTTGCTGCATCAATATAATCATTGGCAGCATCCGCATATGTCACTGAGGATCTGATCCTAGATGAAGCAAGATTAGCTCTTACCTCAGATGATTCTTTGATTTTAAGTGCTGCTGTGAAAAGGTCTACTGCTGAAGTTTCTTGACCTTCTGAAAATTGAGCGATTCCCCTTCCTACAAGCGCATTGTGCTCAACCTCCTTGTTGGTTCCACTGTAATGAGCCAGTACAATATCATACATTTCTTTTGCCAACTTCGTCTCCCTATCTCGATTGTTCAGCCAATGCCCCAATTCAATTAATATGTAAGCCTCCTCTACATCCAGTTCAGTATCAGGCTTGATCGCTGTAGGTTCTCCTTCTCCCGTATATCCTTCCCTTTTGTTTTGATATTCAGTCAAAACATCTTTATGAATCTCTTTGTACTCTTCAATTGCAAATTTATATCGTTCCTTTGCAGAAGGACAATGGCTTAAATTAAAATCTTCTAAGAGGGAACTTCGATTGATTACTTTTTCGGCAATTTTCAAGAGCTGTGATGATGAGAATTTATTGCGTTCTAATTCAGAACCTGGATTCAATACACGCTCATCAAAATCCTGACTATAACCACCATAAAATTTAGCTTTTGCATCAGCATCGGGAAGTTTTGCTGCCTTGCGAAATGATTCTAATGCACGGTCAATAAGTTTGACTCTCTCATTTTCAGTAAGACCATCTTTTTGATATTCCCACAAGAATACTCCAGCTCTTGCAAAGTCAATATGAGTCTCTGCATTTGACTTACCTTGATTGATTAACTTTTCACAAGCATCATGAATATTCAAAGCATGGTTTATTTCCTCATCGGTTGGTGAATTTTCATCTTCATCAGTTGGTGAATTTTCATCTGCCTTATGTTCATTTTGTAGTGAACATGCATTAGTCAGCTCTTCATATGGTGGTGGCAGCGGTGGGTCTGAAGTGGTTCCTTCTGCGTTGTTCTTGTCAGGGAACAAGTTATGAAAATTAAGTATAATAGCGGCTATTATGGGAACGAATATACCAGCAAGAGCTTCAAGAGCTTCTAATGGATCACGTTTACGGTTGGCTTTAGACATAATGATTCTTCTTCTGACTAGAACTTAAACATTTCAGTGAAGTTTTGGGGTTATTAAGCATAAGGTGGGCAAAATTGACAGCTTGTAAACGTACTCACATTCATCATTTGCCCACCCTACAGTTTTCTAAAACAATTACTCCTGAGCCTCCAACGTCCCCGGAGAATTAGCAGGTCCTGGCGCCCCCGGTGTCCGCTTCAAACAGGGCAACTCACCCCCCGCAAACACCACCACATCATTAAAGTCACCATCGCTCGCTTCCGTTTCCAGGCCCGCAGCCGTCACTCGACCCTCGCCCTGGTCTTCCCAAGCGATCGCCAAACCCCGGCCATCATCGAGCGCCCCATTAAAACGGGTATTTTCCACATTCACCGACGTCAGGGTACGAATATAGCGATCCTCCGCTGCCGTGTAGATATCCATGTAAAACACATAGGGCACATTCGCTTCAAACAGGTATTCCACAATGATCGAGCCCGAGCCCTGATTGTTCACGGCCACAACATCCGCACCATTGCCCCGCACACCGGCGATCGTCCCGCCACTGACCGTGCCCGTATATTGGCTGAAGCCGGGCAAGCCAAAGTCGTCATAGGGTTTACTTTCAATAAGAAGGGGGATTTTGGTCGCGCCGCGATCGGGGTTGGCGATCACCCCAAACTCAGCACGGTTGGCCCCCTGGGTTTGGGCAATTTCAAACTCCACGATCGTATCCTCGCTAAAGCGAACGACCTGGGGGTCAAAACGGTCTTGGGCGGGGGTTGCCGTGGGGGCGGCGATCGGGAATAGTAGGCCCAGCGTCATTGCGCCGAGCAGTTTTAGCCATTTCATTAGGGGTCTTCTCCAGTCTTTACCAGGTGAATGAATCAGGGTCGGCATATTTGGCTTCCAGCTCAGCCACCTCTTGGCGGAGGCTGACACTCTCAGCCCGCAGGGCTTCGAGCTCCACACAATCCGCCGGAAGTTGTTGCTGAGCATTAGGCGAGTTGGGTCGGGCGTAGCGCCGGGGCTCCTCGGGTAGCGCGGCGAGGGCTGCGACGCAACCGTCATAGGCGTTATCGGCGGCTGTGTTGAAGGTCTCGATTTCTGCGAGTAGCGCGTCCACCTCTGGGGCATCGATCTCGTCAAAGAGGGGGGGAATTTGATTCCAGACATTTACGCCAGTGATGTCGGTTTGGCTAACCTGTTGGGCCAGAGCTGCCGGGGCGATGCTGCCCAGCAGTAGGCCAGTGAGGAGTCCGAGGGAATATTTCATGGGTTCAGAGTTCAGAGTTCAGAGTTCGGGGTTTAGGGTTTAGATAGCGTAGCTGGCGTAATCCCCCCGGCTGCGCCGACCCCCTTGGTAAGGGGGTTTTATTGTCACACCTTGGGTAAGCCGACGATCCCAGCCGTTTGCGGCGTCACCCCCCTTACCAAGGGGGGAAGGGGGGATTAAAGGTCTCGATACAAATATGCAAATCTCATCCCCTCTCGGGAGGGGTGGTCTCGCGTAGCGATGACCGGGGTGGGTTCGGGATGCGGGCTGCCGATGCAACCCATCTGGTCAGAACTGGAATGCCGTCCCCACACCGAGGACAAAGCGGGCCGATCGCCCGTCTGTGGTGACCAGATCACGCACGGCGGGGGTGATCGTGAGCGGGAGGCTCTTGATCGGGGCGATCGAGAGACCCAAGCCCAGATCTTGGCCCGTCCATTCGGCGATAAAGCTCACAGGGCGCGCGACCCGGAGAGACAGATTGCCGAAAATATTGAGGTGATTCTCACCCGCCTTAGCTGCACCATTAGAGCGAAACTGGTTATCGCCCAAACCAGCGGTGATCGAGAGACGACTAAAGGAATCATCCAGGGAGGGACGGAGGCGGAGCACTTTCGTGACCACACCGTACTTGGAATGCTCAAAGTCATTGCGGCCAATATTGACCAGACCATTCCAGCCTGCGGCGATCGCCCAATCATCCGGCAGCCGACGGTGCAGCTTGACGTTAAATCCCCCTTCGCCAAAGTCGTCGTTATTGACAAAGACATAGGAAAGTTCTGCGCCAACCGACTGGCTCGCGTCGCCCAAGCCGACCCCCAAGCCGCCATTAAAGGTGGAGCCTTCTGCATCGGGGCGCACTGCCGATTGGTAGTTGGTGCTGACAAAGGCGGTGTTGCGATCGGCCCCATAGCCCACGGGAATATAGATGCTTAGGGCTGGGGAGGCAGCATAGTTGCGGCTGTTGGGGCCTTCAACATTTTCAATCGCTTCGGGTTCGTAGCAGCGCGTTGCCGCCGCGCGTTGGGCCAGCATCATCATGCCACGGGGGGTCGTCGCTCGGGTCATGGCCTCGGAGCGACGAGAGGTCTGACAAACCCGTGTTGCCGGTGTCACCACATAGTCCTCGGGCACCGCAAATTCCACCGTCGTTTCAGCATCCGGTTGGGGCGATTGATGGAACGAGTCTGGAGAGATGTGCTGGAGATTGTTGGCAGGGGTCGCTGGCTCGGGAGCGGGAATCACCGGGATAACGATCCCCTCAGCGGCAGCAAGTTTCAGGGTTTCAGCGTCCGGTTGGGGTGATTGATAAACAGTGCTTTGGGGGGGGTGTGAGGTAGGGTTTGGCGCAGAAACCAACGAGATAACCAGTTCATCAGGGGCAGCGCTTTCAATCGGGGCAGCGGGAGCTTGAGATTCAGGAATGGATGCGCCTACTGATTCAGCCCCAGGCTCAGCGGTCGCTGCCACCCTTGAGTCCAGGTTGGGCTCCGGCAAGGCGGCAATCGCGCTAGAGCGCGTGCCAGGAACAATCGCCGCTTGAGGGGGTGCATTTAGGGTATCGGCTTGAGTCTGTGCTGCGGGCAAGGCCGCAGGCGCACTAAACTCAGGGGGAGCCGGGGCCACTGTGGGCTTCACTGCCACGGGGACTGCGGTAACCACGGTTGGGGGTACTGGGGCGGGGGCGATCGCCACGTCGTCCCCCGCCTCCAGTTGGGGGTCAACAGTAGGTAGTCCCTCATTAGCATGGGCCGTCGCTGCTAGGGCAAGCCAGGGCAGCGGGGTATAGAGAGCAAGTCTGGAAACGCGCATACGGTTCTCCGCACGAAAGTTACGTCTGAAGGGTAAGGCGGTAGAAGCGTACTAGTCCCAGCGCCAATCGGGCTGATTGATTGCCTTAGGCAATGCGCTAATGAAAGTTTAGAAAATAAATCGGGAATCCCGTAGCGCAGGTGGTCGCTGAGCGGAGTCGAAGTGCGTCTCGCCTGCCAAGGGTTCTAAGCATTTTGCAATTACCGGATTAAAGTCTTAACCTTCATAAGCGCAATCGGTGGGTTACTGAATACTGATGAGGAGTTTTCTGCTAGGACAACAGGAACTGATGAGATGTTCCCTCTTTACAACGGGGTTGGGGGGTATCCGGATCGTGCAGGGGAATTGTTTGGGTGGAAAGGGGCAGGGGTAAGGGGGCTCTAAGCCGCTCAAGTGTAGAGGCGATTAGGGCGTGTCGTCAGTTAGAGCCAGAAGCCTGACGGGACAAGCGATAGAACGCCCGACCCAAACAATAGGAAAAGGGGCTATAAGTCAGTCATAACCAAAGTTTGAAGTCTAACTGACGATAGCCTCCCTAGTCCATCAGGCCAGCGTTACCAAACGTCTGATTAGCGGTGATGGTGAGGTGGGGTAAGTTCTTTAGCATAAGCGGGGTGTCGCCACGGTAGGTCACGGGTACAGCTTGAGGCAAAAAGACCGTAATGCTCTGGGCTTGGGGGTCAACAACCCAAACCATGGCGACACCTGCTGCTAGGTAGTCGGTAGCCTTCTCAGCCATATCACCAAAGCTTTGGCCCGGTGAGATAATTTCGATCGCCAGATCTGGCGGCACCGGACAAGGCGCATCACCCAGATCTGACGGTAAACGTGTTTGATAAACAAATAAGAGGTCGGGGATAGGAACCCAATCTTGGCCGCGACGTTTCAGAAGCGTTGCCCATTCCAAACCAACTTCTCCCTGTGTCTCACCCCAATCTTCCAAAATATGCAATAAGGCACGTTGGGTACGGGAATGAAAGCGCTGGGGTGACATTTTAAAGATAGTTTTGCCGTCAATGAGCTCGCACCGTTCGCCACTGGCAGCTTGGGTCAAGAATTCGGCGAGGGTAATCGGACGGGTTGGCGTTTGGATCATTACCATAAACAAAACGTTGCGTAAGGGGGGTTTTGCAGCCCGCCCTTACTCCAGAATATCTCTAATGCTTTGTCAAGAGCGAAATGAGGGGTTGTCGCGAGATTGAATTAAATCATGCAACCCAGTATCAGCATTGGTTGTGTTGGGTTTCGCTCCACCCTGGGTTGAGCGGAGCCGAAACCTCAACACCAACCTACAATTTGGAATCGACGCTGCACTAGACATTGCCAATCATCTTTCTAGGTTCTACAAGCGACATCCCACTAAAACTCCGGCTAAATTGCTAGACCCAGCTTCAGCCCCAACACCGCATGAACCACCAGCACGAGCAGGGCAAAACTACCCAAATAAGCATGGGCAGTACGGAGAGATGCCTTGTTGCCACCGAACTTAGTGATGGAAATCATGCCGTTGGCTCCGAGGAGGGCGATCGCCGCTGTGCCCGTCCAAAAGTGGGGGCTCTCAAAAATATCTTGCCCCTGCATGATTAAAGACAAAATGCCACCTGTATACCCCAAAGAGATAAACGTCGTCATCCAAAGGGCGATTTTCTTGTGCATTTTGCGCGTTAGGGCGGTCACCTCTTTGGCTGCTTTGAGGCGAATCTGCCAACCCAGCATTGTTGCGGCACTACCCATCATGACCACCACAATGCCCATCATCAGCGGATGCCCCCAATGAACAATGGGTTCTGGCATATTGAAACGGGCAAACCCATCGGCAATGGGTTGGGCGATTGGTAAGACAAGATTTTTAACAGGTTCTAGCATTGGTTTTCTCAGGCACGACGACGATTGTAAATTTCGACAATTGTACAAGGGCGGGGTCAGGGTTCAGAGTTCAGAGTTCAAAGTTTAGGGTTCAACAGACTACTCCCTATCCCTTGAACCTTTAACCTTGAACCTTTAACCTTGAACCTTGAACCTTTCCCCTTGTCCTTGCCCCGAGAAACCATGAGTACTTCCTCAACCGATTTTCGTAATGCTATTCCGATTGAGCAGATTCGCTTCAATGACCAGGGCCTAGTGCCCGCGATCGCCCAAGACTATCTAGATGGCACGATATTGATGTTGGCTTGGATGAATGCGGAATCTTTAGAGAAGACTCTGGCAACGGGGGAGGTGTGGTATTGGAGTCGCTCGCGCCAAGAACTCTGGCACAAAGGGGCAACCTCTGGTCATTTCCAGAAGCTCCAGAGCATTCGCTATGACTGCGATAGCGATGCTTTGCTGCTAACCATTGAGCAGATAGGTGATATTGCCTGCCACACGGGGGAGCGTAGTTGTTTCCATCAACTGGAGCAGGGCAAAGCTGCGCCGCCGGCCGATATGCTCTCGGGCCTCTACGATGTGATTTGCGATCGCCGCGACCACCCCAATGAAAGCTCCTATACCTGTAAACTTCTGGCCGGGGGTGACAACAAGATTCTCAAGAAAATCGGCGAAGAGAGTGCCGAAGTGGTCATGGCTTGCAAAGATGACCAGGCGGATGAAATTGCAGGGGAGGTGGCGGACTTGTTCTACCACACGTTGGTGGCGCTAGCGCATCATCATGTGCCTCTGCGGGCTGTGTATGAGAAGTTGGCGGCACGACGACGCTAAACCTTATCTAACGTGAGTTTCGGTTAAGCGAAGCGATTGCGTTCCTCAAAGCCTTGAAAACTCATTGTCCAACCCGGTTGTCAGGGGACCCGCCCCCCGACACCTCCCGCTGAGGGGGAGATTGCCCCCTCAGACTCCGGCAATACCGGAGCCAGTATTGTTGATTCTGCTGAGTTTCAACACCTTGAACAATGTCTGCTTATCCAGAACTCAGGTGGGGGAAGGTAATGCGCTTTTTGGCGTAAGTCTTTGCGCCGTCTAGTCCGCCAAGGGCGAACTCAGGCATTTTGAACCCCTAGCCCTTAACTCCACTGCTGGCCTCAGAGGGAATAATGTAGCGCTGTACTATGGTAAACAACGCCAGGATCGGGGCGATCGCAATCACCGAGCCTGCGGCAATCAAGCGCCAATCCAACGAAAAGGTGCTGGCCAAATTAGCCACACCCAAGGGTAGGGTGTAAAAATCAGGATCATCAATGACAATCAATGGCCACAAGAAATCACTCCACGCGCCAATAAAGACAAAGATCGCCAGCGTTACAAGGGCTGGACGGACCGAAGGGATCATCACATGCCACCAGAGCCCTAACTCGGAGCAACCATCCATCCGCGCGGCCTCTTCCAACTCCTTAGGCACGCCCTGAAAGGCCTGCCGCAGCAGAAAAATACCAAAGGCCGAGGCGATCGCCGGAAAGATAATCCCCAGATAGGTGTTGCGCAATCCGAGCTGCACCGTCAGCACGTAGAGCGGAATCATCACAATTTGGAAGGGAATCATGATCGTCGAGACGATCAGCGCAAAGAGGGTATCGCGCCCGCGAAAGGAGAGCCGTGCCAAGGGATAGGCCGCCAGAGAACAAAAGAGCAGATTTAAGCTCACGGTCAGCACCGCGACAATAGTGCTATTGAACAGATAGCGGCCAAAGGGATAGGTCTGCCAAACCGTTTTCAGGTTGGCCAAAGTGGGCGATCGTGGCAGCAACTGCCCCACAAAAGCCCCCAGGTTCTCGGGGGCTAGAAACACCTGCTCATCCGCCGATTTAAAGGCTGTGCTCACCAGCCAAAGCAGGGGAAACAGCATCACCACCGTGATAGCCAGCAGGAGCAGATAGGTAGCGCAAATCTTGAGTGTGCGTTGGGTTGCTAGGGGTGGTTTGGACATGGAGAAATCACAATCCCCCCTTACGAAGGGGGGCAGGGGGGATATAGGTCTAAGTAATGTCTGGGGAGGAAAATCGCTGCTGTGTATCGTGGTTTTCGTAGGCATGGGATATGTTAATCCCCCTCAATCCTCCTTGGAAAGGGGGAGGCTCGATCCTCAACTGGCAGATCACGTTAGACTGCAAAAAAGCCCGCCTCTGTACAAATCCCTGACAGGGGCTGATCCCAGTCATCGTGGGGAAAGTGCTCAATGACCGCAAACTCAAAGGTAATGCCGATCGCTGGAATCTGTTGCCAGTCGGGTTGGGCCCGCAGCCGATCGTAATAGCCGCCGCCATACCCCAGACGATAGCCGGCGCGATCGCAGCCCACAGCTGGCACCAAGATCAGATCGACTTCACACGCAGACAGTTGGGGAGCCTGGGGGCTGGGTGCTTGAATACCATAGTGGCCTTTTTGCAAAACATCCGTTGGCTGCCAAGTATGAAACACCAACTGATCATTCAGGCAGCGGGGCAATCCCCAGCGTTTGGGATGCTCCAAGAGCAAGGGGAGCAGGTCGGGCTCCTGACGAACCGGCCAATAGGCGAGCACTGTCTGGGCCGAAGCGAACCAGGGGGTGGTGAGCACATGGTGACAGAGGCGATCGTTCCAATTACGCCACTGACTGGGGGCGAGGTTTTGTCGTTTCTGCAACAACGTCTGTCGCCAGTCACCCTTAGAAAGATTTGCCATCAGCCCCTAATCGTATTGTTTTGAAGTTACTCCTACAGAGCTTTTTATGCTACCGTAGTAAACCGTCGCATTGCACGGCTCGGTAGCTCAGTTGGTTAGAGCAGGGGACTCATAAGCCCAAGGTCGGCAGTTCAAATCTGCCTCGAGCCATTTTTCTCATCGGTCTGGGTCATAATGAATCGCCAGCCAGACGGTTGCTGAATCTAGCGTAGTCCACGTGACCCGATGCGGGGTATGGGCGGGAATATTTACATAGCTCCCCACCGCTAAAGGACACGTTGTACCGTCCTTGAATTCCAGTTGCGCCGCCCCTTTGAGTACCACAACCCATTCAGACTGCGCTTGGTCATACCAACCCGAGGCCGGCGATCGCTGTCCATAGGAAATAATGCGCTCAATCTTCAGGTTCTGTTGCGCCAGCAGCGTCTCGAAGCGTTCGACATCGCTCTCCGGCGGGATGGCGGCAAAAAGGTTTGGGGCGTCCATATGGCTTTTGCGGCGGGGGGGTACGGAAGGGGATTGGGGCATTCTAGAATACAACGATTCATCAAATCCATTCGCATTCTCTATGCCTGCCGCTTCAACTGCATCGTCCCCTGAGTGGGCCGTCGGTCTGCGCCATTGGTTGCTGCTGGGCAGTATTCTGACCGTCGGGCTGGGGCTGCGGCTCTGGCGACTGGCCAGTAAGCCCCTCTGGGTGGATGAAATTATCACCAGCATCTTTGCTTTGGGGCGCAACTTTGATGAGTTGCCGGCCGATCAAGTCCTGCCCTTAACGGCGGTGCCGGAGCTGTTTATCTTAAAGGCGGAGGTGGGCTGCGGGGCGATTGCCACCCATCTCGCCACCCAGTCCACCCATCCCCCGCTCTTTTTTTGTCTGCTCCATTCCTGGCTCATTGCCTTGTCTCCCTGGGTTGACTCGCTCGCCTGGCAACTGCGCAGTTTTTCCGTGCTCTGGGGCGTGGTGGCGATCGCTGCCCTCTACCTACTCAATCGCCTCGCTTTCTCACCGCAAGCAGGTCTGGTTGGGGCGGGGGTGATGGCCCTCTCGCCCTTTGCCGTTTACCTCTCCCAAGAAGCCCGGCATTATACCCTGCCGATTACACTGATCACCTTAGGGTTAGCAGCCCAAGTCAAGCTCCAGCAGCAATTGCAACAGGGTAAAATCCGGCTCTGGCTCTGGGCACTCTGGGGACTGTGTCATTGTCTAGCTCTCTATAGCCATTATTTTTGTGCGCTGGCGATCGCTGCCCAATGGTGGGTTCTGATCGCCTTCAAGCTCCGGTTTAAAGTCCGATGTCCCAAAGCTGGACTCATCGGACTGCTCGCCTATGGTCTGCCGTTGCTGGGCTTTGTACCCTGGCTCCCGACCTTTTGGCAGCATTTTAATAGCCCCAAAACCGGCTGGCTCTCTGCGCCCCAGGGGCTGAATCCACTGGTGCAAACGGTGGCAGGCTGGATCGTCATGCTGGTGAGCTTGCCCGTGGAGCATCAGCCCCTCGTCATCCAAATCGGCTCAGGGTTGCTGACGTTGCTGGGGGTGAGTTTTCTCCTCTGGCTCACCCAGGCTGGACTCAAGCATCTACCCGCCTCCCCCGAACGCTTTACTTTAGTGGGCGTTCTCGGCATGACCATGCTGGAATTCTTCACGGTGATCTACCTCTTGCAAAAAGATATCAGCATCGCCCCCCGTTATCACTTCGTTTACTTTCCGGTGGTCTGTGCGCTGCTAGGCGCGGCTGGGGCAGAACTGCTGAAAGCGCCAGCCTCCCCGAAACGGCAGGCATTACCCACCCTAGCCAATGCACCCCTTAAGCCAAGACAGCATGGGACTGTCGGTTGGGTCGATGCCAAGAAACGATCTCAACCGACCCGACGTCATCTGTTCGGGCTCGGTTTATCAAGCCTGCTCCTCGGCATCAGTAGCCTCTGTGTCGTCTACAACCTGGCGTTTCAAAAACCCTATGCCCCGGATCGGGTAGCGGCGCAATTTAATGCCGAATCGGCTCCGGTCACGGTAATGATGGCCTATCACAATACGCTGGAGATGGCAGTGGGCTTGAGTTATGGTCTGGCCCTCGCCCAGCGCCGGACGGCTCCGGGTAATTTGGCGCTCGTGCGCTTTACAAACACCGAGACGGGCATTTGGCAGACATTGGCTCGGCTCAACCTTGCCCCCCGCTTCCTTTGGGTGATTGCTCCGGGCTATTTTGATGATTCGTTTCCCACCCCCGTTACACTAGATCAAGGTCGCTTGTGTCAGTTGGAGCCAGAACAATTCTATCGGCTGGGTTTTCCCTACCAACGCTATCGTTGCCAGTAGAATTTGATTTAGGGAGAGATTACAAAACTTCCCGGTAAATCAACGTTGCTTCTTGAAAGGAGAAGCAAGAGTTCTACCGATGGCCCCAACAACTGGCCTGAACAATGACGGTGTAGGCTTTCCGGTATGCACTGCGCTAACTTGAAATGATGCAAGAGTGATATGAACGCTGACCTTGATGATGTGGCTCGCCAAATAGTAAGCATGGAACGAAAAAGAAAGCCCAA
Source organism: Cyanobacteria bacterium P01_G01_bin.54 (assembly GCA_039180005.1). Classification (GTDB taxonomy): domain Bacteria; phylum Cyanobacteriota; class Cyanobacteriia; order Cyanobacteriales; family Spirulinaceae; genus SIO3F2. The sequence goes on along the minus strand of JBCDEB010000003.1, from coordinate 92,777 downwards.
AATGTTGGTTGTCGATGACGAGCCAGATAATCTAGACCTGCTCTACCGTACCTTTCGCCGCGATTTCCGGGTCTTTAAGGCCGACAGCGGTGCCAGTGCCTTGGATATCTTGTCTCAGGAAGGGGAAGTGGCGGTGATTATCTCCGACCAACGCATGCCGGAGATGAAGGGAACAGAATTTCTGAGCAAAACCGTGCCCGACTTCCCCGATACCGTGCGGATCATCCTCACGGGCTTCACGGATGTAGAAGATCTGGTGGATGCGATCAATTCGGGTCAAGTCTATAAATACATTACGAAGCCCTGGGATCCGAACGAACTCAAGGTGGTCGTCGATCGCGCTGCCGAAACCTATGATGTACTCAAGCAGCGCACCGAAGAGCTGATCCGGGCTCATGAGCAGGCGCGACTCTTGGCGACGATCGCCGAGGTTGCTCAATCTACCGAGGGGACAATACCGGCGCTCAAACCCTTGGCCACAGCCTTTGCCGAGAGCTTCTCAGCAGATGGTTGTGTTCTGCAACAAGTGACGGCAGGCCAATTCGGCGATGCAGCGCAGTTTGGCACCGCCTTGCCACTGGCAGCGGATCCCATTGCCCAAGACACCCTCAACAATGTCAAGACATCGGTCTGGGTCAACAGCTTCACAACGCCGCCACCTGAGGGGGCCGAAGCCTATCAAGAGGCAGGCATGCAGGTGCACTTGTGCCTGCCGCTGGCCTACCGCAATCAGCTTTTGGCCGTACTCTCGTTGCAATGGACCCAGTCTCCTAAGCCCAGCGAAGAGGAAATTAAGCTGATGCATCTGGCCGCCCAGCAGGCGGTGCTGGCTCTGGCCGCGATCGCCAGCGTTTAGTTCTGAATTACGATTAATGAGTCACAAGTGCAGGGTGGGTCATGCTCACCCTGCACTCGAATTATGGGCCAACAACCGGATTGCGACGGCAAGATTGCACCTGTTCTACAGCCCGTTGCAAGGGCTCCGACAACCAACTTATGTACTGGGGATAAACGGGCAGGCGCGGCTGGAGTTGCCAATCCGGGGCGATCGCGGCTTGGAGCTGTTCAATTCGTTCATGGGCATAGTCGGGGTTCACCTCATCGATCGGGCCAATGCCGCCTAAATCCGTAACGCCTGCGGCGAGGGCTGCTCGCAAGGTGGTAGGGCTCACCAAGTTGGGGGGAATTTGTAGGGCAATCTCGTGCGGTAGAATTTCGCGGGCGATCGCGACACAATCCAGCAGTTCCTGCTCACCACAACCCAAGCCCGCGTGGATTTCTTGGGAGCCCGGACAATAGGGTTGCAAAATCACCTCTTGAATATGGCCCCAGCGCTGTTGAATTTGGGCAATGGCCATGAGCGTCTCGCGCCAATCGGCTGGGGTTTCGCCTAGGCCCAGCAGCAGCCCTGTAGTGAAGGGAATGCTCCACTCCCCGGCCCAAACGAGTTGTTCGAGGCGGCGATCGGGGACTTTGCTGGGGGCATGGTGATGCACGGTTTCCAGCCAGCGGGGCGTTAGTTGCTCCAGCATCAAACCCATGGAGACATTCACCTGCCTCAGCCCCTGCATTTCCTCCCAACTCAAGATCCCTGCATTGGTATGGGGCAAAAACCCCAGCTCAAGGGCCAGTTCACAGAGCTGATAGATGCGCCGAAACCAGGCCGAGCGGCGGGGACTGCGGGGATGAATCTCCCCGCTGAGGATTAAAATTTCGCTAATCTCTGGGGGAAGCTGCGCCAGACGCTGCCGTGCTTCGACTAAACCCAACAGCTCACCCTGCCCCAGATCAACCCGGAAATTGCAATAGCTACAGCGGTTAAAGCATTCGTAGGTGGGAACCAGAGTATAGGCGGGGCTGTAGGTGGCGATCGCCATAAGGCTCAAGAAATTTTGTTTCTCATCGTATCGGATGCCGCGATGACAAGAGGCGAGTCACGCCAGCTTTGTCCCGGCAGCCTACAGGTTGCTCAAGCGAGGTCGAGCAGGATGCGAGCGTCGGCATTTCGCTCGACCCCAAGACGGGGCAATGGTCGTCTATCGATAAGACGAATCACCTTGATCGAGGAGACTCTCGAAAAATAACGGCGATCGTACCGATTAGGGTCATGAGAATCTATCCAATGCCAAACAATGCAACACCTTAAATTCACCGCACTTCTGTGTGGCCTGAGCCTGCTCATCGGCTGTGGCCCCAGCCGTCAGGCTCAATGCCAGCTTTTGGGCGAAGCCCAGAATCAAGTCCGAAACACCATCAATGCTCAATATCAGCAGCGGATTGGTCAACTTGCCTACTCTCAAACTCATGAGCTACAGATGGTACAAGTGATGCAACAGGCTGCCGAAACAACCCAGGCAGTTCAACTCAAGGATGCCAACCTCCAAGACTTGCAAACGCGACTGGTGCAGTCTTATCAAAACTCCAGCCAACTGCACCAACAGGCCGCTAACCTCATTCCCGCGACGGGTTCTCCGAATGAGGCGGTGATCCAACAGGTGGATGCGCTTCATCAGCAAGTGGATGCAGGGATTCCTGAGGCGGTACAAGAGTTCAATATCTATTGCATAGGGGGATAGGTCAGCGAATGTTCCGGACACACATGAACTGGATTATGCTCTTCAGCTTAGTCGGGGCAATCACCCTAATCGCCTGTGGGCCCAGTAAGGTTGAGGAATGCACACAAATTCTTAACCTTATTGAGGCAAGTCGCCAACAACAGCCGCTGGGAACCCAAACCCGTGAAATGATGCTGCAACGGGCCACACTGAATATCCAGCTTGCCGAGCAACTGGCTGCTCTGCCAGTGAAACACTCAAAATTGCAGGAATACCGCAATATTCTCGTGGCAGGTTTCCAAAAACAAGCGGCGGCTGAGCGCGCCCATGCTGATTTTGCCAATCCAGATGGTACCGTCTCAATCCGAGTTGGCGACACAGTCCGGGAGCAGACATGGCAAAAGGTTCAATCGCAGCAGCGGCAGGCTGCGAACCAAACCCAATTGGGGTATGGTCAAGTGGTTTCCTATTGTTCCATTTGACGCATGATTCGCTTAGCTGTGATCGGGGTGGGCCGCTGGGGGCAGCATTTTGCCCGCTTATTTGCCCAGCATTCCGCAGTAGAACTCGTTGCGCTGGTAGATCCCCATCGGGAGCGGCTGCAAGCGGTGCAGGCGCAACTGCAACTGCCCAACCGCGTAGGATTGTGGACGGATGTTGCACAAGTCTGGGCCGAGACCATGGTGTTGGATGCGGTAATGATTGCCACCCCCGCCACCACCCACCGAAATTTAATTCAAACGGCGCTCCAGCGAGGCTACCATGTGCTGGCAGAAAAACCTCTCACGCTGGAGGCAGCCGACTGTCTAGCTCTCACGGCGCTTGCCCAGCAGCAGGGCAAGCAGTTGTTTGTGGATCATACCTATGGTTTTCATCCGGCGATGGAACGGGGCAAGACGGTTATCCCGCAGCTGGGGACCTGCCGTTATGGCTATGCCACCCGCACGAACCTGGGGCCAATCCGTCAGGATGTAGATGCGCTCTGGGATCTGGCCATTCATGACCTGGCGATGTTTAACCTTTGGCTAGGACAAACACCGCAACGGGTGCGGGCCTGGGGCGGGAGTTGGCTCCAACCGGGTTTAGCGGATATGGTCTGGGCTACCTTGCATTATCCAGATGGCTTTGAGGCGACCTGTCACTGGAGCTGGGACAACCCTGACAAGCAGCGTCGCTTGGGAATCGTGGGCGATCGCGGCACCTTGGTTTTTGATGAGATGCATGGGGCTGCTCCTTTGCAGGTGTTTTGGGGTCACTCCCAGCCTCGCCCGGACGGTGGCTATCATTCTGAACCGATTCAGGCAGAAGCCCTGACGTTTGCCGAGCAGGAGCCCTTGCAGCGGGTTTGCGATCGCTTCCTGGAGAATATTCACACTGGCCAAACCGATGCTGCTGCGTCCGGTGACCTGGCTACCCAACTGGTACAGATCTTGCAAGCGCTGGAGCGATCGCTGGCATCCGGCAGCATCTGGCAAGCCGTTGAAAGTGAAGACCGTTAAAAATAGTGAGAGTCTTTCCCAAAGCGAAAGCAAGCCGCTAAGCTGATAACTACGCCTTCAGCAATCTCTGCATCTCTCATGTCTGTCCCCTCTCGTTTTGCTGATCCGCATTGGGATCGATTTATTTTCGTCTATGGGGCGATCGCTGGGGGACTGTTGGTGCCACTGTTGCGCATTAATATTCCCCTGGGGCTCCAGTTGGCCGTAGTGTTGGGCCTATTCTTGGGCTGGGTGATTTTGGCTTACATTGTGATCCAGCGCAACGGACGTCGTTGGCGTCAAACCCGTGCCCAGGTCTATCAAGAAGCAGAAATCTTCTTACAAACTAATCCCCAGCCCCTCTGGATTCAAGATCGCTCCGGCCAGACAATCTGGATGGTCAATGCGTCTGCCTTAGCACTCTACGGCTATGATGAAGCTGAATTTTTGCAACTGAACCCCACACAATTGCACATTGCATCGGCTCCAGACGCTGCCCCAGAAACATCTCCCATGGATGCGAGCGCCCTGGAGACCATTGGCCATCTGGAACATCACCAAACGCAGGCGGGAACAACCCTAAACGTATGGGTGCAATACACCCATTGCACTTATCAAGGACAAGCTGCGGCGATCGTCTGGGTGCAAAACCTCACCCACCACGATGAAAGTCTGGCCCAAATTCAGAGTAAAGAAGCCCAATACCGGATGCTGGTGAGCAACTTCCCCCAAGGGGTCGTGATGCTCTATGACCCAGAGCTGCGCTATACCCTGGCCGCGGGCAAACAATTGCGTATCTTCCAAGCTGATAACCAACCCCTAGAGGGGCGAACCCTCCTGGAGGCGCTCAAGCCAGAAACCCATCAGCGGCTCGAACCCCTCTATCGGCAGGCCCTTCAGGGGGAAACCGGCCAAACGGAACTACCCTTGGGCGATCGCACCTATCGTACCTATGTGGGTCCCGTCTACGACAATACGGGCCAGGTCATCAGTGGCATGAGCGTCACCCACGACATCACCGATCACAAACAAATGGAGCATAAGCTCCAATACTATGCCTTTTACGATCAATCCACCCAACTGCCCAACAAAATTTGGTTTCTCGATCACCTCGAAGACCAACTCCATGCCTGCCAAACCGGGATGACCGGGTTCTTTAGCGTCTTTTTTCTGGAACTCGAGCGCTTTGACAGCGTGAAATACAGCCTGGGCCATCAATGGGCCGAGCAGATGATGCTGGCCACCGCCGATCGCCTCAGTAGCTGCCTCAACCTCAATGACCCAGTGTGTCGCATCGGCGATCATGCCTTGGCCTTGATACTCACCAACCTACATACGCCTCTGGATGCCAATGCGATCGCCGAATACATTCACCAACAACTCAATCAACCCCTGGAGATTGACGATCAGGAGCTCTTTTCCACCGTCACGATCGGCATTGCCATCCTTGATTCGCCCGAGCTCGTCGAGCAATTGCCGGCTGATGTAATCCAAGCCGCCGACACAGCCATGAACTATGCCCGGACAATGTATTTGTCCCACGCCATCTTTGATCCCTCCATGTCCGAACAGGCCGTGGGTCGTTTCCACCTTGAAACCAACCTCCGCTGGGCGATCAAACGGGAAGAATTTGCCGTCTTTTACCAGCCGATTGTCTCTCTAAGTACTGGTGAACTTGTGGGCTTTGAATCCTTAATTCGTTGGCAACATCCCGAAATGGGCTGGATTGCCCCGAACACCTTTATCCCAGTGGCCGAGGAAACAGGGTTGATTGGTCTAATTGATTGGTGGGTATTGGGTGAATCCTGTCGTCATTTGGGACAATGGCAACGCCAATATCAGCGGCCACTGCTGATGAGCGTCAATGCTTCCGGGGCGCTGCTCTCGCAGTTTGGCTTTCCGGAGCGCCTGCGGCAGGTGACACTGGGCAATCGCCTGCGGCGCGGTAGCCTCAAGCTTGAAGTGACCGAGCGGGTGATGATGGAGCAGCATACGGCGGCCACAGGTTTACTAGAGCAGATCAAAAACTTGGGGGTGCAATTGTCAATCGATGACTTTGGCACCGGCTATTCTTGCTTAGAGCGCCTCCATCAACTGCCCATTAATGTGCTTAAAATTGATGCCTCCTTTGTCCATCGCATGCTCGATGACCAAGATAGCCTGGAAATTGTCCATACAATTGTAGCCCTGGCCCATAGCTTGTCGATGGATGTGCTCGCCGAAGGCGTTGAGACGCTTGAGCAACTCGAGCAACTCAAGGCCCTCTCTTGTGACTATGCTCAGGGCTATCTCTTTGCCGAGCCGATCTCGGCGCAAGCGGTAGAGGAGCGCTTGGCCAAAAACTGGCAGCCCCCAGGAATGGAGCGAATCTGATAAAATGCTTTAGCAAATCCGCCCGACCGACTTTTACGATGGACATGGCTGGGGCCTCAGCCATTGGGTGAGACAATGTAAGACGGGCTTTGCCTGCTATTGCTGTTTGAGCCTTGAATCTATCGCTTTTTCAGCGGGGGAGTAGGTCAAGAATTTAGAAATTAAGGAGTATATCAATGCTAACGCTCAAGATTGTGGTTTATTTAGTGGTGACCTTTTTTGTCGCTCTATTTGTATTTGGTTTTCTTTCCAGTGATACGAGCCGGACACCGAGCCGTCGCAACATGGAATAATTCGGACAATCGTACATTGCTCACTCAGTACCTGCTCACTCAACACAACAAAGGGGACAAGTTTAGGCTTGTCCCCTTTGTTGTGTAACCTGAGTCTGTCTGAAAAGCGCGGATCGGCGTGGAGTCATCGGTATAGAATAACAACGCTGACTTTTGCTGCTGCTTGCTGCTCCCCATTGCCACTCATCCTTTTGCGGGGGGTAATGACATTCTCTTGAATCTTCTGCCATGTCCCAGCCTGCCGTTCCTCCCCAGCCTGCGATTGCCGAGGTGCAACCCGCAATCACCGCGCCGACAACAATGATGGAGTCTGGGCTATTCAACACCCCACCCCAACGTTCGAGTCACGGGGGTCAATGGTTTAGTACGACTCCTCCATTACGCGCCACATCCACTCCAGAGCAGGACGCGCCTGAATTTTCTGCCCACTCTCCTCGGGTATCTGAGACATCAGCCCATTTGCTAGCGCTGCCGCCCTTACCGCCAGTGGCGACTGAGGCTGGAGAATTGGGTCAGACTCTCCGTCCTCAATGGACGGGGATGCTTCACCCTGACCCTGTCGCTCGGCTGGCGGTGCAAAGCCGTGATGGCCAGTATCAATACTTTAATTTGCGAGCGGAGCAGGGGTCATCGGAGCCCGCAACAAATCCAAGGGATGCGATCGCCCCAGAGACTCCAGAAGAGAACCCAGAAGGGGGCCCCAATGAGCGCTCAAATGAGAGAAACATCGCCCCACTGCCCCCTGTCCAACCCCAACGTCCGCCGATCGCGCCGCGCCCACTCGAAACCCTGGAAATTACGGCCGATCGCCAGGCCTACGATAGCGAGCGCAATATTGTCACGGCCACGGGCAATGTGGTGGTGCGGTTTGCCCGTGGAGTGTTTAGCGGCGATCACATCCGCGTCAACCTCAATAATCGGCTGATGGTCGGTGAGGGCAATGTGGCCCTGCGTCGGGGCGAGCAAGTTTTTCGGGGCAACACTTTTGAATATCAAATCAGCCAAGATCGGGGCACGATTACCCAGGCCCGAGGACAAATTTATCAGCCGACAACCGGCCGCGATTTGCAGGTTACGCCGCCCTCTGACGAAACGGCTAATACTTTACCCGAGCGCCCGGTGAGCGATCGCACCGCCACCCAAGTGCCAATTATCAATGTGCAGCCTGCCGGGGGCTTTACCTTTGTCTTGGGCAGTAGCTTGGGGGTGTCGGGCTTTCCCCTATCTCGGCCGGGGGGCGGCGGTAATATCCAGCGCTCGCGCTTTGAAGCCGACCAGATCGACTTCGATTCTCAGGGCTGGCAGGCCACCAATGCCCGGATTACCAACGACCCCTTTTCGCCGCCCGAGCTAGAAATCCATGCCGAAACCGTCACCTTTACCCGCCTCGCTCCCCTCGTGGATGAGCTCCGACTACGGCGATCGCGGCTGGTCTTTGACCAGGGGTTAAAAGTTCCCTTCCTCAATCGCTTGGTCTTTGACCGCCGCCCCCAACAACCGGGCTTGTTTAACGTTGGCTTTGATGATGAGGAACGGGGCGGGCTGTTTATCGAGCGCCGCTATACCCTCTTTGCCAACGAGCGGGTGCGTTGGACCGTAACGCCGCAATATCTGGTGCAGCGGGGCATCTTTGAGGAGGGTCCCCTTGATCCCGCATCCTTTGGTCTTAAGAGCAACCTGGATGTGTTTTTTGATGGCCGCACCAGCCTCGTGGGTAATGCCTCTCTGCCGGGTCTGGATTTAGACGAACTCGACGAGAAGCTTCGGGCCAGTGTGCGCCTACGCCGGGCGATCGGTGACCCGACCAAGCCCCATATCCTGGCAGGGGAATACAGCTACCGCGATCGCCTCTTCAACGGTTCCTTAGGCTTTCAAACCGTCCAAACCAGTCTCGGCCTTGTCCTGACCTCGCCCAATTACGTTTTGGCAGGGAGCGGTGTCAGTCTCCGCTATCAAGGGGGCGTTCAGGTGATTACGGCCAATACCGATCGCGAGGCGCTCCTCGAACCAGATCGGGAAGACGATCGTGTCACCCTAACCCGCTATCAAGGGGCTGCCGCTGTGGGCAAAGGCTTTCGGCTCTGGAATGGCACACCGCTCCCTCCGACACCCAGCGAAGGGCTGCGCTATACGAGCCGCCCGGTGCAACCCCATCTTCAACTCAATACGGGGCTCTCGGGTGTCACCAGCCATTACAGCAATGGCGATCGACAGCAGTCCCTCGGGGGGAGCATTGGTTTGCAGGGCCAGTTTGGGCATTTCTCCAAGCCGGTTTTTGACTATACCAGCTTTAATGTCACCTATTCTCAGACGGTGTTTGATGCCGAGTCGCCGTTCCTCTTTGACCGCGTTGCTGACTCCAAAACCCTCTCCTTTGGCCTCACCCAACAGCTCTATGGTCCATTTCGCTTTGGTTTTCAAAGCGCCATTAACCTGGATACGGGCGAAAATATCAGCACCAGCTTTTCCCTCGAATATAGCCGCCGTACCTACAGTATCTTGTTGCGCTATTTTCCGGAGCAAAACCTGGGCTCGTTCTTGATCAAGATTGGTGACTTTAACTGGAGTGGCTATGATGGCCCCTTCGGTGGCACCGGCGTTCAGCCCGTGGTTCAAGGCGTGAATCAGCCTTTTTAGTCTGCCCATTTCCCAAGGAGATAACCCTAGGCCATGCTTCAAGAGATTGCCGCCGCGATTCACCGTGAAGATTATCGAGCCGCAGCTCAACTCCTCAAGCCCCTGCTCAAGACCCGCAAGGATGACCTTTGGGTGCAATTTTATGTGGGTCGGGTGCAAGAGGGCATGGGCAAGCGCAACGCAGCGGAGCAGCTCTACCTCAAGCTCTTGCCCCAAACCAGTAACCCCAAGTTAATGGCCCAGATTCGTCAGGGTATCCAGCGCATTGAGCAACAATATAACCACGACCAAGAGACGGCGATCGCTGACGCCGTTAAAACCCCGACGGGTCAGCAAACAGCCGTATTGATTCTCGAACCGATTGTTCCGGCGGGGATTCAGGATGGCATGGGGGCAGGGGCTGCGGCGACAGATCACAAAAAAATGGCGGAGTACAAAAAATTAGCTGCCCAAGCCTTTGGCAAAGTCTTTAACTTGGATGCCTACAGTGCTAGGCTGCAATTACCCAGTCGCGGCTGGCGACTCTATCGCAGCGGGCCGCTCGGCGAGCTGGACTATTATGTCCAGGCCCTGCGCCAGGTGAATGTGCCCAGCTTTGCGATCGCCCTGGCTCAGATTGCTCAGCTCAAAGTCTTTACCATTCATTACTTCAAGACCCTCTTACCCCAGCCCCAAGTGCGCTGTGTCAACACCAAGGGCCAGGCGGGGATGCTCCGTTTTGACTGGTCGGCGGTGACGGGGCGGGTGATGGGGCGGATTCCGTTATTTGAGTCGGTGGTGACGCTGGATGCTAAGCGGCGTCTGCAGCGCAAAACCCAAACCCAGGACTATGTGCCGTTTTGTGACTTGCACCTGCCGAGCGAAGGCTGCATTTTACGCCTTGCGGAGCGCAGTTATGAATTTAATCAAGGCATTGCCCTGGTGCCGGAGACACGATCGCCGATCGAGCGGGATACGGTGAGCCAAAGCTGGCTTTATCTCATGGAGCAACTGGCCGAGCCGTTGCAAACGGTACCTATCTATGCCGAATTTGACCCCTTTGCGAATACGGTGATCGATTGGCGTGAACTGCTAGGTGGCATTGAGCATCATATTAGCCTCGAGCGCCGCCAGCCCAGCCTCTGGGATGGGGCGTTCCATTTGTATAGCGGCTTGGCCTATTGGCGATCGCAGATGTGACGCTCTATTGAGGACAATGCCACTAATGGCGAGACCTGACGCTACTTCTGCGAAGAACTCTCAACTGTGCCGGAGAACGATTAGAATAGGCATTGCTGTTGCCAGTGGGCGGGAGCGACAACAGTCCCGGAGCCGATGACCCAAATACCAGAACCAGCCTCACCCCTACTCACGATCCAAACGCTGAGCAAACGATTTGCTAAAACCCAAACTCCAGCGGTGGATCAGCTCTCACTCCAACTGCGGACAGGGGAAATTTTGGCGCTACTCGGGCCCTCAGGCTGTGGAAAAACAACATTACTGCGGCTGATCGCCGGGTTTGAAACCCCAGACCAGGGCACGATCGCCCTCCAAGAAGACATTATTGCCCAACCCAGGCGATCGCTGCCCCCCGAAAAACGGGGGATTGGCATGGTCTTCCAGGACTATGCCCTCTTTCCCCATCTGACGGTGGCCGATAATGTGGCTTTTGGTTTGCAGCGGCAACCGAAATTGGCGGCACGGCAACGGGTTCAGGCGGTTCTGCAGCTGGTTGGCTTAACCCATCTCAGCCGTCGTTATCCCCACCAGCTCTCGGGAGGGCAACAGCAACGCATTGCCCTAGCTCGGGCTCTCGCACCGCGTCCCCCGTTGGTGCTGCTCGATGAACCCTTAAGCAACCTAGATGTGCAGGTGCGCCTGCGTCTGCGCCAGGAATTACGCCGAATTCTTAAGGCTGCAGGGACTTCAGCCGTTTTTGTCACCCATGACCAGGAAGAGGCGCTGGCGATTTCTGATCGTGTGGGGGTGATGAACCAGGGACATCTAGAGCAACTCGACTCCCCTCATCAGGTGTATCATCAGCCGAGCTCGCGCTTTGTGGCGGAATTTGTCACCCGAGCGAACTTTCTCCGGGCCGATCGCCAGGGGGAGCTGTGGCAAACGGAGTTAGGCATGTTTGCGCTGATCAATAACCTGGAGGGCGAGGCGGTGGATTTGATGATTTGCCCAGAAGCGATCGCCCTCCAGCCTAGCCCTGAGGGCAAAGGTACGGTGATCGAAGGACAGTTTTTGGGGCGATCGCACAGTTACACGATTGCCTTGCCCTCGGGGCAAACCCTTCAGGCCTATCGGGTGGGTCAGCCCCCGTTGGCGATCGGCGCCACGGTTAATATCAACGTTCGAGACACCGAGTTATGTGGTTTTGAGATTGATACCTAAGTTATAGCTGCCATCGCCATTTGCCAGACTTGTTCCCAGCCTGTGCCCAACTGGGCTGCCATCTGATGGGTGACCGGCAGGCTATCGATCACCATGCCAGTGCAGAGTAGCATCATATAGAGGATGGAATATTTAAACGTGCTCTTGGCCAAGGTGCGATCGCTCGGCGCTTGGGACAACTGCCAGGCTTTCTGCAAGAAAATCACCCCCAGGACCATCGCAAAGCCCGCATAAACCCAGCTCACAGCGCCGCAGGGATAGACCAAAACAAAACTGGCAGGAATCAACAACACAGTGTAAAGCCAGATCTGTTGACCCGTTACCTCATCTCCTGCGACCACTGGCAACATCGGGATATTCACTTGGGCATAGTCGTCCCGAATCATCAACGCTAGGGCCCAGAAATGGGGGGGAGTCCAGAGGAAGATGATGCCAAAGAGAAGCCAAGCCGTCCAGCTTAAATCTCCCGTGACGGCAGCCCAACCCACCAACGGAGGGATCGACCCTGCGGCGCCGCCAATAACAATATTTTGGGCGGTGGTGCGCTTGAGCCAATGGGTATAGACCACCATATAAAAGGCAATCCCGGCCATGGCCAAGAGGGCACTGAGCAGGTTCACGCCGATCGCTAAGATCAGGAACGAGAGAAGACCCAGAGCCAGCGCAAAGAGCAGGGCATGACGGGGCTGCACCCGACCCGAAGGGATGGGGCGCTTACGAGTGCGCACCATTTCATAGTCGATATCTTGGTCATAGATGCAGTTGAGCGTTTGCGCCGAAGCGGCGGCGAGGGTTCCGCCCAGTAGAGTCAGCAGCACCAAGCCCGGATCAACCACGCCATTGCCCGCCAGCCACATGGCCGCTGCGGTGGTAATTAGCAAGAGGGGAATAATTCGGGGCTTGGTCAGTTGCACATAACTCTGGCAAACCGCCTGCCAATTCTCATGTTTGGAGGTCAAACTGGTTCCGATCATAGAAGTCTCCTTAGAATCTCCTCAAAAAAATTCAGCGCAAAGGGGAGGTGAGTTGTCTAGGGTGGGTCATGAATTAACTGCTACCAGCCTGATGGGACAAGCGATAACCGGCCTGCCCAAACAAAATTAGCCCAGGGCTGTAACCGTTGCACTCACAGGCATTGAGTCTCTCAATCGATGACAGTCCTTAGCTTGGGGCTTAGGACAATTCAGGGTAGGACGGACTGACATAGGGCATCTGGTTCCGCTCGCGCCAGGCCAGTCCGGTCAGGATAACCAGCACACCGAGCAAGCTTGCCCCCACCAGATGATGCGTCACCGTCAGGGGTTCAACTTGCAGGTGTAGGCGGAAGGTGGCAATGCCCAGACCAATCTGGAGGACAACTAAACCCACTGCGATCGCCGCCAATCGCCGCGAACCCGCGCTCAGTCGAGGATGGCGAGCCACATAGGTTCCCAAGCCCAAAACCGCCATGGTAGCGGGAACAACCCCCAAAATATGACTATTCATCACGGTGCACAGCTGGTTAATGCCAAAGCATTGATGCAGGGCCCATTGGGAGCCCACCAGCGCCCCCAGCAAACATTGGAGATAAACCAAGAACGCGGCAACGCCACTGAGCCAAGGCAACCAACGACCAGCGGTTGTGCGTTGAACAGGGAGCAGGGCAACGCCCATCACCAGCAGGGTGCAAAAGAAGAGCAATGCTGTGCTCAGGTGGGCCGTAACAACGTCAAAGCGCAGCAGTTGGGTAACGGTGAAGCCGCCGAGCAGGCCTTGGAAGACAATCAAGCTCAGGGCAAAACCGGATGCCTTGGGCAACCAACTCGGTAGCGATTTGCGCCACCAGAGGCTGACAAACAATAGGGCGATCGCCGACAAACCCACTAATGAAGCATCGAGGCGGTGGAACCATTCTAAAAAGACTTGCAGATTCATCTGCTGACGGGGGACGAGTTGACCATAGCAGAGGGGCCAGTCGGGGCAGGCGAGCCCCGCGTTCATCACACGGGTGGCACTGCCCACTGCCATCAAAGCCAGTGTGGCGATCGCAATTTTCCAGATAAAGCGACGTACCCAGACTTGGACAGTGTTTTGAGAAGGGAGCGCAGGGGACACGGCAGATGCCGAAGGCAGCACGGATTCAGTCATCGGTTAATACAGAAGCGTTCTGTTAAAAGTGAGTCATCACTCACTCCTTGAATCCTAGAGAAAATTTCTGGCGATCGCCGTCTTTCGGGTCATATTTTAAGGTTTGCTATAGGATTTAGCATCCAGAGCAAACCGTTATGCAACAAGACATTCCATGGGATCTAGCTAATGCTGTAGCAGAATTTTTCAGTCTTCCCTAAATGAGGGGAGGATGTCTCCCCAAATCTTCAAAAAACCTTACATAAATATAAAGAAAATCCAAATTTCGTTTAATACCCATCGTTCATAAACGGTGGATATTAAGGCGATGCTCCAGCTTGGCTCATGATGCAGTCCTATTCCACCCTCTTGCTGGTTTTGCTATCCTGAACGGCTTCCCAAGACTACAGGGATGAATCCGCGATCAGAGCGGATCGGTTCAGAAAAAATCAAATCCTCTCTAACTTGACGTGAGTTCTGGATAACCAGACATCGCGCAAGACTTGAGAAACTCAGCAAAATCAACAATAGGCTCCGATATTGCCGGAGTCTGAGGGGGCAATTTCCCCCTCAGCAGGAGGTGTCGGGGGGCTGAACCCCTGACAACCGGGTTTGACAACGAGATTTCAGTACTTTGAGGAATACGATCGCTTTGCTTATCTAGGACTCACGTTATCTACACCCTGGCGCAGGGGATAGTCATCGGCAGGCGCGGCGGACCATTCCCACATTGAACCGGCATAGTTCTGCACCGAGAAACCCAGTGAAACCAATACGGTGGCCAGCCAAGCCGAGCGAATGCCCCCGGTACAATAGACTACGACTGGGGTTTCGGGGCCGATACCTCGGGCTTCGAGTTGGGCGAGGAGGTCAGGATGCGATCGCAACCGGCCGTCAGCCCCAAGCAAGTCCTTAAAATACAAATTCACCGCTCCGGGCAGATGCCCACCCCGCTGCTCACCGTAGGGAGTGGCCCCCGCAAACTCCCGAGGCTCACGGCTATCAATAATGACGAGGTGGTCTGAATCCAGTTGCCCACGCAGGGCATCGCGCTCGATCACCCAAGTGGGGTTACGTTGGACGACAAAATCACCCCGTGGGGGCTCCGGTTGAGCCGCAAGCGGCGCATTATGCTGGCGGGGAACCCCGACGTCCAGCAGGGCCTGGACACCGCCATCCACGATGACCGCCTGGGGATGTCCCAGAGTGCGCAACATCCAAACAATACGGCCGTCTTCGCCCCAACCCTGAGGCGGGTTGGCAAAGACAATGACGGGTTTTTGGGCAGAAATGCCCAGAGCTTGGAGTTGGGTTGTGAGCAGCGAATCATCGGCGAGCAATCGTCCGCGCTGAGCCGCTGCTGGAGGGGCAAATTGCTGCCATTGCACGGCGATCGCCTCCTGGAGTCGCTGTTGATGCCAGCCCTGGCCTTGGGCATCGAGTAAGGTTGCGCCTTGCTCAAGGAGCTGTTTGGCTTCGCTGGCGGTGACGATCCAATCGGCGCTGAAGCGTTGGGTCTCTGGGGTCAATTCAGACTTTAATTGAGACTGGGGGAACTCACCCTTCTCTAGGGGCAACTGTTGCTGACGCCAGGCGCGAATATCCCCTTGCAAATGCAGCACTTGGGTAAACCCAGCGTTTTTCAAGGTCTGCTCGGCAATGCCGGCCCGCACCCCCTGCTCACAGTAGACCACAACCGTCCTTTGTTCTGGTTTAGGCAACTCATCGAGGCGATCGCCCAGCTCCCGAAAGTCAATGTTGATGGCCCCCGGCAGATGGCCGGCTGTGTATTCTTGGGGCGATCGCACATCCAAAATCATCGGCGCATTGCCCGCCTCGATTTGTGCTGCCAATTCATCCGGTGTGATCTGCTCAGCCGCTGGGGTGCAGGCAACCAGCATCAGCGATGCAGCGAAAACTAGCAGTGTGGGGATGGAATCAAGACGTGACATTAATGTGTTTAAAAATTCTGTTGCTATTGTAAGCAACCGGAGTTTCGGCTAAGCGACAGGATCGTATTCCTCAAAACCTTGAAATTTCAATGTCAAAATCTAATTAACGTGAGTCTCGGTTAAGCGAAGCGATCGCATCCCTCAAAGCCTTGAAATCTCGATGCCAAACCCGGAGGGGTCCAGCCCCCCGACACCTCCTGCTGAGGGGGAAATTGCCCCCTCAGACTCCGGCAATATCGGAGTCAGTATGGTTGATTCTGCTGAATTTCAGAGTTTTGCGCAATGTCTGCTTATCCAGAACTCACGTTAATTAATTTTCAGGGAACCTGCCCCCAACATTCGCTGTTAGGCGATGTGGCTCCGATCGCTGAGTGGACAGTTTATCTGGAGCCCTTGCTAGCGGGTTATGAAACCAAAGGAGAATGACAACCCTTAAACTCACCAAGGACTACCCACTAACGTGAAACCACTCCAATAGTAGGGATGGGAGAGATCAATGTGTGTATAACGAGAGAGTTCGGACGATCGCTCTCCCGCACCAGACAAAACATCCTGAGCCGTCAATTCCCCACGTAACAGCGCCAATTGCGCCAGGCGCAGCGCCTCCGCTTTGAGGGAAACGGCTGGATCGCCCAACTGTTCATAGAGCGATCGCATCAGCACTAACGTTCCTACATCTGAAACCTGCCATAAACTTGCCAGCGCCGACTTCGCCCCCGTTTGCACCGCTAAGCCCGCAAACCCCAGCTCAGCCTGGGCATCACCAATCGCCGTCTCACAGGCACTCAGCACTAGGAGTTCCACCTGGGGCTGTGCATACCAGCCCAGCGATCGCAACTCATCCATCCCTACGGCCTGATTCCAGAATTGGATGTAGGACTGATCAGCCCTTCCCGCTCGGAATTTGGCATGGGTAGCCAAATGCACAATTTGATGCCTTGCCTGTTGGCTCTGAGTCTGAAGAGCGTCGAGGGTGAAGGTTTCGTTGAGGAACAGTCGGCTGCTGGCATGGGTTTGGGCGATCGCTCTCAGCTCCAAGGGGACAGCAGGCAGGGGGTTGAGGGTCTGGAATTCTGATGCACCCATCGCCAGCACAGGAGAATTTTCGAGCGATCGATAGTCGCGATTGGTGAGGCTAACGCTCGGGATTATCCCCAGGCTGTATTGCTCCACCAGGAATTGATTGCCATCATGCAAGGCTGCCAAAGGAATAGACCGTAATCCAGAACTCATCGCAAAAACCAGCGTATTGACATTGTAGCTTTCAAGCTCAGCTTGAATGGGGGCGATCAGCCACCTGTAGAGTTGTTGGGCATTGTCCTGATAGTCAGGGCTACGACGGTTGAGCTGGCGGCGGAAGCTGCGTACGGTGCTGCGAAGCAAGTCGGCGGGGGCTTCGGGGATGACTTTACGAATCATCGGTTCATCACTTGGGGTAATGAGCAAGAGTTCCAGCGCTTCGGGATAACTCAAGGCATAGACAATCACCGAGCGTGTTCCTGTTTGCTGCTCAATCTCGGTCAGCATTTTGCGAATGCTGGCAATCGTGACTCCTTCTTCTCTTTCGTCTAATTCTTCCTCAAAATACCTCTCATATTCTCCTTCGAGCTGTTCATCAATAGCACTGATATCAACTCCCAGATCAAGAAACTGCACACTTCCCACAATGTCTGTGGGTTCACCCGGAATGTCCCAGGCGAATTTATTCTCTTCATAGTCAATATTTGTTTCTGCACCCAGTTGATCACCAATCATTTTAACAAACAGTTCAATAGGACTTTGAGCGTAGAACTCTAGTGGAGGAGGATTAGAGCCCAGGGAAGGAAGCAAAATGGGTGCTGGCTCATTGGTGGAGAGGATCTGAATATCACCTTGAGTAAAATTATATAAAAATGATTGCGTTGGCGAGAGTATTTGTCCCATAGACACACCAGTATTTAGGCTCCCTGCCGTACCGTTTCTACTAGCATGACCGACTGTAAATGGAATCAGTCCAAGACCCCCATGCCGGATCTTAATTACTCCCCCCGCAGCACTCCCTGCTGTGGAAATACTAACTCCCGTTGTCCCAAACAAACCGGTATTCGTCTGAGTAATTCGTACCAGACTACTCGATTCAAGATTGACTGTACCACCAGCACCACCCAAGGATTCGGCAAACATGCTACCTAGAGTCATTGCGCCTATTGTTTCAATTGAGATGTTACCCGCATTGCCATTATTGCCACTAGAATTGATCAAACCTTCACTCCCGCCAAAGGTCGTTGTCGTTACACCACCTATACTGGTGATCGTAATATCCCCCCCGTCACCGTTCAGTCCTGTCGAAATGATATTACGCAGATTTAAATCATTACCCGCCAAGATGGTAATATTTCCCCCAACAGTAGCACCACTACTGGAGATAGTTGCTTCTGCGGTTAGGGCATTTACATTATCTTGGGCGTTAATATAGATATCACTCCCTCCGGATTGAAGGGAAGTTGAGATATTGACATTCTTTGCCTTAAGCACAACTGAGTAGGTCGCAGTATTGACTTGAATTGTATCTGTAAGATTCAAATCACCATCACTGCTCAGCGTCACATTACCTCTGAGGGAGTAAATATCAGTGTTTTGGAAATGAGCGGATTGATTGCCATCAATGGGGCTGTTGGTTGCAGTGACATCGTGTCGGCTCCAGATTCCTCCCCCACCATTGACTGACGAATTGCCTGAAATCGTTGAATCGATGAGGGTAGCATTGTGCTCTAAAGGATTAAATGGCGCTACTAATCTGGTGTCCCTGCCCCAGGTATAAATGCCTCCACCTTTATCACCAGCAGTATTATCTGCAATCGTCGAGTTCGTTAGATTAACATCTGTTGTATTGAAAACGCTAGTCGTAAAAATTCCACCGCCACTCCCAGTGGCGGAGTTGCCAGAAATCGTTGAATGGGTCAAGTTTACAACACCAAAACTCGTAATCCCCCCTCCATTTCTACCAGCACTATTGCCTGAAATTGTTGATCCAACTATGTTAATCACACCACCCGGATCAACAGAAATCCCACCGCCGCCACCGTATCTTGTCACATTCCTCGTCACAGTTGAATCGTTAACGGTTACAACATAAGGGCCATCTGTGGCAAGCCCTCCACCATCATCACCCGCAACATTATTGACAAAATTTGAGCTATTGAGAGTCACTGCTCCAGAAACATAAGCTCCCCCACCACTCCCTAAACTAGATATTACTGTATTCCCAGAAATGGTGGAATTCGTCAAAGTCAAGGAACCAAAGGCATCAACGCCACCCCCATTGCTACCGATACCTGTTACAACATTATTTGTAATTAGAGAATCGGTCATCTCTAACTGGCCACGGACATAAATTCCTCCACCTGAACTACTTGCTGTATTATTGAGCAGGGTTATATTTTCTAGGTTTAACTGTCCCTCATGTCTAATTCCACCTCCCTGTCCGCTCGTTGAACCATTCTGAATGGTCAGGTTTTTAAGGGTGGTATTGCTGGAGTTAGTCGCAAAGATTCGGTTATTTCCTCCCCCATCCAGCACCACAGCTTGACCTGAGCCATCAATCGTCACATCGTCCACTGACCAAGCAATTTCACTGCTGAGGTTAATGGTCCCTGAAAGGGCAAAATCAACGGTATCCCCAGCGGCTAGCGCCACGCCGCCAAAACCCGCTGTGCCCGTGAGGGCATCCCGTAAAGTACTCGCCCCCGAATCTCCCAAGTCAGTTACAGTGCGGGTTGCCAGCTTGCCCTGCCAATTGGCTAGCGTTATGGTTGTAAAGGGATTCGCTGCTTCAATGGGCCCAGTACTCTGCTCTAAAACCCAATCTCCGCCATAATTTGCGCTACTCGTTGCATTCACCGAAGCCGCTACATCTGCCCCAGTTCGATCGGTCATGCCCTGTACTAATGCCTCTCCCGTTGCTCCTAAGGCAGTAAAGCAACTGTAGAGCAGCATATCTGCACTCTCCGTCAGGGCCTCGCCCCAGGTTTGCAGCTGTGCAGCATAATCACCAATATTATCCGCCCGAACCCATTGATTTCCGAGCCAGAAATTGCCTTGATTGCCCTCAGCAACAATGGCAACAGATTCAATCTCGCCAACTGAATTACTGATCACAGTCAACTGTTCACTGACAACAGAAAGACCATTGTCATCCCGCTCAATAATCTGGCTTACCGTTCCCGTTGCTGCACCAAACAACAAATCTTCAGGATTGTCAGCACGACGATCAATAAATATCGCTTGGGTCGGATTTTCACCCGTTTCGCTAAATCGCACAACTCGCGTATCGCCTTGGAGATCGACTGATTCGCTGGGTTGCACCTGATCCGCTGCATAGAGATCAATCTGCTCGCCTTGGACTGTGCCACCTAAGGCCACTGTGCCTGGCTCAATTACTTTGGTGTCAGCGAGGACGGGAGTCGCTGTTAATAAAGCGGGTAAGTCGAGGGGATTAATCCCCGTTGTTAAGACCTCTGAGGAGAGTTCTAAACTCAATATATGGTTTGATTGGGCCAGTCTGACCTGTCGCTCTCCAGGAATGGCAGCGATCGCCACATTGCCTCCAGTGGCCAACACTTCCCCCAAATTCACCACGGTGCCACCACTCAAGTGAATCGATTTCCCTTTCTGTACTGCCAATGTGCCTGCATTAATGAGTCCACCCGGTTGATGTTGTAAAAATCCCAACGTCGTCGGACTGCCGCTTAAGGGATTGACGTCATTCGCACCCCAGGCATTAAAACAGCCCGTTTCAAAACAGATTTGATCCGCTGTGGTGGCAAAGAAATCTCCCTCAACATTAAGCTGTGCATTTGTGCCAAACATGATCCCCGCTGGATTTAGCAAATACAAGTTCGGGGTTGCTTGAATCAGACCATCAATAACCGAGACATTTCCTCCCGTTACCCGACCGAAAATGTTGGTAATGCTGGGGTTACTCAAGAAATCAGCAATCTCGCCTGTTGTTAAGCCAAAATCCTGAAACGAATGAAAGAGGTTAGCTCCTGCTTGGGTGCCGCCTTGAATGTGGTAGGTATTGCCATTGTGATGGATGATTGTCCCGGTGCCATCCGGGGTTGCAGTGATCGACTGGGCCAGCGCTGGGGTGTTGAGGAGTAGGGCGCAGACAATAGTGCCACCGAGCCATAGAGGGGATTTTGCCATAGGGAATTCCGATTCAGCCTGAGTTGAGGTCGCTGTACCGTAAATACACCCGCAGATAAAACCGATCCGCCTACTGCCAGTATAGTCGTGCTTTATATCTAGTGAGCTTGAGCTAAATCGCGATTAATATTCCACTTCCAACAGGGCACTGACCAACGCCCCATCAATAAACACAAATATGAGGGGCAGGGGCGATCGCATCAGCCCCGTCACCAGTAGCGAAACCGCCGCCACAAACCAGCCGATCGCAATCAAACGCCGCTCTTGAGCGCACCACCCCCTAGCTTGTTTGATGCTACGGAGTACCGAGGTGGGAATCGGCTCGGGCATCACTGCACCGGGGGGAAAGGCCCAATAGTGATTGGGGCGCTCTTGAAATAGGTCTGTCCAACCCTGTTCATAACACCAATCTTGAAGCCATTGTTCGCTGTAATGTTGCATTGCAATTCATGCAGGGGCGATTGCCCTCTTTGCTGGAGATGATTATGGTAGCAACCACAATTTTGCCGGATGGAAATCAGCACATGAAACTTTACGTCTGGGAGCGAATTTATAAATAAAATCTTAAGCTTGCCCAAGGAAAAAATGAGAGGGGCTGGGTTTCGGGAGCCCTGTTCGTTTGAAGTAACGAGTAACCCGTAGCAAGTAACAAGTTCAAACGTAGGGGCTGGGTTTTGGGAGCCCTGCGTCAGTTCGCTGTCCCCTACAGCTCATGATCTAGGGTCTGGGGTTCAGGGGCTGGATAGTCCTACAACTGGGTTGGGTGACCAAACCGTGCTCCTACGGATAAGATCTTGAATTTTCTCTCTTAACTGCATCAACGTGATCACGATCAGGGTCAGCAGTCTGGCTCACTTGTTGTAGTATCGATCTATTACAACACTGCAACGGGAGGGACTGATGGTACGAATCGCCGTTATTGACTACGACATGGGCAACTTGCATTCGGCCTGCAAGGGTCTGGAGAATGCCGGGGCCAAGCCCCACGTTACGGATTCAGCGCAGGAGATTGCCACAGCCGAAGCAGTGGTATTGCCTGGCGTGGGTGCCTTTGACCCGGCGATGCAGCATCTGCGATCGCGCTACTTAGAACACCCCATCCAGGCGGCGATCGCCAGCGGCAAGCCCTTTCTGGGCATTTGTCTCGGGCTTCAATTGCTCTTTGAGGGCTCCGAGGAAGGCAACGAGCCCGGCTTAGGGCTGCTGCCCGGTCGGGTGCGACGCTTCGAGCCCGAGCCCGAGATTACGATCCCCCACATGGGTTGGAACACCCTCCACTTTACCCAGCCGGATCATATCCTCTGGCAGGGACTCGGACCCAATCCCTATGCCTATTTCGTGCATTCTTACTACGTTGCACCGACCGAGCCGGGCATCAACGCTGCAACCGTGACCCATGGCAGCCAGACCGTGACGGCGGCGATCGCCCGGTCCAATCTCGCGGCTGTACAATTTCACCCCGAAAAATCATCTACAGTCGGATTGAAGATTTTGGCGAATTTCGTAGCGCAGGTGCGTACAGCAGTTCTTGTTTGAATAAGTCGGTGTAGACTAGGGGCTGTCATCATTTAGCTTTCAAGCTCTAAGGGTGACTGGCTTACAGTGCCTTTTCCTGTTGTTTGGGTCAGGCGCGATCTCCCTTGTCCCATCAGGCTTCTGCGGTTAACTGATGACACGCCCTAACACCGCTCGTCGCTATAATGCCGTGGCACACCTTAAATGGGTGCATGAGAAACTCACCATAATTCTTTAATGTCGTAAATGGCAGCAAAATTCTCTTGCACTGTTTTAGCTGCACCACGGTCATCGTGATTGTTCGGCAGGTTTACCCTCCCCTACCGGCTGTAACCCAGAGAGGTATGGCGTTTTGACATGAAGTCTGTCAGCAGATTTGGTCGTACGGTGACCGATTCTCAGTAGATTTGCTGATCGCCAATCGCTTTGCGTGACAAAGCCAAGCCTCGAACAAGACAGTTCTGTCCCCACTGTGGTATCCCTGAGAATAGAGACTTCTCTCTGGCGCATCTCCATTGCTTTTGTTGTTCACTGCTGCATTATGTCCACTCTGGTTATCGTCGAATCACCCACCAAAGCCCGCACCATTCGCAACTACCTGCCTGCGGGGTATAAGGTGCAGGCCTCAATGGGTCATGTGCGGGATCTGCCCGCCTCCGCTGATGAGATTCCGGCCAAATATAAGGAAATCGATTGGGCCAAGAAGTTTGGTGTCAATGTAGAAGACGACTTTGAACCCCTCTATGTCATTCCCAAGACCAAAAAGAAGGTGGTCAAGGAGCTCAAAGACGCTCTCAAGGATGCCGATGAATTGATTCTGGCTACTGATGAAGACCGGGAAGGGGAGAGTATTTCTTGGCATCTGTTGCAGTTGCTCAAGCCCAAAGTGCCCACCAAACGGATGGTCTTCCATGAGATCACCGAGGAGGCGATCCAGACGGCGCTAGACAATTGTCGAGACATCAACGAAGACCTCGTTCATGCCCAGGAAACCCGACGCATCCTCGATCGCCTGGTGGGTTATACCCTCTCTCCCCTGCTCTGGAAAAAAATTGCCTATGGTCTCTCGGCCGGTCGAGTCCAGTCGGTGGCGGTGAGACTATTGGTGCAGCGGGAACGAGAGCGCCGGGCCTTCCATACCGCCCAATATTGGGATCTCAAGGCCCAATTGAGCCAAGCGAAGGGTAAAGCCAAGGGCAAATTTGAAGCCAAACTGGTGACGCTAGACGGGCAGAAGCTGGCCAACGGCAGCGATTTTGACCCCAAAACCGGCCAACTGCTGCCCAAAAAGAAGGTGGTGGTGCTGGATGAAGCGGCGGCCGAAGCCCTCAAAGCGCGTTTGGAAACCCTGACCTGGCGGGTGAGTAAAACGGAGGAGAAACCCGCCACCCGCCGCCCCTCGCCCCCGTTCACGACCTCGACATTGCAGCAGGAGGCCAACCGCAAGTTGAGCCTCTCGGCGCGGGACACGATGCGCACAGCCCAAAAGCTCTACGAAGAGGGCTACATCACCTATATGCGAACCGACTCGGTGCATCTCTCGGGCCAGGCGATCGCCGCTGCCCGCGACTGTGTAACGCAAAAATATGGCTCAGAATACCTGCCCGCCAAGCCCCGGCAATATACCACCAAGAGCAAAGGGGCCCAAGAGGCCCACGAGGCGATTCGTCCAGCAGGAGCCAGCTTCCGCACCCCCCGAGAAACTGGCCTACGCGATCGCGAGTTCAAGCTCTACGACCTGATCTGGAAGCGTACCGTGGCCTGCCAGATGGCCGATGCCCGCCTGACCCAGATGAGTGTCACCATCGAGGTGGCCGAAGCCGAGTTCCGCGCCACAGGTAAGCGAATTGATTTTCCAGGTTTCTTCCGGGCCTACGTGGAGGGCTCCGATGACCCGGATGCGGCCCTGGAAGACCAGGAGGTGATCCTGCCTGCGCTCAAGGTGGATGACCAGCCCAATTGTGATCAGCTGGATGCCCTCGGCCATGAAACCCAGCCTCCGGCCCGCTACAGCGAAGCCTCCCTGGTGAAAACCTTGGAGAGCGAAGGTATTGGTCGCCCCAGTACCTATGCCAGCATTATTGGCACGATCATCGATCGCGGCTATGCCCAGATGCGCAACAAGACATTGGTGCCCACCTTTACCGCCTTTGCCGTCTCTAGCCTGCTGGAGAGCCACTTTGAAGACCTGGTGGATACGGGCTTTACCTCGCGCATGGAGCAGACCCTGGACGAAATTGCCACCGGGGAGGTGAAATGGCTGCCCTACCTGAAGAAGTTCTACACCGGCGAAACGGGTCTGGAGGGTCAGGTGAAGACCCAGGAGCAGGAAATCGATGCGATCGCCGCCAAGGCGATCGCCCTCGATAACCTCGAAGCCAAGGTCAAGATCGGTCGCTTTGGCCCCTACATTGAAGTGCCGGCCGAAGACGATGCGGTGATCAAGGCCTCGATCCCGCCCGACCTCACCCCCGCCGACCTCAACCCCGAGCAAGTGGAGCAGATCGTTCGCCAAAAACTCGAAGGGCCCAAGTCCCTGGGGAATCATCCCGAAACCGATCAACCGATCTATATCATGAGCGGCAACTATGGCCCCTACGTGCAACTGGGTGAGCAGACCGAGGAGAAGAAAAAACCCAAACGCTCCTCCCTGCCCAAGGGCATGAAGCCAGAAGATCTCACCTTAGAGATTGCCGTAGGGCTGCTCTCCTTGCCCCGCCTGCTGGGCGAACACCCAGACACCGGGGCGAAAGTGAAAGCCAGCCTGGGGCGTTTTGGCCCCTATGTGGTGCATGACCAGGGCAAGGATGGCAAAGATTACCGCTCGATTAAAGACCCGGATGATGTGCTCACCATCACTTTCGCACGGGCCCTAGAGATGCTCGCCCAACCCAAACGGGGGCGGGGCCGACGCGCCAGTCAAAAACCCCTTAAGGAGCTGGGCACCCACCCGGCGGATGGCGAGCCCGTAAACCTCTTTGAAGGGCCCTACGGCAAGTACATCAAGCATGGCAAAACCAATGTAGGCCTGCCCGAGGGTGAGACGATCGAGAGCATTAGCCTTGACAAAGCGGTGCCCCTCTTAGCGACGAAGGAAGGCACAAAGAAGACCCGGGCTAAGAAGACCACAACGGCGAAAAAGACCAAATCCACCACCGCCAAGAAAAAGTCCACTACGGCGGCGAAGAAAACTACAGCGGCAAAGAAGTCAACGACGACAAAGAAAACCACTACCAAACGCAAGACAACGAGCAAGAAGGCAAAGGAGGAATAAGTTTTCTAGAAACCCATGCACGGTTAGCCCACCATACCCCGAACCCGCCCCGGTCAGCGCTACGCTCGACCGCCCCTCCCAAGAGAGAATTTTTTGATCTCCTCTCGGTAGGAGTACCCGCAGGGGGAGGTGGGTCGGCCCACTCAAACACTGACCAAGGGATGAATGCAAGCGCTCTAGCCACAAATGATGCAGGTCACGGCAGCGCTTCGAAAAATCCTTGGCGATCGCGTTTAATACCGTCCTCCCGGAATACGAGTCGCCTCAAATCCTGCCGGTCGCTGGGATAGAATACCTAAATCGGCATCTTTTCTCGTGGCTAAGGGCGCAAAACGCAAGTCAAAACCCACCCGCGTCACATCAGTTTCGTTGGCGACACTACCGTGATACAAGCCACCATCAAACAGCAGCACTTCCCCGTATTTTACGGTGACGGGTTGATAATCTCGCTTGCCATAATCACTTTCCACCCACAGCGCATTAGTGCCGCTACAGTCCACTGCAGGCACCCAAGCAGTAATCTGATCGAAACGCCCAGTAATATCCGTATCACGATGCCATTTGCTGACACTCGGTCCCCCTGCTAAATGAACACGAAATCGAGGATGTTGAGCGTAAGAGACATGACCGTAAAAGAAGGGAACGATCACTTCTGTGACAAAAGGAAAATAAACCGGGTAAAACCAAGAGTCTTTGGCTTGTTGGGTGAGCCAGTCTCGCAGTCCTCGGTTATCTTTGTAGCTCAACTCGACTGCCGACCCGTTCTGCTGGTGTTTTTTGGCGAGGATGGCTTCGTGTAGGCGTGATATGGGGTGAATTTTAAAAATATTCGCGAAGACTTCGGTAAATTTGAATTGAGTCGTGTCGTAAGTAAGTACCTTAGCACGACCCATCGCCTTGTCCCACCCTTCGATATTGCGAATTGATACCATTAATAAACCCTAACAAAAACTCTTGTCGAGAGAGTTGATATCTCTAAGATTGCTTGCGAGCCTCCAACAATGTCAAAGCAATTGAACGTGACTCAGATTTCAGTTTAGAGCGACCAAGTTGGAATATGGGCAACCCATAAACCCTTGCCCGGTTGGATAACGTACAATTTACTTTCATAGGTTGTCAAGTAGGCTTGATATCCTCCATGACACGAGGCCACGAGCCAAAAATGTCCATTCTGCGGATCAATCCGGAAGAGTGAATCTGATTTGATGAGATACAATTTGCCGCTTAAGGGGGTTAGAGAGGTTACGCCGTCCCACTCTCCGCGTAGAGCTTGCCGAGAGCCATTGTCGGGGTCTACGCGATATAGGATCTTATTACAGATAATGTACAAATGCTCCTCCATTGCTGTCATTGCTGTCGATCCTGACCAGCCTGACCCGATTGCTTGCCATTGTCCCAATAATTCCCCATTGTTGGCGAGATCTCTCTGATATAGAGTATCTCCACAGGTGGTGTATAACTGGCCATGTAAAGTTGTTATTGCCGTAAACTCCATTCCCTCACCCCTGTTCTCTCCTTCAGACGTGTTTTGGCCATCACCTGAAAAATAGATCAAATCGCCATTAGCGATTACATATACTGCATAATATGTCCCACCTTTATTCACTGCAGTGAGAGCAATCGTTCCAGCAGCCATGTCCCAACTACTCAGAGAGGAAGAGTCAACATGACCTGTATTCGGATCGACTAAATCAAAGTTCACGTGCTGTTGGCCCGAACCTTTTGGGGTACTGGTGACCACACAAAGATTATTCATAGTTGGCAGTGAGGTGCCAAGAGCAACAATGCCCTTTGCATTTGACCAATCCTCTGTTCCTAAACGTCGCCAACTGCCATCATTGGGTGCGACTTCATATAAGCGATCGCCGAGAATATACAGCATGCGCTTGTAGGCGGTCATCGCCGTCGCATTCGACCAATCCGCTGTCCCGATCCGGAACCAGCTACCATCATTGGGGTTCATCGAGAATAATCCATAGGAGCAAAGGAGGTATAACATCCCGCTAATTGCTGTTATGGCGTTCGCATTACCGCCCATAAAAAAATTAACCGCATCTAAATCAGCAGGCGGGAAGTTAGCCCCCTGGGCACGAAAAACCCCTCCCTCATTGGTCGAGAGATACAGGTTGCCATTTAAAACCGTAATAGCAGTGACGTCTCCGAGGTCTCCATGACCAAATTCTGCGGTAGAGTAATGGGCTATGCGCTGGCCGGAGTTGGCTGTAACCCGATAAATCTGGTGGTTGTGAGCGATGATTAAATCGCCACGATGGGCTGCGATCGATGACGCACCACTCCAACCACTTGACAACAGCGTCCAATCTCTCCTGCCCGTGAAAAATGAAAAAAATCGATCGTCCTCTGCCCCCGGATCGAGACGATACAAATTGTCTTTCCAGATGATATAGAGTTTGTTGTTGAGAGCAGGATCGCTGGCCGAAGTTAAGGCAGTCATGCAACTGGTGCCTCCCCACCCACCGGTCAATGAAGTGCGATTTCCCTGGCCGTCGATGCGATACACATCATCGTCGACAAAGTACAAAGATTTGCCCAACGCGGCGATCGCCGTGCCAACGTGACTGCCGATAGCTTTTTTATTGCCGCGTTTGCTAAGCGCGTGCAAGACCGCATTAAAAATCAAGGGTTTCGGGAGCTTTTGCCCGTAAAACCTGTAATCGATCGCCCGTTGATAAACCTCAGCATCGCTCGCCGCATCGTAGAGACGCTCCACTAGCGCATCCATGTTATCTTGCTTAAACCCTTCCAAAGAAGCCTGACCGAGATCCAAGGTCAGCGTGATCATCAGGATTCCTTGTTGATCTTTTGTGGTCGGCGACCAAGTTTCAAATTCATCGTTGACAAAGTCTTTGAGAATATCCAAATAGTCGTTGGCTTCCGATTCTTTATCTGCCGCACAATTCATCAAGGCTAGCAAGCCAAAGGAGTCGTTGGCAATACTTTGGGCCACTCTGGGCGGCATTCCCATCTTTTCTAAGAATTTAACCAGGTACTTCTTGCCAATCTCTTGGAATTTACCTTCAAGGTAGTCGCAGAGCTTATCGCAGGCTTTGCCAACAAAAAACTCGCGTAGTTTATGTGTGAGTTCTTTCCAGGCTTGGGAGGGAATCTCAATATCTGTATCCACATCGATATCCACATCCACATCCACATCGATATCCACATCGATATCCACGTCAATATCAATATCCACATCGACTACGGCTAAAAAGTCAATATCGACATCCACATCCACATCAATATCGACATCCACATCCACATCGATATCGACATCCACATCCACATCAATATCCGTATCGACGTTGATCGGCTCGATCTCTCCTGAGCCTAATAGCCGATCAATGCCTCGATTAACAATGTCTTCGCACGCTTTTGTGGTGTAGCTCATTGCTTTTAGCGCTCCTTGCTAAAATTGAATGGTAGTGCTGTATTGTGATAGTGGTGTTGAATTGAGAGCCTATCTGTCGTCCGTGGCGAACGATCGCACCTTTATCATTTGATGGGTCAATCGTAAACCCCGTTGTCCCTGGAATTTATTTTGATTTGTAAACACCTCAAGCGTTTTGGTGATGCGTTGTCTTAGCACAGCCGACGGACAATCCCCAACAGTGAGCGATTAATCACCTGAGTGGTATAGCGCATCTTTTGCCACTCGTGCCAAAAGGGCGTTCCCCGTTCTTCGATCGCGGCAATGCTGACCTGTTGCAGGGTTTGCCAAATGCTCTCGGATAGGGGATCTCCGGATTGTTGTACAGGGCGATCGCTCTCGTCTTTAAGGCAATCGGCGTAACCATAAATATTGGTTTTACCCTCAAGGTCTTCGGCCGATCCCATTGTGCCAAAAAAGAAGCGCATCCCTGTAATTGGATCGAGCAAAAATTGCAAGCGACCGCCCAAAAACGGCTCGGCTGTAGCTTGCCAAGCTAAGCTGCCATTAGAGAAGTTAAAGTTGGCGATCGCCCCCCCATCAACTGAGAGGCGATCGGCTGTAACCCCAATCGACTTCACGTCAACCGTCACCCAATCCAGTCCCTTGGCTTGATAGAAACCGAGGTAGGGATCAAGGCAATCGCGCTCGGGTTTGCTAAAGTCTAGAGAATCGAA
The DNA here is from genome assembly GCA_039180005.1 of Cyanobacteria bacterium P01_G01_bin.54. GTDB lineage: Bacteria > Cyanobacteriota > Cyanobacteriia > Cyanobacteriales > Spirulinaceae > SIO3F2. The sequence continues at coordinate 62,906 of JBCDEB010000003.1, read as the reverse complement.
GTCACGACCGCAAAATGGTGTTCTTTCGGCATGATCTGGGTAGGCGATCGTCCCCGTGAGTAGACGCGTCCCCGATCGTAAGGAAGCAGTATCAAAATGCAACAAACCTGAATGGGGATTACCCTCTTGAGCCCGCCAGACTAAAGCGCCGTTGTAATATGTGAAAGAACAGATGCGAATCCCATTACAAACAATCAAACTGGCCTGGGTATTGGGGTGTGCCATAATGGCCAAAATAGTCTCCGTATCGCGATCGTAATAAGCCCCCGTCCAAGGGAGTAACACCATCCCGTTAATCGCGCGTAGGGTTGCAGGAATTGAGGCAGGACGAACCTGGAAATTGTGAGATTCAACCCATTCTTCAAAAACGGCCGGCAGGTTCTCATCGCGCAAACCTGATTTAATGGTGCGGTACAAATCCCGACAGAGCTGGCTATTGCGTAAGAGTGCCAAAATAAACGTGTCTTGGGGCGAAGATTTGACCGTCGAGCCTTTACAGGCAATTTGAATGGAGCCCTCGTGGCGAGAAATGAGGGCTTTCTGCTCTTTTTCTGAGAGTCCGGGGAAGACGGCCTCGCTCACTGCCGCTGCCGGATCGCGCTGATAGAGTTCATATAGGGCGCGATTTTCCGTCAATTCAATCAGAAATTCACTAATCCGGGTTAAGGGTTGGTGCTGGTAGTCGCTAGGAACGGTAAACCCCTTAAATTCAGCGATCGCCCGCCGTTCTCGGGGCCCGTAGCGATCGATTTCCCGTAGGGGAGAAGACGCGCCAACAATTTGCCCAGGACGGGCAATTCCCAAGCGAATGGCCATCTCGGCATCGGTATCCGTTGCCGTCTTGGGGGGAATATAAAAGGTTGAGAGTCCCGTAATGCCGTACTGGTTAGCGGGATCGAACAATTCGCTGAGTTTGTAAATTTCGATCTTCGGCTCAAGGGTGGGATAGCGAGCGGCAATGTAGTGAGTAATTTCGTACTCTTCGCCATAGAACGACTGCAGATATTCAATCAAAATCGGAAATTTATCATTAACAAACCCCCGACGGCGATACCCCAACTGGCCGATCAAGCCCACCTGCCATAGCACCACATGCAAACCCGTATCCGGGTCTCGCCTGCGAATCAGCATATCCGTTGCTTCGTGCGTGATCATTCCCGGATGGGCGGGATCCACACCAAGATCGGCACAGAGGCAATCGAGCGCCGAAATCCCCGCCTGCATCCGGGCACGATACCCTTCCCGACGGGCAATTTTGATGGCGCGATGGGTCGAGAGCACGAAAATTCCGGGGTGTCCGTAAAAGATAGCGACAACCGACTGTCCTTGTCTAACCGGGTGCAGCATGGCCTCGGTCATCTGCATGTAGGTGAAATAGCGCTTCTTGGTGTCGTCGTAAAGAACGTAGAGATCGTAGGCATCCGGGCGTAATTTACGCAGCCAAACGACGGTTGGCGGATCGGCGACACAGAAGAAAACCGTGTCAGCGGCTTTGATGGCGGCTTCGGCATCTCGGGTAAAGCCAACGGATTCGATTCCCGAACCGATGACGAGGAGGGATCCCGTGCGATCGCCATTGTCATCTGGTGCAGGGGGTTCATCCGAGACGATGTAATTTGCCGAAATAATTTCTCTGGCTAAATCTTCCCAAGCCTGAAGACATTGTTTGTGTGTGGGATAACTTTCCAGAGAATGGGTTGAAAAATCTTGCACGATACTTGAGCGCTAATCCTGATATTTCATCTAACTTTGGCGACAATTCTACTATTAGGTTGGTTTAAAGGGAACAACTATAGCGGTTGTCTTAAGATTGTCGGGATAGAGAGAGGTCAATAGGTCAGGACTTACGCAACGAACGCAAGACGGATGGAGCGACCCTCTAGGGATGCTCCGCGAACGACGCCGCTCGGCCTTCACTAGAACCTATTCGTGGGACAATTTTTAGATAATAGGCTGATGGGTTGCAGAGTGTGTCCAAACTTATGCAGGGCTCCCAAAACCCAATCCCTCCATAAGAACTGAGGGAAACTCTGAACCCTGAACCCTGAACCCTGAACTCTGAACTCTATGGTGGTCGATCCCAATCAAGACGCACTCGAAGAACTGGCATTTGCCCTGGAAACCCAGGTCATGGGTGAGGAATTCTATCTGGTGCTGGGCTTATGTAACTCGGGCAACCTGCGCGATCGCCTCAGCAAGCGCTTGGCCCAAACCTGTGACTTACATGAGACACGGGTCACGCTACCACCGGATGTCAAGGGACTCCATGGCTTCTTGCGAGAGGCGGTGACGCCCGAGACCCAAGCGCTACTCGTGTCAGGCTTTGAGAACCTCGAAAATCTAGAGACGATTTTTACGGGTGCGAACCAAATCCGCGAGGAGTTTCGTAAAAATTTTCCCTTTCCGATGGTCTGGTGGATCAGCGCCGAGATCCACGGTAAGCTGCAACGCCTGGCTCCCGACCTGTTTAGCTGGGCGAACACGATTGTCTTTAAGCTGGCGACCCAGGAGTTGCTCGACTTTATTGATGGGGTCACCACGGAAGCGTTTGCCTTTGGCCTCGAACGGGGAGCAATTCGCCCGCTGGACTATGTCCATAGCGATTTGGGCTTGACCGCCCCCCAGGCACGCGAAGTGGAAGCGGCCTGCCAAGAGCTCCAGAATCGGGGGGTGGCTCTAAACACGCGGCTGCAAGCCAGTGTCGCCTTTCTCCATTGCTTGGGGCCTGAACCGCTCTCTGCTGAATCGTTGCGGGCCTATGAAACCTGTCTAGCCCACTGGAGAGCCTATTATCAAGCCTCTCAACCAACGGTGTCGCAATCTGGGGCATGGACGCAAAACTTAGAACCGACCGCAAAGACATCCAGTCGCCGCAAGCTGCGATCGCTGGATGTCTTTGCCAACCTGGATACGGCCCAAGTGGCCGAGCGCTATGCCTATGTCCAATATTCCCTGGGCGTTTGGTGGCGCAACTATGCGATTCATCATCCGTTTTATTACCAGCCCGGCTGCGAGCTGGCCCAAGACTATTTCAAGGCCAGTCTCGACCTCTTGGCCCAGCATAATCGGGATGACTTGCGAGCCAAACTGATCAATGCCCTCGGGGATATTTTGGAGCGGCTCAAGGACTGGGAACACCTCACCCAGCTGGCTGAAGAGACGATCGCCCTACATCAACGGTTTCCCAACCCCTTTCGCCTGGCGCGGGGCTATAGCTTTGCGGCGGCGGCAGCTCTGGGACTGCAGGACTACGAGGTGGCGATCGCCATGGCCCAGCAAGCCCTGACCCTCTCCGCCGAAACCCCGCCGGATAACCTGCTCCCCAAAAATCAGATCCCCAACCGGGAATGGGTGCGCTCCTATAATCGGGGCTACTATCATTTCATTTTGGCCCGGGCCCAACTGGCCCAGAGCGAAATTGAATTGGGCATGGAAAATCTGGAACGGGCTAAGCTCGATGCCAGCCCGCAATATGAGCCCCGGCTGTATTTGGAGATTCTCCAAGCCCTCCACGATGCCTACTTTGGCCAACAGGATTACCTCTCGGCCTATCACTACAAGAAGCAAGGCCAATCCATTCAGCAACAATTTGGCTTTACCGCCTTTGTGGGGGCCGTGCAACTGCGGCCCCGCCAGCGGGTACAAACCGAGGAGCAGACCTACCCGGCCGAACGCCAGCAGGGGGGCGTCGCCCCCGAAATTCGTGCCTCGGGTCGCGAAGCCGATATCAACAAAATTCGGGAGCGCCTCAGCCAGACTGCCTATAAGCTGACGATTCTCTACGGGCCCTCTGGTGTGGGTAAGAGCTCTCTCATTCGCGCCGGTCTACTTCCGTCTCTGGCAGGATCGGCGATCGCCACCCGGGATCTCTTGGTGGTACATACCCGTCTCTATACCAACTGGAGTAACCAACTCCTGAACCAATTTAATGCCCAGTTGGCTGCCTATCCAGAGCAACACCAACGTCAGCTCTCTCAGGTGGACACTTGCAATACCTTGGCCGTCCTCCTCGAACAATGCCAAGTCAATGCCGATTGCAATCAACTGGTCACGGTGTTTGTCTTTGATCAGTTTGAAGAGTTTTTTGTCAGCAATAAATCCGCCCGCGAACGCCGCCGCTTTTACGACTTCTTTGGGGCTTGTCTGGAAATTCCCTACGTCAAGATCTTGATTTCGCTGCGGGAAGACTATCTGTTTTATCTGTTGGAGATTAGCCGCTACCATCCGCTCGGGGCGATTAACCATAATATTCTCGACAAAAACATCCTCTACTACGTGGGCAACTTTACGGTCGCCCAAGCGCACAATATTATTACCGAACTCACGGCCCAAGCCCATTTCTATATTGAGTCGTCTTTAATTAGTGAGCTGGTGCAGGAGCTGGCTAGCGATCAGCTCGGAATTCGCCCCGTTGAACTCCAGGTGGTGGGCGAGCAACTCCAAGCCGAAAATATCACCACCCTGGCCCAATATCGAGAAAAAGGCACCAAAGAATGGCTGGTACAGCGCTATCTCGAGCGGGTGATTGTGGACTGTGGCCCCGAAAACGCCACGATCGCCCAGCTTGTCCTCTATGCCCTGACCGACGAAGACAATACCCGCCCCCTCAAAACCCACCTGGAGATCGAGCAAGCGCTGCGCCAACTGATGGGGGGGCGCGGCCAGTTCAACGCCACCTTGGATCTGGTGCTGGATATCTTGGTTGCGGCTGGCATGGTCTTTCTGCTGCCCAGCACCAATGGCAATCAGTATCAACTGGTGCATGACTATCTCGTGCCGTTTATTCGCAAACAGCAGGACGAACAACTGGTTGCCCGCCTGCGCGAGTCGGAGCGCCAACGGCAGGAGTCGGAGCGTCAACGGCGGCGGAGTGAAGCGCAGCTCAATCGGGTTTCTCGTCTTAGAACGCGCATCGCCATCGTGTTTGCTGTCGTTATGGCAGGAATGAGCGTGATTTCGTGGCAGTTATTCCTCGACCAACGGGCGAGCCGCTGGAAGCGGGTCGATAGTGAACTGAATGCCCTGGCGACCTCTTCTGAGGCCCTCTTTAACTCCGATCATATCCTTGATGCCCTCCTCGCTGCCCTCCAGGGTGGTCTGACCTTGCAGACTGAATCACGCGTAAACTCGACGCGTCGCCGCCAGGTCACCAGTGCCCTACAACAGGCAGTCTTTTGGGTGCAAGAGCGCAATCGTCTAGAAGAGGGCCACCAGGGCAGTATCCAAGCGGTGCGGTTTAGTCCCAATGGCCAACGAATTGTTTCGGTCAGCCGCGATCGGACTGCACGGTTGTGGCACCGGGACGGCACACAATTAGCCCCCCCACTCACCCATCAGGGATCTGTCAACGCCGTGGTTTTTGCATCCCCAGCCGGCGACTTTATCACGGCTGGGGAAGATCGCTATCTTCGCTTTTGGTCTTCCGAGGGAGAAGAATCCCCAGACAGCTTTGAAACACCTCACCGCGAGCCAATCACCCATCTCGCTCGGGATCTTGAAGGGCAGATCTTTGCCACAGGCGATCAAGCGGGTGTGGTAATGGTGTGGGATCAAAACCGAGCGCTATTGCATCGCTTTGAGGACTCATCAGAACCGATTACGGCATTGGCCGTTAACCCGAAGGGTGATGCGGTGGTGGCAGGAACCGAGCGCGGTGCAATTTTGATCTGGGATGTGCGACGGGGACAGCTCATCCGACAATGGCAAGCCCATGACAAAACCGTGACGGGGATTGGCTTACATCCCCATAGTCCCCATCTAATGACGGTGAGCACGGATGGCAGGCTCAAACATTGGTCACGCCAACAGCAACTGATTAAAGCGCAAGATTTTAAGCAGCCTCTCCTGGCCGTGCGCTATGCCCCTGATGGCCAGAGTTTTGCGCTCAGTAAAGCCAATAAAACCATTCAAGTGCTTGATCATCACGATGGTCGGGTGCTGCGTACCTTGGTGGGTCATGATGCCCAGGTGTCTAGCGTTGATTTTAGCCCTGATGGACGTTGGGTTGCCTCGGGTGGGGGCGATCAGGTGGTTCGTCTCTGGGATACGGACTATGACTTTATTCAGGTCGTCCCTCCTCCGGTGATCGGACAACCCACTGCCGCTCAATTTGCCCCCACGGGCAATCTTTATGCAGTGGCAGACAACAATGGGGTGCTCAGTCTATATCGGGACGCTGACAACAGCGAGGTGATCTGGCAAACAACGCTTTCGGATCAACCGCTGAACAAGCTGGTGTTTAATCCTCAGGGAACTGCGATGGCGATCGCTGGCGTGGAAGGAACGATCTGGTTGTGGCGCACGGAGCGCCCCGGAGAATTTCCCCCTGAACCTACCGTGACGATTGCGGCCCATCAACGTCGTATTCGCCATCTGGCCTTTAGTGCCAATGGTCAGCAGCTCGCCTCTGTCAGTGATGATCGCACTACTCGGCTCTGGTCGCTGGTCGGGGAACCCATTGCTAGTTTTTTAGATCAACAAGATCGGGTCACGGCGATCGCCTTCCATCCCCAGCAAGATATCATTGCCCTCGGCAATCAGCAGGGAGAGCTTCAACTGTGGAACGAACGTGGGCAACGCTTACAGACCATGACTGAACATCATCAGGGGCCGATTACCGATTTGGTCTTTAATGCGGAGGGTCACTGGCTCGCCAGTGCTGGCGAAGACAATACTCTCAAACTCTGGTCAGATCGCGGCCAGTTGAGCTGGGATTCAGGCGAGAAGGATGACAATCATACCGATAAGATTACCCGTGTCCGCTTTAGCTCGGATGACCAAAAACAACATCTCGCTACGGCTTCCCTGGATCAAACGGTGAAACTCTGGGACATTGATGGCACCTTAATCACCACCTTGGGGGGCCATAAACGGGGCGTTAGGGGCTTGAGTTTTCATCCCAACCAGCCCCGCCTACTGACGGTGAGCGACGATCGGCAATTGATTTTTTGGGAATTACAACTGGTCGAGAACTTAGAAGCCCTGGTGGAACGAGGCTGCTACTGGATAGACGACTATCTCCAAAGCCGTCGCTCTAGCCTCAGCCCCCAAAAACAGCAGCTCTGCCAAGGGATTGAACTCTCGAAGGCGGTGGAGGAGGACGATGATTAGACGATTGACCCGTCTTTATCGCAGGGTGCTGCAACTGCCCCAGACTTTAGCGACTGGGGTGGCGTTTCGGGGTGCAACGCCAGCCTATGGCGGCGGGCTGCTCTTGCCGTTGGCCCTAGCGTTTTTTGGCGCGGCGACCAATACCATGGCTGGGTGGCTCTATGTGATCAGTGGTTTAATTTTTGCCCTGTTGGTGATCGGTGCCGTGCTGCCGCCGCGATCGCTCCAGGCCTTATACGTTTCTCGGCGGCCGATTCACCCCATTACGGTCGGTGATAGACTCCAGTTGGAGCTGGCGATCCACAATCCCAGCCGCCAGGGGCGACTGCCGCTGCAAATTCAAGAAGATCTGCCCTCCGGCTTAACGCAGATTGCACCAACCCAGTCTCAGCAGTCCATTGTCTGGAAGCCTGTTACTTGGCAGTCGGTGGCGGCGATCGCCCCCCAGCAAACCCACCGCTGTACCCTCTATGCTCAAGCCGAGCGGCGGGGCATCTACCATTGGCCCGGTGTCACTTTGCGCACTGCTGCGCCCCTGGGTCTCTTTTGGGCCTACCGCCGCCGCCGTTTGCCCGCCCGCGCAGTGGTCTATCCCCAGGTCTTGCCCCTGAGCCGCTGTGCCCTGATCGACACCCTCGCCCAGGAGCAGCAACTGCAAAGCCAGCGCGATCGCCGCTACCAGAACGCGACCGAAGGCATCACCCGTACCCTGCGCCCCTACCGGACGGGCGATCCCACCCGCTTGATCCATTGGCGCACCAGCGCTCGGTTTGATCAACTCCAGGTGCGGGAGTTAGAGCGGGTCACCACCGGTCGAGAGGTGACGATCCTGCTCGACAACGGCAGCGCCTGGCCCGATGACGAGACCTTTGAGCAGGCGGTGACGGCAGCAGCATCCCTCTACTTCTATGCCAGCCGCTGCCAATTTACGGTACAACTCTGGACAGCGGCAACAGGTCGAGTCCAGGGCAACCAGGTGGTGCTGGAAACCCTAGCCGCCGTACAAATCCAGACCACTGCCCCCCAGCCCCTACCGCTGGATGCTCCGGTTCTCTGCCTCACCGCCCAAGCCAGCCGCTTGGCCCAGCTCCCCCCCCTCAGTCGCTATCTCTTCTTTGGCAGGGGACGGGTGGCCAACTCGGCAGTGCAGGGGGTGCAGATTAACCACGAGCAGCCCTTGAGGCTGCAATTGGTTCAAGCCGTATGATGACAAGGGGTAATATTGGGGTGCAACGTACTCAAAAACGATTAAGAAGAGGACTGAGCTTGTCGAAGTCCGGCGCTTGAGACCCGATTTTATCTGTAGTTAGACTTTCGTGATTCGGTATCAATCAACCTATTAGATCATGACTTCAACCATCACGGAACATATCCAAATCACACCCGGCGTCTGCGGTGGTAAACCCCGGATCGCGGGTCATCGCATTCGGGTACAAGATGTGGTGATTTGGCATGAAGAGATGGGTTTATCCCCCCAAGAAATTGTGGCGGAACACCCCACCATTACCCTGGCAGATGTTTATGCGGCGCTGGCCTATTATCACGATCATATAGACGAGATTCGGGCACAAATGGCTGCGGGTGAGGCGTTAGCTGAGTCGTTACGGTCAAAGTTTCCCTCTAAGGTGCAACAAAAACAGCAGGCTCAGCGTGGCGCAACTTAAGTTCCACTTGGATGAACAGGTGTCGCGATCGGTGGCTGAGGGATTGCGACGGCGAGGAATTGATGTAACCACCACGCCGGATAGTAACTTACGTGGTGAGAGCGATCGCCTCCAGCTTGAATTTGCGGTTGAGCAAGGTCGTGTCTTGTTCACGCAGGATGATGATTTTCTGGTGTTGCATCAGCAGGGAGTTGAGCATTGTGGAATTGCCTATTGCCATCCCCGGAGTCGTTCGATCGGTGAAATTGTGGCGGGTCTGGTTTTAATGTGGGAGGTTTTGGAACCCGAGGAGATGTACAACTCGATTGAATTTTTGTGATGCAGCTAGAAAGGGTTTTTAGGATGTTGGTTGGGTTGAACGGTGTGAAACCCAACACCGCCAATATTTTGAGAGATTTACCCCTTCGTAATCTAATGCATCAATCAAGGTGTGCCACGGTACTATACCAAATCCGAAAATTAAAGGCAGAATAAGCGGAGATGAGGGCTGAGACTTCGGCAAGCTCAGTCCAGGGCTTGTCGTTCGCGCAGCGTCCCCAGAGGGGAGAGCCCGGCCGTTCAGACGTTCGACAGTTCGGCAAGCTCACCGCACCGCAAGCTCAGTCTTCACTCTATTTCTGGCTCTATATAGTCAGGATTTTGTATTATTGCTCCTCTAGGGTCGCAACTGCCAAGACATCATTGCCAGGGCGACCGACACCCGACCCACCCCGGTCGTCGCTGCGCGAGAGAGCCCCTCCCGAGAGGGGATTTGCTGGTTTGACATCTGCGCTTTGACTGGGGAGCTGACAGGTGGCGGTGGGGAGGGGCTATAACGGAGGGAGTCAAACGGGAGGGTGAAGGGATGACGCGAGATGGAACCTATTGGGAAGCGGTTCGACGGATTGAAGAGGCCGATCGCGAGGGAGCCAAAGAACTTGATTTGAGTGGTTGGGGATTGACGGAATTGCCCGAGGTAATCACATCTCTCACCCAGTTACAACGGCTTTACCTCGATAATAATCAACTGACAGAATTACCCGAGGTAATCACATCTCTCACCCAGTTACAACGGCTTTACCTCGATAATAATCAACTGACAGAATTACCCGAGGCGATCGCCGCCCTCACCCAGTTACAACGGCTTGACCTCAACAATAATCAACTAACAGAATTGCCTGAGGCGATCGCCGCCCTCACCCAGTTAGAAGAGCTTTACCTTGAGGATAATCAACTGACAGAATTGCCCGAGGCGATCGCATCTCTCACTCAGTTAAAATGGCTTGAACTCAATAATAATCAACTGACAGAATTACCCGAGGTAATCACATCTCTCACTCAGTTACAACGGCTTGACCTCAACAATAATCAACTGACAGAATTGCCTGAGGCGATCGCATCTCTCACCCAGTTAGAAGAGCTTTACCTTGAGGATAATCCTCTCAATCCCGACCTCGCTGCCGCCTACCACCAAGGTATCAACGCCGTCAAACAATACCTCCGTGCCAAAGCAGAAGCCCAACTCATCCTCAACGAAGCCAAACTGATTCTCGTTGGCGAAGGCGAAGTCGGCAAAACCTGCTTGCTCGGGGCACTCCGAGACGACCCATGGATTGACGGTCGTCCCACCACCCATGGCATCGAAATCAAACCCGTCAGCGTCACCGCCCCCGACGGCGACACCGAAATCACCCTCAACGGCTGGGACTTCGGCGGTCAACAGGTCTATCGCCCCACCCATCAACTCTTCTTCAGCAGTGCCGCCCTCTATCTCGTCGTTTGGAAACCCCGCGAAGGACCCCAACAGGGCTTTGTCAAAGACTGGATTACCCTGATCAAACACCGTGTCCCCGATGCCAAAGTCATTGTGGTCGCCACCCACGGCGGACCCAGCCAACGTCAGCCCGATATTGACCGTCAGGAACTACTCGATCTTTTTGGCAACGAAACCATTCAAGGCTTCTTCTTTGTCGATAGCAAACCCGACCCGGAAACGGGGAACTGCAATGGGATTGCCGCCCTCAAAACCAAAATTTCTGAAGTGGCAGCCGCACTCCCCGGTATGGGTCGCACCATTCCCGCGAAGTGGAAAAACGCCCAAGACGCCCTCAAAGCCAGCGGCCAGCCCTATGTCACCTATGACGCAGCCCTCAAAATCTACCAAGACCAGGGCGTTGACGTCGCCGCCGCCGAACAAGCCCTGCGCATCTACCACACCCTTGGCAACCTGATCCATTACCATTACGACGAACTCCTCAAAGACATTGTCATTCTCAAGCCCGACTGGCTGGCTAAAGCGATTAGCTTCGTCCTGGATGACCCTACCACCCGCCACAACAACGGCTTAATCGACTTTGCGCATCTGGGCCAACTCTGGCTGAACCCGCCCTACGCCAATGAGACCGGCTACCCTGCCCCGTTGCACCCGATCTTTTTGCGTTTGATGGAGCGCTTTGATCTGTCTTATAAAGTGGTTTTGGATGCCGCCACCCAAGCCGACAGCACCACTAGCTTAATTGCCCAACTGGTTCCGGATAATCGCCCCGAGCCGCTCCCTTGGCCTGACCAGCCGGAAACGGGCGAACGGCAACAAACCCAAATCTGTCGCATTGTCGATGAACGGGGTCAACTGGCCAATGCTGAGGGGATCTTTTATCAACTGATTGTGCGCTTGCATCGCTATTCTCTCGGTCGAGCGGATTATGGCCAGAGCATCCATTGGCAACGGGGTTTGATCTTGGATGATGACTACAATGGTCGTGCCATTTTGTTGCATATCGGCACGAATATTCAGATTACGGTGCAGGGGGTTTATCCAGAGTTTTTCCTCACGCAACTGACCCGTGAGGTGAAATGGCTCGTCGAGAGCTTTTGGGAAGGGCTCAACTGTGAAATTGTCGTGCCCTGTATTATGCCCTGCGGTAAGAACCAACCGGGTTTGGGTCAGTTTGAAGTGGAGAAGCTGATCACTAGCAAAAAGAAAGGTCGCACTGACTATCCCTGTAATGTGTCCGGTTGTGATGAATGGCAAAACATCGACCAACTGATGCGCAATGCCCCGGCACAACCGATCGTTGCCCAACTGGAAAAATCCTATGTGCAGCAGGAACTGCAAACGCTGCGCCAAACTATTGCTAGAGCCTTTGTGGAGAAAGATCGTCGTGATCAAGTCCGAGCCCGTGAAATTTTCAAGACGCTCGATCGCAATCAAGCTGAAGAAAATCGCCGCGATCAAGCGAGAACCGAAAAAATTCTTAAGACGCTGGATAAAAACCAAAAGACCCTGCTCAGCCAAGCCAACCAACAATACGACACCTATATGCAACTGTTGGTGGATGAAGCCAAAGACGGCCCCCGTCTCTATAGCATTAAATCAATCAATACAAAATTCTTGGATCAAAATCCCCGTTGGGTCACGGCGAAGTTCGAGGTGACGTTCTGGTGTGAACATTCTCGTCTGCCTGTCTTTGCCATCCCCACCCAGACAACACCCGAGCAAGCGAGTCAGCCGCAAAAACTGGGCGTCTATACCCTCGAACTCAAACGCGAATGGCTCACGAAAGCAGCCCCCTGGATTAAGCCGATCGCCACGGTTTTGAGCATTATTACGCCCCTGGCGAGCTCAACGGCCAAACTAGCGCTGAATGACGCACAATACCAAATCCTGGAGGCAGAACTGGAGTTTACCAATCAGTCTCTGGCCCTCACCAGCCAGGGAACAGCCGATATCCTCGCCCTTCAAGAAGGCGTCTCCCTCTTTGGTGATGAATATCCCCGCCGTGTGGAGGGCTCAGCCCTCCGCCAACTCCACGCCTTTCTCAAAGAAAAAGACCCTAGTTTGAGTCATCTGGGGCTGGTGCGGGTGCAAAACAAGCGTCAGGAATTTCTCTGGGTGCATCCGAAGTTTGTGGGGGAATATTAGGGAGATGGCGATCGCTTCCTCAACCCTAAACCTCCGGTTCAATCCCCGCTGCCCGAAGCTGAGCCGCCAGTCGTTCAACTCGCTGACGTTCCTGTTCCACCTGTTCTGTGCCCCAGAGCAGCAAGTTCCCGACTCCATCCCACCAGCGCAACCAATATCCCTGGCGGTTCTCACGGCTGCCCTGCCAAACTCCTAAAAACAGGTTGAGTTCCGGGAGCCAATAACGTCCTTGCTCATTCGGTGTTGCCAGTTGATACCGCTGGTTAGCATCAAATCGATGGAGTTCTAAGACCCCTGTTTCGGGGTCGAAGATGCCGTAGTTTGGCACTTGTAAGACTCGTTCGTAGAAAAAGAATTTCCCCAGGGGATAGGTGGCTTTGGCGGAATATTCCCCTCCCTCCGTGGCAGATAAAAATTCTAGAACGAGGGTGGGGCGATCGCCTTGGAGGTTGGGGGTGTAGCTGCGGACAATTTCTGAGCGGGGAACCGTGATTCGAGGAATGTAAGCCCAGTCGGGTGCTTTGACAACCAACTGGTGGTTGAATGTTGCACAAATGCCATAATTAGTGGGGGTTAGGGCAGTTTCTGGCAGATGCTGGGCGATTTGCAAGCTTTCGGTCAATGCGGCGGCGAGGGCAGGTTGGTTGATGTTGTCCACAGAGTCATCGGGTAGCACAAAATCATCGGGCAACTGTTCCCAGGTGATCAGGCATTGGGGGGCGGTGGCAACCATGATAATTTTATGCAGATATACTCAGGAGAGTCTTTAGTATAAACCCGATCTCTGGGCGGTCTTGAGTCCCGCTCAACCCCCTAGGGGAGTGAGTTCACTCACCACAATCCCGATTGACTTGCGACCCGTCGGGCAGCCGCGTGCGGCATAGCTGTGCCTGACTAATCCGCTCGCGGGTGACTAATGCACCCCACAGATCCGCATTGGTCAAGTCCGCACCCTGGAGGTTAGCACCATCCAGATTAACTCCAATCAGCGAAGCGGATTGGAGGGTGGCGTCGGTTAAGTTGGCATTCCGGAGGTCAGCACCGAGCAAATCGGCATCGGTCAGGTTGACGTGACTCAGGTCAGCTCGCACCAGACCCACATTGCGCAGGTTGGCACTTTCTAGACTGGCATTGCTCAAAATGGCATCCACAAGATTGGCCTGCACCAGGATCGCGCCCGTGAGATTTGTGTCACGGAGGTTGGCCCCCTGCAAGTTTGTTTGGACAAGCACCGCATTTTGCAGATCTTCCCCGATCAGTTCTGCGTTGCGGAGGTTGCACCGAGAGCAGACCCCAGCCAGCCGCAAGCGTTCTAGATCCGCCTCCTGGAAAGCAAGGGTCGGTAAAGCGGGCACCGTCATGATGAGAGCCATCACACCCATCACCAGGCTGTCCCAGAGGCTGTGTCTGGGATTGGCTGGGCATGGTTTCATTGTGAGTTGCGCCAGTCGATCGGGTTGGAACATCAAGATCAACGCTGAATTACACCTCAATGCTAAGGTAAAACCAACTTGCTCCTCAATTTCTGGCCCTGACAATCCATGAGTGACTCAAAAGCCGATGCCATGAATGATTTGCAGCAGCTTTTGGGCGGTTTGGTTTCTTCCCCTACGCCGACTGAAACACCTGCCGCAGAAACGGAGACAACCGATCAAGAGGGTTTTGATGAATTTGGAGCCCTGCAAGAACTGCTGGTCAAGCCCGAAATTTTGACCATGCGGGATCATCTGGCCCGGATTGAGGGGGAGTTACCTGAGATCAAGCAGGTGAAGGCGCAGGTCACAGAGTTGAGCCAGGCGTTGCCTCAGATCCGTCGGATGCAGGGACGGCTTGAGCATCTTGAAGCGGTGCTACCGGAGTGGGACGTTGTTAAGCGCAAGGTTGATTATCTCGAAGACCTCGTCCCCACGGTTCAGCAGCAACTGCAAGATATTGAGCAGAACCATACACCAGCGGCGATCGCCCAGACCCTGCTCCCCCTGATTATCGAGCGCCTGGATCAACGTTTAGCACAGCATGTTGCTCAGCTCGATGGCCAACGTCAAGAACAATTCCAAAAAGCGATCGCCCAGGCTCTGCTCCCCTTGATGAGTGAGCACCTCGATCAACAATTAAGGCAGCAGTTAGAGCTGCATTTTGCCCAACTGGAAATCCGGTTGCAGGCACGGTTGGAAGACGCGATCGCCGCTCTGCCTCAGGGCTCAATGCCCCCAGAAGAGCTCTCTTTTCGGGTCTGGGCGATCGACCCCGATACGCCCTAGTTAAGGGGTTCAGGGTTCAGGGTTCAGAGTTCCGGATTGCTAGTACACCAGATCGTAGAGAATATTGAACCGATTGCTTGTTGCTGCTGTTCGGCACGTGGGGTCAGCCCCCACAAGCCACCACAATTCCGACTAGAATTGATTCGTTCAAGCGGGTTTCTCAGCAGCCTGCGCCGGGGTAATCCACCAAACGCACCGTGATCCGCAAAAAAGCTCGTCCTCGTCATCCCGAGGAGCCCGTTGTTGCCACATTTATGATTGCCTACAACCAGTGGCAAGCCTTTAAGACTGTGCTGGAAAACGAAGGAAAAACGATTTCAGCGACGTTAGTCGCCTTTATTGAGGGCTACTTGGCAGCGGTGCGATCGCCCGAGCTCAGCAGCCAAGAAATTAATACCCGGCTGCAACACCTCCTGCGCCACAAGACCGACCATTGGGAACAAAAGGTGTTAACCCTGCAACACCGTGTCCTTAGAACCGAGGCGGGTCTGGAACAGCTCAACTTTGCCGTGGAACTGCTGCAACGGGAACGGGCGGCGCGGCCGGTGGAACTTGAGGTCATGGAGGTGACGCCAGAGGTGAGACCCCTTGATCCCCATACGGTCATTCCTGAGACGGAGAGGGTCGACCAGACAAGTCGTCATCCTGGCTCCGTCGCTGACGTCAGGGCGGCAGACGTTACTAATGTGCCAGCCCCAGAGGATTTTGCTCCTGAGGGGCTGACCCTGATTAACCTCTGTCGTGCCTTTGACATCAAGCCCCAAAACCTCGATCGCCATGCCAATTTGCGCGGCATGACCCTGGAGAACTATCTCTATCTGCTGACGGGCTGGAGCTATCGCCAGGGTCGGTATTATCCGCCTTAGAGGGTTCAGAGTTCAAAGTGCAAGGTTCAAAGTTTAGAGTTCAAAGTGCTTGGATAATCAGCATTCCTCCTGCGACTCCGCTCAAGATCGGCGCTCCGTTTTCGCTAAATCACGTGAGTTCTGGATAAGCAGACATCGCGCAAGACGTCGAAACTCAGCAAAATCAACCATACTGGCTCCGATATTGCCGGAGCCCGTCGGGAGCCCTCTCCCCCTCAGCGGGAGGTGTCGGGGGGCTGGACCCCTGAGAACCAGGTTTGAAAACGAGATTTTAAGGCTTTGAGGGATGCGATAATTTCGCTTAGCCGAAACTCACGTTAACGAAGGAGATCGCCCTTATGCTCGCTAAACGAATTTTGCCCTGTCTGGATGTGAATGCTGGCCGGGTGGTCAAAGGCGTTAATTTTGTGGATCTTCAAGATGCGGGGGATCCGGTTGAGTTAGCCCAGGTTTACAACGCCGCTGGGGCGGATGAGTTGGTCTTTTTAGATATCACCGCCACCCATGAGGATCGTGGCATTATTTTGGATGTGGTTTACCGCACCGCCGAGCAGGTTTTTATTCCCCTGACGGTGGGTGGCGGGATCAATTCCCTGGAGAAAATCAAAGAATTATTACGAGCCGGGGCAGATAAGGTCAGCATCAACTCGGCCGCAGTGCGCAACCCGGATTTGATCAATGGAGCCAGCGATCGCTTTGGTAGCCAATGTATCGTGGTGGCGATCGACGCCAAACGACGCGATGATCTTGAAAATCCGGGCTGGGATGTCTATGTGCGGGGCGGGCGAGAAAATACCGGACTGGATGCCCTCACCTGGGCCCAAGAGGTCATCCAACGGGGGGCAGGCGAGCTCCTGGTGACCAGCATGGATGCGGATGGCACCCAAGCGGGCTACGACCTAGAACTGACGCGGGCGATCGCCACCACAGTAGAAGTCCCCGTCATTGCCTCGGGTGGCGCGGGAAATTGCCAGCATATTCATGCCGCTCTTACCGAGGGGCGGGCAGAAGCCGCCTTGCTCGCCTCGCTGCTGCATTACGGGCAACTCAGCGTTAGCGAAATTAAAACCCACCTCCAACAGCAGCAGGTTCCGGTGCGTTGGTCGTGAACGGATTGTAACGCAGCGACAGCCAGCGTTTGGGCGATTACAGATTGAGCATCAATTTAGGGGATGTCATGACAATCGATGGACAAACCTAAAGGCTTTATTAAACGTAAAACGTGTCTTGACAACGGCTCGGGAGGACATGGGGACAGGAATTGTAAGGATCAAGCAATCGCTCAAGACGTTACTGGGAATAGGATTAGGCGTTTTTTCGCGATCACCCATAATCGTCTCCAAGTACTCCGATTTCTCGGGCGATCGTGTCCACAGACTCAAGGTGCTGTATTAGAATAAACATAATTCTTCATAATTTTTAAGATATGCTGATCCCGATTTTAATCTTTGATGTGGCCTTGGTCGCCTGGTCACTTCATCTGATGCAGGAGGCATTTCAGAAGCAAGAATTCTCTTTAATGCTGGCAGGAACGCTGGTTTCGCTCTCGGCTGCGGCGCTGATGGTCGTGTATTTCCTGATGCATAACTATGTTCTCTACATGAGCGAAGCAACTGCGCACCCGTTTTAAGCTAATGGATTGGTTGTGACCCCTGAGTGGGTCTCACTGAACCTGTTAATTCGGGAGAACAGGAAGGTGAACCCCCTCCTGTTGAGTCTTCCCAAACCCCGTACCCAATTGATTAAGGACAGAGCAGCAACGAAATCGCTTCATTGACGCTGGTGCTTTGTTACGATTCTCACCCCAAATTAATCATTTCTGGGCATTCTCCGAAATACTGGAGGGACATTGCAGAGCTATCGCCTCTGCTCGTCCTCGTTTAATCCAAGACCCATGAATGAGTTTGCGATCGCCCTCGTGGCCTGGTTGCTCAAAGTGGTTCACGCCTATGTGATTGCCGGGCTTATCTTTAGCGTGCCCTTTATGATCTTCGGCATTCACCGTGTTGACCCCAATGTTCGAGGTTGGAGCATCCTGTTCCGTATCATTATCTTGCCGGGAATGCTGGTCTTTTGGCCGCTCTTTGCCGTGCGCCTGGTGCGGGGTAAAACCACACCGACTGAGCGAACTGCCCATCGGCAAGCTGCCCAAGCCGCTGCTGTAGCGGAAGGAGGGAGCCCATGATTTTCTCCCGTCGTCAGGCCCACCATACAATCTTTAGCATCTTGATTGTGGTACTGCCGATCGCCTTCATTGCTGCCCTAGTGCTGCGTCCCCAATACCCCC
This sequence comes from Cyanobacteria bacterium P01_G01_bin.54, assembly GCA_039180005.1. GTDB lineage: Bacteria > Cyanobacteriota > Cyanobacteriia > Cyanobacteriales > Spirulinaceae > SIO3F2. Next base: position 44,817 of record JBCDEB010000003.1, on the reverse strand, counting down.
CCCTGAGTGCCGATGCCGAACCGCTGATTGAATCCAGTGGCTTTGCCACAGACATTGAGGATCCAGTGGCGGTCGCAACCGAAACCCTCAAAGGCAAGGGAATTCGCTTAGAGGTTGCAGCCATCACGACAGAGGGCGATCGTGTCTTGGACGTGAAGCCTAGCCAAGTGCTTAAGGCCCCCGACTTGCTGCTCTACTGGCAAGCGGATGATGCCGCTCCTGAAGAACTGGACGAAGACGCCCTGCTTTTGGGTGCGCTAGCGGGGCGATCGCGCCGCCGCTTCGCCTTGCCCCAAGCCATGCAAGGTCAAGCCGGCCAGCTCGTAATTTATAGCAATGGTACCCAGCGCATTATCTCGACCGTTGAGCTCCCACCTGAGTTGACACAATAAACCCAGATCCGATTGATCAAGCAGGGATTGAGAGAAGAAAATAAAGCAATTTATTTTGCTGTAGGGGCTGGGTTTCCCTGCCCACGCTAGCCCAATTTTCTCTGCAACCCATTGTCGAGCGTTCGGCTGATTCTGACGTCTTTGCTTTGATCCTGCAATCCTTGCCCAGTGGGCATTGCCTACCCGACACAACACCAGTGAGCATTTTTACCCGACCTAAGGCTGTGAATTGCGAACTGATCTAAGCCAACGCGATGCTCAAACCTGCTCTAGCAGCGCTTTGGTCTGAAACATTCAATACGGAGGAGAAAACCGTGAGTGTTGCTTATAAATCGATTCAGTGGAATCAACAAAAAGTCATTTATGACCTGCTGCTAGCGGGAACGCTGGCGCTCTATGTGTTCCTGTTTGTGGGTACTGCCCAATGGTTTGGCGGACCCGATATTGAGAATGGTTTGCGGGGCATTTGGATTCGGGCCTATGGTTCGGCTGCCTTTTTGCTGCTCCATGTCATCCTCTCGATCGGCCCCCTGACCCGTCTTAATCCCAAGTTCTACCCGCTGCTGTTTAATCGCCGTCACATGGGCGTGGTGATGTTTGGCTTGGGGGTGCATCATGCCCGGGGAGCGCTCAAGTGGTATCACGACTTTAGTGATCAGGTTGACCCGATTACCAGCCTGCTCACCAGCAATACAAATTTTCAATTTATTCCCTTTCCCTTTGAGTTATTGGGGATTGGGGCGCTGCTGATTCTGGGGTTGATGGCCTTCACCAGTCATGACTTTTGGCTACATAACTTGACCGCCCCTGTCTGGAAAGCCCTACATATGGGCGTCTATATTGCCTACGCCCTGCTGGTAGGTCATGTCTTCCTCGGGGCATTACAGACCAACAAACACCCCCTGTTGACCCTTGCCGTGGCGGTTGGCTTGGTTTGGATTCTGGGGGTTCACTTTTGGGCCGCCCAGAAGGAAGCGGCCGGCGATCGCCAAGCCTATACCCTCGATGCCGACGGCTTTGCTGATATTGGCAGCGTTAAGGAAATTCCCAACAAGCGAGCCAAGGTCGTCACCCTTGCGGGTGAGCGCATTGCGGTTTTCAAATATGACGGCAAAATCTCCGCTGTCTCCAACGTCTGCCAGCACCAAAATGGCCCCCTCGGCGAAGGCAAAATCCTCGATGATGGCTGCATCACCTGCCCTTGGCATGCCTACCAATATCGCCCAGAAGATGGTGCCTCACCGCCCCCTTTCACCGAGAAAGTTCCCACCTTTACGGTCAAGCTCCAGGGCGATCGCATTCTCCTGCGGGCGATCCCCCACCCTGCGGGAACCCGGGTTCCCCCTGCCATCATCGTTTAACGCCAAGCACTCAGACTTCCGCAACCGAGACCTTGCAGTTTACATCTAGACCCAAGATCCCCCCTGCCCCCCTTAATAAGGGAGGTGGCGGAGTCGGGGGGATCTCATCTCGCCCTTCTTCCTGCCATGACGACAAACAATCCCCAACCTAAAGACGATTTCTACAATCAATACTTGCCCATGCCCCGGAGCGTCACCACGTTCCTGCTCAAGTTTGTGCCGCTGCTGATCGCGGGTGTGTTGATTTTTGGCTTTGTGCTACCGCTGGTTCATGACCAGTACAACAAAGGGGCGTTTGCAGGGGGGGTTTCCTACACAGGCTATGTGGTCGCTAACCCCGCCCCACACTTGATTGTGCCTCGCCCTGGCAATACCGAATCAGGCTCAGACTATTCTTACTATTTATTGGCTGCAACCAACAAGGCCGGCCCACCGGACAACATCATGGATTTTGTCGATCAATGGGTGAATATTGAAGGCGTGGTTGCCGTGGCTCGGAATCAGTTGACCTTACTCGCCGTCTCCAAGCGTGCTCCTGTCATGGCAGCAGAAGCTCCCGAGGGGTTTGAGCTGAATCTTGACGGAAAATCGTTGGGTGAATTCAGCCTAGAGGGTGAAATCATTGACAGCAAATGCTATAGCGGTGTGATGAAGCCGGGCCAGACTAAAACCCATCGGGGCTGCGCGATCCGCTGCATCGCTGGGGGAGTCCCCGCGACCTTTATTAGCCATAACGAACAGGGCGATCCGCTTTACTTTGTGCTCTCAGATCTCGAGGGTAAATCGGTGCGATCGCGCATTCTCAATCATGTGGGTGATGCTCTGCGCATCACGGGTGAAGTGGTGCAGTTTGGCGATGCTTTTGTGCTCAAGGCTGATCCGAAAGAGTATAAAGTGATCTAACATGAGTTTCGGTTAAGCGAAGCGATCGTATTCCTCAAAGTACTGAAATCTCGATGTCAAACCCGGTTGTCAGGGGTCCAGCCCCCCGACACCTCCCGCTGAGGGGGAAATTGCCCCCTCAGACTCCGGCAATATCGGAGCCAGTATTGTTGATTCTGCTAAGTTTCAGGGTCTTTCGCGATGTCTGCTTATCCAGAACTCAGGTGAGTTAGTATTGTTGCTGTTGCCGAGTTCTAGAGTCTTTCACGATGTCTGCTTGTCCAGAATTCAGGTTGATCTAGTTCAGGTGAGAGGCTTTGAGTTGCTCAATTTCGGCGATCGCCAGCCCGGTTTTCTGGCTAATCGTCTGGGCATCTAGAACGTTGAGGAGCTGCCGGGCGATCGCCAAGGCAGTCTGGTATTTGCCCTCCTGAAGCCCTTGCTCTCGGCCTTGTTCAATGCCCTGCTGTAAGCCCTGTTCAATGCCTTGTTTTAATCCTTCCGCCAATCCTCGTTTCAAGCCTGTTTTTTCAGCCTTGATCATGGCATTCCGCTGATCCCAGATAAAGATCTCTCGCTTCTCGTGATCTTCAAGTTCTTCAGGGGAAAAGTTACTCTGGTTGGCAACAGCAAAGGCTTGATCAATAGCATCCACCTCACCCAGGCTAGGGGGAACATCCGTTAAGGTGCGAGCATATTTCAAGAAGAACAGCCACTTTTCGGTTAGGGTTTCGAGATCAGCGAGGGATTTTTTGAATTTGGGTAGCTCAACAAACACCAACTCAAACTCACCTGGACAATAGGCAACCTGAGAGTCTTGCTCACGTAGAGCATAACGCGAAATAATTTTAGTCCCTTCGGGAAACATCTCAAAGTCAGTAATTGTTAAGGCAATAACTGGATAGAGCAAATGATATTTCTGCCCCTTAACCAGTTGTAGAGAGTAGGCTTTAGCAGCATTATACAAAATCCGTTTTTCAAAGCTTTCGACATTGAGCACTTGCATTTCAATAATGACCACCGTTCCATCGGCTAATTTTGCTTTTATATCCAGGTAGGTATCTTTCCAACCGGTTAGTTTAGGGGCTTGATAGGGATCAAGAATATCCAGATCAACAATCACTTGCTGTTCACCATAGAGTAATGCCTCCAGAAAACTCGTCAAAATGGGCTTACTCTGGGGAGAGCCGAAGATTTTCTTGAAGGCAAAATCAGTTTTGGGGTTGAGAAATTGCATAGCGATTCACCCTAATTCTAAAACGAAACCTTGGGCACGGCTTTCACTGCTGGATCGTTTTCTTCGAGCAATTGCGCTTCGGCGAAATTGAACATCCCGGCCACCAAATTGCTGGGAAAAACATCCCGCTTGGTGTTGTAGAGGGTGATCGCATCGTTGAAGGCTTGGCGGGCAAAGGCAATGCGGTTCTCGGTTGAGCGCAGTTCTTCGGTCAGGTCGGACATGGAGCGATCGGCCTTGAGGTCAGGATACGCTTCAGCCAGGGCAAACAGACGACCAAGGGTACCCGTCAAGAGGGCTTCGGCCTCGCCGAGCTGCTGCATGGAGCGGGCATCTCCCGGCGATCGCGCCGCTGACTGGGTGGCATTGACTGCCATGTTGCGGGCGTTAATCACCGCTTCGAGGGTTTCTCGCTCATGGCTCATGTAACCCTTGACCGCCTCAACCAAGTTGGGGATGAGATCATGGCGACGACGGAGTTGCACATCGATTTGGGCGTAGGCGTTTTTGTAACGCTGACGATACGTGGCCAAGCTGTTGTAGGCATTAATCGCAATCCAAATGATGAGCGCTGCGATCGCCAGCAGAACAAGCAAAAAAACCATGAGTAGTCGGCGGTAAAGGAAGAGCAGATATTTCCCTATGCTACCCAGCCCCCGTTCGCTTCGCCAACTCCAGACTCCCAGCCCCCTCTATCCATCAGAGGTTTTAACGTGAATTCTGGATAAGTGGACATCGCGCAAGACGCAGAGACTCACCAGAATCCAGCAATACTGGCTCCGATATTGCCGGAGTTTGAGGGGGCAATTTCCCCCTCAGCGGGAGGTGTCGGGGGGCGGGTCCCCTGACAACCGGGTTTGAAAACGAGATTTCAGTACGTTGAAGAATGCGATCGCTTCGCTTATCCAGCCCTCAGGTGTTTTAGGCTTTGTGCGCCCGCATCAGGGTGACAAACCGCTCAAAGAGATAATCCGCATCGTGGGGACCAGGGCTGGCTTCGGGGTGGTATTGCACGGAAAAGTAGGGCAATGTCTTATGTTGCAAGCCCGCCACAGTCTGGTCATTGAGATTGAGGTGGGTGATATCGACCGCCTCATCGAGAGAATCAGCCGTAATCGCAAACCCATGGTTTTGACTGGTGATCTCCACCTGCTGCTTGAGACCACAGGGATGGTTAAGACCCCGATGACCGAATTTGAGCTTAAAGGTTCTGGCTCCGAGGGCTTGGCCGAGAATCTGATGTCCCATACAGATGCCAAACATGGGCTTACGCGCCGCTAGGAGCTCGGTGACGGTGGCCACGCCTTCAGTGACAGCCGCCGGATCGCCGGGGCCATTGGAGAGGAAGATACCGTCTGGCTGGTGGGCGAGGATCTCAGCCGCCGTGGCATGGGCGGGAACGACAACAACGTGGCAACCATAGCTCGCTAGGCGCTTGAGGATATTGCGCTTGACGCCAAAGTCGATCGCCACCACGGTCAATGCTTCGCTGGGGGTCGTAGGGGTCGTATTGAAGGCCCAATTGGTGTCGGTGCTGTGCTGCCATTCATAGGTCTTGGCTGTGGTCACGGTGGCGGCCAGGTTTTGGCCGGCCATCGATGGGGCCAGGGCCACCTGACGCAATAGATCTTCGGGCTCTAGGATCTCGGTGGAAATGCCGCCGTTCATCGCGCCGAGCGATCGCAGCTTACGGGTTAGCGCTCGGGTATCAATCCCGTAAATGCCAGGGATATGATGCTGTTTGAGGTAGTCCGGCAGGGACTGGGTCGAGCGCCAATTGCTGGGGCGATTACAAATGTTCCGGGCAATGACCGCTCGAATTTGCGGTACTGCGGATTCTTCGTCTTCGGGATTAACGCCGGTATTGCCCAGCTCCGGATAGGTAAAGGTAATGATCTGACCACAGTAACTGGGATCGGTGAGCACCTCTTGGTAGCCGGTCATCCCAGTGTTAAAGACCACTTCACCGATGGCTGTGCCCGAGGCACCAAAGGAAAAACCGGCATAGGTTGTGCCATCAGCTAAAACCAGAAGCGCAGGGGTAGAGCGAGAAAGGGGCATAACTGTTGATTGGGAATACCAGTTGTTAACTGTAACAGCCCCCGTCCCGGAATGTCGTAGTTTGCAGTGCAGAATTCAGAAAATTCTATCGGGAAGCAATGGTTCCATTGCCCTGTAGGGGAGGGTTTCAAACCCTCCCTCACCCCAATTGTCTACGCTCCCGGAGCCATACCAATCGCCGCTGCATAAACGGCGCGATCGCCCAACTCTTCTTCGATGCGCAGCAGGCGATTGTATTTGGCTACCCGTTCACTGCGGCAGAGGGAACCAGTCTTGATCTGGCCAGCACGGGTGGCGACCGCTAGATCGGCGATCGTGGTGTCTTCAGTTTCACCTGAGCGGTGGGAGATCATCGAACTGTATTGGTTGCGGGTGGCCAAATCAATGGTCTCCAGGGTTTCGGTTAGCGAACCAATCTGGTTGAGCTTGATCAAAATTGCATTGCCGGCTCCACTGTCGATGCCCCGTTGCAGACGCTTGGCATTGGTAACAAAGAGGTCATCGCCCACCAGCTGGACTTTGTCGCCAATTTTCTGGGTTAGGGCCGTCCAGCTCTCCCAATCTTCCTCATGGAGGCCGTCTTCGATCGAAATAATGGGATATTTGCCCACTAGCTCGGCGAGGTAGTCAATGAATACTGCCGGGCTGTGGGGCTCACCATCATAGACATATTGACCATCCTTGTAGAATTCGCTGGCGGCCACATCCATGGCCAGCGCGATCTGCTCACCGGGCTTATAGCCGGCCTTTTCGATCGCCGCCATCAAGATATCCAGTGCCGCACCGTTCGAGGCCAGGTTCGGCGCATAGCCCCCTTCATCCCCCACCCCCGAGAGTAGACCATCTGCCGCCAACACCTTGCTGAGCGTGGCAAAGACCTCTGCGCCCCAGCGCAAAGCCTCGGCAAAGGTGGGGGCACCGACGGGCACAATCATAAATTCCTGGAAGTCCACATTGTTGTTGGCATGCTCCCCGCCGTTGATCACGTTCATAAAGGGAATCGGCAGCACATTCGCCAATGGCCCGCCCAGGTAGCGGTAGAGCGGCAGCCCCAGCTCATTGGCAGCGGCTTTGGCGGTGGCTAAGGAAACGGATAAAATCGCATTTGCGCCCAGGCTGGACTTATTGTCTGAACCATCCCGCTCGATCATCAGGCGATCGACCGTAGCCTGATCCAGCGCATCAACACCCTGCAACTTTGGCCCGAAAATTTCCTTGACATTCCGCACGGCCTTGAGGACGCCCTTACCGCCGTAGCGGCTGTCCCCATCTCGGAGTTCATGGGCTTCAAAACTTCCGGTTGACGCACCGCTAGGCACTTGCGCCAGACCCACTGCGCCACTTTCGAGCAGAACCTCTGCCTCCACGGTCGGACGACCCCGGGAATCCAGCACCTCGCGGGCGGTGATTGCTTCAATCGCAGCTTCGACTTTATCGAGCATAGTGAATTCCTTAAATCTTGAGAAATGTTAATGCGATGGCAGTACCGAGAGTGACCCTCAAAAATCATCATCCCAGGCAGGCGGGACACCTGGCTACGTTTGGCCATCTTGTCTGTCGCACAGGCATCGGTGCGGCAAGCTCACCGCAACGCCTGCCCGCCACTGACGAGCGCCATTTCTGGTGGATTTTTTTTGGGGAGTCCTCTTAGACCCGACCGGACTCTAGTCTGAACCAACCTGAGCCGAACCGTGAGGACTGCCGTCCTCAAGTTAAGCATGGTCGGATCCGGGCAGGGAGATGCAGCAACCGTAGGGAAAAAAACGACTCAACGCCTTTGGATTGCTGCCCTAGGCACAGAATGTCTTAAAACAGTTGAAGAGAATCCAAGGAATAGGGGTCAGACAATGGGCGCTAGCAAGCGCTGGGGTAAGGCGGCCAAAATGCGCAAAAACGGTGCGGCATTCCCCAGCCGAGCCACAATCAGCCCGCCCTGGATTTGCATCACCGCCTCCTGAGCCCGATGCTCAGCGATCGCCGCCGGCAAGCCTGCCTCTTGCAAAACCTGGGCGATCGCCGCAATCCAAGCCTGAATTGCCCGCTGGTTCCGGGTCTGGAACAGCTCTCCCGCCTCTCCTAACGAGAAAATATCCAAAAAGCAAGCCCGGCGACCCTGATCATAGAACTGAGCCAGACCTTGGCTCATGGCCATAAGACGGGCGATCGGCTCGGCCTGGGTTTGCAAGGGTGCGAGGACAAGCTCACGAAAGGTCTCGCTGATATGTTCAAGCACCGCCGCCGCCATGCCCTGCTTGCCTTGGGGAAAGTGGTGATACAGACTCGCCCGCCCCAGTCCTGTGGCCGTGGAAATGCGGGAGAGGGTTGCCCCCTCATAGCCATATTGACGGAATACAGAGACTAGCTTGGGCACGACATCAGTTTTTGTGGCAGGCATCGCAGTAGGGGTTGAGACGATTGATAAATTTTGTTGAACGTGAGTTTGGGTTAAGCGAAGCGATCGCATTCCTCAAAGTACTGAAATCTCGTTTTCAAACCCGGTTGTCAGGGGACCCGCCCCCCGACACCTCCCGCTGAGGGGGAGATTGCCCCCTCAGACTCCGGCAATATCGGAGCCAGTATTACTAATTTCGTTGGGGGCATCAGCTTTCGTACTATCTGCTGATCCAGAATTTAGATTTTTTAAATGAGCTGTTGACAGTATACCGAATGGTCAGTACAGTTTCAATTATACCGATCGTTCGATTCAGAGTTATTTGCCTTAAAACTGAACCGAACGGTCTACCCAACTCTCATAAAACCATGCAACTCTATAGCCACGAGATCTCCGGCAACAGCTACAAAGTCCGTCTCTTCCTCAATCTGCTGGGGTTAGACCATGAGGTGATCACCGTCGATCTAGCGCAGGGTGAGCACAAACAGCCCGCATTTCTAGCGCTCAACCCCTTTGGTCAACTACCCGTGCTGGTCGATGGCGATACGGTGCTTGCCGATGCCGCTGCAATTTTGACCTACCTAGCACGCCGTTACGGCGGCGACGACTGGTTACCCATTGAGCCAGAACCCCTCAGCCGGGTGGTGCGCTGGCTTTCTACCGCCACGGGGGAAATTCGCCAGGGACCCGAGAATGCCCGACTCTATCATCTGCTCGGCGCCAGCAGCATCAACATCGATCGCGCGACCGAGAAAGCCCAGACCATTCTGGCCCTTCTCAACATGCATCTGCGCGATCGCACCTGGCTGGAGTTTGAGCGCCCGACGATCGCCGATGTGGCTGTCTTTCCCTATATCGCCCTCGCCCCCGACGGCAAGATTGACCTAGCGCCCTATCCCCATGTCCGAGCCTGGCTCGAACGGGTCAAAGCCCTGCCGGGTTTTGTCGGCATGCTCGGGATTGAAGCGCCTGTGGCAGCCTAACCGCAAAGCGAAGTTAAACGTTCAGGTTTAAAAGTTAAAAGTGTTTGTATTGATCACTTATTTCTGAATTCTGAATTCCTAATTCTGAATTCCCAATTCTGCACCGTAAAACATTGCCCTTTTCTTCTCGGAGATCCCAACCCATGTCTCGCAAATTTGCTGAAATTGCCTTTACGCCGGCCGTTAAGGCTTGGCAAGATCATTATGGTTCCCGCCAGACCTATGAGAATTTTGTGGCCAAGGGCCCGGCGAATGACAAGATTACCGAGGCGATCGCCGAATTCATTACCGAACGCGATGGCTTTTACCTCGGGACGGTCAACGCTGATGGTTGGCCTTACCTTCAGTTTCGTGGTGGCCCACCGGGGTTTCTGCGCGTGCTGGATGAGCAGACCCTGGGTTTTGCCGACTTTGCGGGCAATAGCCAATACCTGAGCACGGGCAATCTCACGGAAAACGATCGCGTTTTCCTCTTTCTTATGGACTACGCCCACCGCCGTCGCCTGAAGATCTGGGGCCACGCCCAAGTGATTCATGATGATCCAATGCTGGTGAAGCAACTCAAAGTGCCAGGCTACAGCGGCCGGGCGGAACGGGCCTTTTTAATCCGAGTTGTCGCCTGGGATCGCAATTGTCCCCAACATATCCCAGTTAAATATTCTGAGCATGAGGTGGCTCAGGTCGTGGAGCCCCTGCAAGCGCGGATTGCAGAGTTGGAAGCACAGTTGGCCGGGCGATAGTTGGGCAATTTTACCTTCGTATAGCAAATTGAGAATTGTAATACCAGCTTTGAGTTGTGTACCCCTAAAACAAAATTATGCAGTAGGGGAGGGTTTTAAACCCTCCCGGACGATTGCGTTTGCTTCTGAAACGCCGAGGGCGATCGCCCCGTCCAGGCTTTAAACTTGCGAGAAAATGTACTTAAATCATTGAAACCCAATAGATCAGCAATCTTCGTATCAAGAAATTGATGATATGTTGCCACAATTATAGGGGTTAACGATTAAACCGCAACAGACCACCTATCACTAAACCTATAGCGTGCTATCTCTGCGAAGTCATGAGCTGTCAATTCTTCACCCTAAGTGTTTTTCTTCGCACATAACGTGGCAAACATCGCCTCAATGGGTTCGCCGCTGCTATCTTTACGATGAAATGTGCCCGGTGCTTCCCGATAATCGTGGATTTGCCAATCGGCATAGTAATTACGCAGTTCCTCAGGCGCAAAGGTCGAGGGGAAGTCGATTGGGCAAGGGAAGGCGGGTGAAGAAACCGGCGAAATGATGAAATTATAGCCCTGCGCTTGGGTATGGGCTTGCATATTTTGAATTACCTTAGCCAAGGTATGGGGCTTTAAAAACTGGAAAACAACGGTTGAGAGAATCAGATCGTAGCGATCGCTCAGTCTGGCGGATTCAATATCGTACACCTGGACTTGAAAGCGATCACCAATCTGTTCAACTTGGATAACGTTTTGCAAGTGATCAATTGCTTCAACATTTTTATCTAACCCCGTTACTTGGTGTCCTAAGGCAGATAAATAAGTGGCATTGCGACCTTTACCGCAGCCTAAATCCAAGATATGTAGAGGGGTTTGGCCTGCTAAAGGGCCTTGGATTAATGCCTGAACATCCCGATGCGGTGCGGCAAATTGATATTTCTTTTGAAAATAGTCCTCGGGGCGACAATAAAACTCAACCCAACAGCGCAGCGCCCCCAATGGCTTGACACGATGCCATGCCTCGGGTGAGACCCAAAACTCGCGCTGCTCTGGCGTAATGACCGTTGTGGATACCCGCTCTCCCGCATCATTCAACGCATCGTATTGCAATTGTCCCGCTTCTACGATGATCTTTGCCCAAGTGCCCGGCTTGGTATTGTGTTGAGTTTGCAATGATTTGGGCAAGGTCGCTTCTGTCCAGACGGGGAGTTGCTTATATTGAACCAGCGTGGCCATCATTGCAGTTGACATTTGCGTAACGAGAAGAGATGCGATGAACCTTGATTCTATAGCATCACCACAATAAGGGACATTGGGAGATCTGCAGGGTTGATTTCAAGTTTAATTTCATCCCATAAACAATGCAGCATATCGATTGAGTTGATCATTAACGCTTCTCCTTACCCATCGTTGCCAGCATCTGCAGCACTCCATCGGGATCAGCGTTAAAGAGCGGCCGACCATAGTCACTGCCCGATACCCCATTTTGGGTCAAAAACTTCAAGAGAACCGTCCGTTGTTGAATGTTCAACTCTTGTTCCCAGGTTTTTTTGAACTGCAAATCTGTAATTTGCTGCTGGGGGTCCTTCATGCCATTGACCGTGAGTAACCCGACCCAATCAGCAAAGATGCCATAGGGCAGATAGGGGCCGATCGCCGCTCGGGATGCTCGGGTGAGGGCTTGCCAAGTCTGAACCAAGGGCAGAATACCATCGGGGTCTGAGCCATCAAAGAGGGGACGATATTTAGCGAGGCGATCGAGGCTCCGACGGTGAGTTACATAGCCCTTGAATATCATCTCCATATCAATGGCTGGGCCCAAACGAGTACCCGGTTGATGGGGGATGTGCTGGGGAAGAGGGGGTTTGGGAGGGCGATCGCCAGAGACGGTGGGGGTAGAGATGGGAGTACGTCCCGATGGACACGTCGCAAACTTGAGCATAGTTTCTGTCTGGGTAGTGCAAGGGGCAGCCGTTGTGAGCTGCCTTCTACCTATATGTCTGAGCTGGGGGGTGAATTTTATGCAGCGTGGCAAAAAAATGCCCCTTACCTGACTGTATGTCTATTGATGCTCACTCAATGTGATCAGGGACAAAATATTGTTGTTATCTTCGTCGTCCCAGCGTTGTCCGGGTGGAGTCGTCACCCGCCCTTTTTGCCGACCTCATGATTACAATTTAGGTTATGTCTGCCGCCTCAACCCATTCTCCACAAAAGCCTCCGCTCCAACTGCGAGCAGGGTTCATTGCTGATCCCCATACGCTCTGGCTTCATCTTCAGGCCGCAGTGACTTGGGATGAACGGATGCGTGCCCGCAAAACTGCCAGTTTTGGTGTTGCCTACCATTATTCTGGGATTACCTATCCCGAAACGGCGATGTTGCCTACCCTCCTGCCGATTTGTCAACAGATCAACCAGCATATAGGCTTTTTGCCCAACAATTGTTTGCTCAATTATTATCCGGATGGCAATGCCAGTATGGGCTATCATTCTGATGATTTGGCGCAACTCACACCGGGTACTGGCGTGGCGATTCTGTCGCTGGGTACCACCCGAGACATTGCGTTTCGTGCTAGGAGCGATCGGGCGATCGAGCATCACTATCCCCTCACTCAGGGCTCACTCCTTTATATGGATACTCCAGTGCAAACCGATTGGCTCCATGCGATTCCCAAGGAGCCAGGAGCCGGAGCACGTATAAGTCTGACGTTTCGGCAGATCGATTCAATCTGATTTAGGATGACGCTATAACCTTGACGCCGATTAACCGATGACCCTGCGAGAACAACTCACTAGAGAAATTGAACAGGCTCCTGATGTCTTGGTTGAAAAATTATTCGACTTTTACCTTTTTATTAAGCAGCGTAGAGACAGCATCAACACTGAAGTTACTTCGCCTCCTCAGTCTGGGTTACTCACTTTCCTGGCTGAGGTGCAAGCCATACAAGCCGAAGTTCCTAGCGAAGAATGGGGAAAACTGACCCCACGATGGTTCTATCAACCATGATCACTACCTCTACGGTGCGCCCAAGGTTGAGTCATGAAAACTGTTTTTATCGATACTGGTGTGTAGGGTGGGCAAATATTGATAATTTTGAGCTTTTATTTTGAGGCTGTTAATTTTGCTCACCTTACGATTCGCTGAACCAATGCTTTGGCTGCGATGACAAATCAACTATGGGATCAGTCAAATGCTCTAAGCTACCGTTGGAAAGCTGTTGCCATTTTCGAGAATCTTCATCCATAAACCAGTGAGAAACACTACAGCAATCTGCTTTATAGTAAGCCAGTTTATTCTGCGATAGCTCATGACCAATTCCAACAACTACTGAACCATGTGTCACAAGACAAATTTTACTATCGTAAGTCGAAATCAAGCTACGTATCACCTGTTTACATCGTTCTAGAAAACATATTTGTGTCTCGGGAAAACTTGGCTGTGAGATTATTGGTTCATATGAAAGATCGATCTTGTCGAATTTCGAATTTAATACTTCATAAGGTTGTGTGACTGGAATTGAAGAAAACCAATCAGGATTTAGATATTCACCGATTCCCCATTCCAGGAAAATGGGTATGTTAAGCCTCAAACTTATATACTGAGCTGTTTGCACGGTACGTGTGAAGGGAGAGCAAAAGAGGAACTTTATAGGCTGTTTTGATAGATGATCTCCTAATTGCTCTGCATGTCTATGTCCACCATTTGAAATCAGAGGATCGTGTGGGCCGCTGCGATCTATGGGTTGAGTAGCGCGTTGAGCGTGACGCACAAGCCAAATCTGTCTATCCAATTTTCCTGTCCACTAAACACTTCAGTGAAGTTTACAACATTTCTCGAAAGTACAAGAGCCTCAGAATTCAAAATCAGATACTCTAGTGATGATTAGCTAAATTTTATGGCTTCTTATATAAAAGCAAAAAAGTGTAACACCACTCAAATATCTATTCAGGTTGAACACTCCCAGGATTACATCCTACCTCAAAACTTTGGCTTAGTGATTTCCCTCCTGTTCGCCTAAAAACTATCGTTCCCCTACTACTATTTGGAGCTAGATCATTAAATTTCCCCTTCATCATATGAACAGGTTTACCTTCAATGCGAAGAATACTCAATCCTCTCTTCGTCTCATCATTCACTGAGTTGACTTCGTAAACATAAATTAAGTTGCCATTAACAATTGCACAGAATATGGTGTTCCAAATTGAGTGATGAGTATTAGCTGAGTCAAGTCTTGTGCTTCCATTAGCAGAAATACAGTCTCTCGTTTGCTCAATTCTAATATCACTAATTTTTCGCGCTTGCTGTGAAACATCGATAACCTCAGCAGTCCATCTTCCATTTAGATCTGGAATATCTGAAAAGAAACGCCATAGTATTTTCTTGTCAAGCCAGTTAACAGTTTTGAACAGGAGAAGATATGAGCTTGTTGATGTAGACACTGTAATCGCTAACATAACATAAAAATTAGTATCAAGGCTCTTTAAATATTCTTCTAGACTACGTCCTATTACTACGGCCAAAGAAACAAGGGCTATCTTAAACCATAAGTTGCCCTCTGTCGTTTCTTTTCCAGTGTTATAAGTCATACTACTAAATCCTTGTAATTCTGATTCTTCTTAAAACATCCCCCTTCCTATGCCAGAAAGAGGGATGTTTTAAGTTATGAAATATACTCTAACCCACCGCCACCGGCTCCTTGGCAAACCAGGCTTCCCGCAGCTCCGTGGCAATCTGCGATCCGGTCAATCCCAGCGCCGTCTTAGACTGATTGGGCGTGGCATGATCGACGAGAATATCCGGTACGCCGAACCGCTTCACCGGAACTAAGACATCATTGTCTTGCAACGCTTCGAGCACCATCGAGCCAAAACCACCGATGCGACAGCCTTCCTCTAGGGTTACGACCTTGCCGATCTTCTGCGCCAGGGGCAGAATTAGCTCCGTATCCAAGGGTTTGACAAAGCGGGCATTGATGACCGTGGCTTCCACGCCATGCTCACTCAAGATTTCTGCCACCTGCATCGCGGTGCCCACCATCGTGCCGTAGCCGAGCAAGAGGAGATCATCGCCCTGGCGAAGAATTTCCGCCTTGCCAATGGGTAGGGCGTCCCAGCCATCTTCCATCAGGGGGACACCGACACCGCTGCCACGCGGGTAGCGCATGGCGATCGGCCCGTCGGTGTAGCTTACGCCAGTGACGAGCATCTGCTGCATCTCGGCCTCGTCTTTGGGGGCCATGATCACCATATTCGGCAAGCAACTCAGGTAGGCGATATCGTACATGCCCTGGTGGGTGGGGCCGTCTGCCCCGACAATGCCCGCGCGATCGAGGCAGAAGAAAACGGGCAGCTTTTGAATACAGATATCGTGAATGATCTGGTCGTAGGCCCGCTGCAAGAAGGTGGAATAGATCGCCACCACCGGACGCATGCCTTCACAGGCCATCCCGGCGGCGAGGGTGACGGCATGTTGCTCAGCAATGCCCACATCCACGTATTGGTCGGGGAGTTTCTGCTGGAGCTTCACCAGTCCGGTGCCCGTGGCCATGGCGGCGGTGATGCCAATGATTTTGGGGTTGGCTTCGGCGAGCTTGGTGAGGGTATGGCCAAAGACCTTGGAATAGCCAGGGGGCGTGGGTTTTTGGGAGGGATAGGCTTTGCCCGTTTCGAGGTCAAAGGGTTTTTGGGCATGGTAGCCGACTTGGTCTTGCTCGGCGATCGCATAGCCCTTGCCCTTGACGGTGGCCACATGCACCAGTACGGGCCCGGGCATCTTGTGAGCCTGCTCAAAGGTGGTGATCAGTTCTTCGAGGTTATGGCCATCCACGGGGCCAAAATATTTAAAGCCCAGTTCTTCAATCACGGCCCCCACCTTGGGCACGGCCAGACGTTTCATGCTCTCACGCAGCCGCTCCATGTCCGGTGAGAGGCTATCGCCAAAGAAGGGCAAATGCTTAAATTGCTCCTCCAAGTTATCGCTGAGGAACTGCACGGGTTCCGAGAGGCGAACTTTGTTGAGATAGCGCGAAATTGCTCCCACGTTGGGCGAAATGGACATTTCGTTGTCGTTGAGCACGACCAAGAGGTTGGTATTGGGTAGATGGCCGGCATGGTTGATCGCCTCAAGGGCCATGCCGCCGGTCAGGGCACCGTCACCAATCACGGCGACGGTCTTATAGGTTTCGCCCTGGCGATCGCGAGCCAGAGCCATGCCCAGAGCCGCTGAGATACTGGTGGAGGCATGACCGGCCCCGAAGTGGTCAAAGCAGCTCTCACAGCGCTTGAGATAGCCCGCAACGCCATCTCGCTGGCGCAGGGTATGGAAGTCGTGGTAGCGGCCGGTAATCAGTTTATGGGGATAGGCTTGGTGGCCCACATCCCAGATCACTTTGTCGTGATCCAGATCCAGCGTTTGATAGAGCCCTAACGTCAGCTCCACCACCCCCAAACCGGGCCCCAAATGACCGCCACTCGCTGCGATCGTCGCCAAATGTTTCTCACGAATCTGTTGGGCAATGTTTTCTAATTGGCGTAGGGAGAGCCCCTGTAGTTGGTTGGGGTGGGTAATTTCACTTAAATGCATCTTGGAAAATGGGGAAAGATTGGGTGGGTTGATGGAGGGGTCGGAAACAGCATCTGAATCTGCCCCCTACTCTAAAGGATTTACTCCCGAACAATTGTGATCATTGTGCTATTCTTTCGGTCTTGGCAACTGAATTTTGGACAATGATTCAGTTTAAAAGAGGCGCTGACGGCTTAAGAGGGCTTCGGCCGCCGAGGCACTCAAGGGCCGGGCAAAGAAATAACCTTGGCCAAACTTGTAGCCGAGAGCACGGAGGCGAATGATTTGTTGCTCGGTTTCAACACCTTCGGCGATCGCCCGCAGTTCGAGATGATTACTCATCGCAATAATCGTTTCCACAATCTGATGGTTCCGTTTACCTTTGAGCATTTCCGCCACAAAGGAGCGATCGACCTTGAGGCTCTCCACCGGCAGACGATGGAGATAGCTCAGGGAAGAATAACCGGTGCCAAAGTCATCAATGCTAATTTGAATGCCCCGACAGCGGAAATGTTCTAAGGTTTCGATCGTGGCTTCGATATTTTCAATCAGCATACTCTCAGTAATTTCCAGGACGAGGGCGTTATAGCTCAAGTCATGGTGGGTGAGGATGCGATCGACTTCCGCGAGCAGATCGGTCCGACGCAAATCATGGGCCGAAAGATTCACACTGACCTTGAGCGACGGGTGGGCCGGGAATCGCCCCCGCCAATTCTTCAATTGCCCACAGGCGGTCTCTAGGGCCCACATATCAATATGGGTAATCAGCCCCGTCTCTTCGGCAATCTGGATAAATTCCCCCGGTGACTTGAGACCCTGGGTCGGGTGCTGCCAGCGAATCAGGGCTTCAAAGCCGCTTAAGGTGCCGGTATCCAGGGCCACAATCGGCTGGTAAAACAGCCGCAATTCTTGCTGTTCGATCGCCCGCCGTAGATCATTCTCCAGATGCAATCGCTCCAAAGCTTGTTGGTGCATTTGCACGTCAAAAATTTCATACTGGGCTTTGCCATTGGTTTTGGCCCGATACATGGCAATATCAGCATCGCGCAGGAGCTGGGAGGCATCGGTATACTTCGGATTGCCAAAGACAATGCCAATACTGGCAGTCGTGTAGACCTCGCGCCCTTCAATGCGCAGGGGGTTTTTCAGCCGGGCAAAGATTTCTTCAGCGACCCGGATCACCGGTTCAATATCTTGGACTTCTTCGAGCAAGATGACAAACTCATCCCCCCCCAGACGCACCACCAGATCCGTGGTTTGGACAATCCGCTGAAGTTTTTGCGCCACCACAATCAGGAGCTGATCGCCGGCTAAATGCCCCAGACTGTCGTTGATCACCTTAAAGCGGTCAAGATCCAAAAATAAAACAGCGAATTGATGGCGAGGGGAGCGCTGCAGGCGATGGAGTGCCAGTTCCAGACGTTCCATCAGGAGGGTACGGTTAGGCAGATTGGTCAGCCCATCATGCAGGGCCTTATGCTTGAGCTGCTTTTGGGCATGGACGCGCTCGGTGACATCCCGTGAGGTGGTTTGGAGTTGGACGATTTGACCCCGATTATCGGCGATCGGTTTGATCAGCATCTCAAACCAGATATGACCGTTGGACTTGTGACGCATCCGATAGGTGATCGGCGTGGGGTTACCGCTGGCGCTGGCCAGTTCCACTTCCTGGCGCACGCGGGCGCGATCGCTGGGATAGATAAAGGCATCCAAAGGGCAATCCACCATCTCTTTGGCTTGGTAGCCCAGCAAGGATTGACAGGAAGGGCTCACATAACGATAGCGACCGTCTGGATCATGGAGACAGACAAGATCGTTCATGTTCTCCGCTAGCAAGCGATAGCGATTTTCGCTCTCCCCGAGCGCCGTTTCGACCCGCCGACGCTCGGCCAGCTCCATTTGCAACTGCTGGTAGAGGCTGGCTTGATGAATGGCGATCTCCAGTTGGTTGGCAACAGCCTGGGCTAACTCCACCTGATCCGCTTGCCAAGTAAAGGGGTGCTCGGGGGTCGAGAGCATAAAACTGCCCCAAACCTCATCGTCCACGGTCAGGGGAATCAATAGCCAAGCCCCAGGTAATGTCTGGGCAATTTTTTGATTGATCTCATCTTGCAACTCGTGGGTATCGGCAACTTGTACCACTTCACCGCGTTTGAGCTGGTCGGTAAAGGGGTTGCCCCGATCGGGAATCGCCAAGCCAAGGGTTGTAGGGGCCTGGGGATCATGACGGAACTCAGAAAGATGTCGCCAATGGTTGGCCCAAGCCAGATACTGCACCACAAAGCAGTCTAGGGTACCCAGGAGTCGCGCCGTTTCAGTGGTGGCAGTGGTAAAAATGGTCTCAAGATCCAGAGAGTTACGGATGGATTGCAACACGCGCCGCAGGGATTTTTCCCGCTGAATCTGTTCGTGCAGGAGGGTGACGTCCCCATCCTCTTCTCTATCTTCTTCCCGGTGCTTGCGCTCGCTGATGTTTTGCACGGTGGCGATCGCATAGCGCACCGTGCCCTGCTCATCCCAGATCGGTGTGGCTTGCATTTCGAGGGTCAAGGGGCGATCGCCCTGATAGACCACCAGATCATCCGCCCAAGCAGCCTCACCCCCCAAGGCGCGGATACTCGGCAAGGCCTCAGGTGGATAGAGGGCTTGGCTGCCCTCACGATAGATCGGCATGATTTCTGAACGGGGTGGACTGCTCGGCGCAAGGGGGCGATCGCTCCCGAGCAGGGTGTGGCCTAGACAGTTGAGATAGATAATCTGACCCGTGGCATCGTAAACCGCAATCCCAATCGGGATGGCCGCCAACATTTGCATCAGCCGGCCCTCATCCTTGGGGAGGGTGGTGCTTGCCAGAACCGTTTCGACCCATTGTCGAACGGTTCTCGGAGTGTTTTGCCAATCGCCGATTGGAATCTGCTGCTGCAAAGAAAAGTTTAAAGGCTCCATAACGAATGCCTGGACAAGCGAATCCGGAAACTGCGAAAGAAGTTTAAAGGCTTCCTAAAGAACGCCTGACAAAGGAATGGGAAACTGCGAACAATGAGCGTTGTTGTGGAACCAGACCCGAGTTGATATGCTTCTGGATCTGTCTGAGATTTTAGACGATCCCTTCAAATTTCAGGGCCAGCCCGTCCCATTCGCTCTAAAATCTTTGGGCCAATTGGCCAATAAAGGCGCTGGAATCTCTTTCACGGCAGTCGAGACATCAGGGCCGCAAAGCCGTTAAAAGCACCGCCCCATCCCCCCACAAACCAAACAATGCCATCGCCTAAGACGGGCAAATGACCCATTGGCGCGTCGGGGGCAAACTGTAGCGCATCATAGGTCAGCCACTGTATTGCGCCTTGCTCACTCCCCAGCTTACTCTGACCCAATGCAGGAAACTCATGATCCAGCTCACTGGCGTGACACCAGCCCAGTTGACGGGCGAGGTGGGGCCAAACCTGGGCAATTCTGGCCCGGTTGCCACTCAGGGCAACATGACATTGTTTTTGCGCGCCGAGGCCAAAGCGGCCGTCGCTGGCAACCTGCCAGTAGTGATCAATCTGTAGCAATGTCTCAGTTGGTAAGTTCGCCAAGTCCTCGGGGGTGAGATAGCCCTGGCGCTGGCGGCCAGCGATCGCCACCAGCAGCGCAGCCGACTGCCCGTCGGCCCCACGCCAATCCCCCGCATCAAGGCACGCTTGCAGTGGGCCATAGTCAAGGCGCTGGGGGTCAAGGCGTTGGGGAGGGATGGGCAGCGTCAAACGCATCGCAGCGGAATCAGCTGTGAGGGATGGCGGTTGGATCGCGGGCGGCTGGCCTACAGCACCTGCTTCCCAGTGGCGCAATTGCTCGGTGAACTGCTGGGCCAGACGACGGCAAAGGTCTTCCTGATGCTCGACCTGCCGCCAGCGCTGCCGTAACCAGACTTGCTGGGCGATCGAGAGTGATAACTCCGGCTCCAGAGGCCAGTCACAGTGATAGCAGAGTGACCCCCGAGTCGGCAAATCAGGTTGAGATTGGGGTTGGGGCTCGGGCTGCACCCGCTGGCAAATCGGGCAGAGCCGAGGGGCGGGCCGCGAACCCACCCGGAATTGCTGAGCGTGAAGATCATCGGGATCATCACGACCAGGGCTGTCAAAGGGGGGGATGGTTTCGGGCATCGGGGGCATCTATTGATTCGGATGATACGCCCTCAATGTGCCATGCTTTGAGCGCATTGGGCTGCCTCTGGGGTTACCGTCCTAGCATTTTTGTGAATAGCGCTTGAAAAGCAAAGTATGATGCAGATATTTCCCTAACCCACAATCATGGCTGACCTGATTACCCAGACTGTGAGCGATCGCATCTGCGCTCACATGAACGATGACCATGCCGATGCCATTCTGCTCTACGCCAAAGTCTTTGGTAAAACCACCGATGCAGAAGCGGCTCGCCTGGTGAGCATTGACCCCGAGGGCATGAACCTAGAAGCCCAGCGTCAAGGGGCGGCTGTGCCCTTGCGCATCCCCTTTGACCATCCCTTGGCCGATTCAGAAGATGCCCACCAGACCCTGATTGCCATGGTCAAGCAAGCCCGTCAATTGGCCCATTGAATTCGGAATTTGGAATGGGGAACCTTCACCTTTGACGAACAGGCGATCGCTCCCCGAAAAAGGCGAGCTAAGACTTTGCTTTAAACGCCTTGCGCTGCTTTTTCTTGCGCTTTTCCTTCTCCTTCTCGTAGCCAATCTCCTTGAGCTTGGTCATGATTCGGGTGAAATATTCTTGTAAATAGGCTTCTAGCGTCGTGGTGTCGTTCACCGCCAAGCCAAAGACTTCATACACCGCATCCATTTCGGCATCCAAGGGTTGATCACTGGCTAGGACTTCAGCAAAAGCGAGGCGATCGGCCACGTTGTAACCCCATTGAAAGAAGCCCACGACCCGACGAATGAAGCGTAGCAGGGGGAGTTCTAATCGGGCGGTTTGAGCCGTTTTATCCGAAAGGCGTTCGCACAGCCGAATAATTTCATAGGCACCCCAAGCCCGAGTTCCCACGACCGGGAACGTCTGATTCACCGTTTCCGGCACGGTCAGGGCCCGCACGGCAAACTTAGCAATATCGATGGTATCCATGTAAGCCGTTGCTGCCCCGACCCCGGTGATCCAAACCAATTGATTATCTAAAATCGGCACGGCATATTGACCAATCAAGCCCTGCATAAAACCGCAGGGTCGCAAAATAGTGTAAGACAGTCCTGACTCGGTCAGAAACTTCTCCGTGCAGGCTTTGATGTCCATCAGCGGCACTTGAGGGAACTGTTCGGCGTTGAGGATCGAGAAAAAGACGTAGCGTTGGATCTGGGCCGCTGCAGCGGCTTGAATCAGGTTGACCTTACCGTCCCAGTCCACTTGATGGATGCGCCGGGAGTCATTAGCGCGGGCAGTGGCGGCATCGATTACTGCGTCGATGTCAGCTAAGGCAGCGGTTAAGGTTTCCGCTTCACAGAGATCGCCTTTGACCAAGGTCGCGCCCCATTCTCTCAAGAAGGCGGCTTTGCGGAGGTTCCGCACCAGACAGCGTACCTCATGCCCTTCATCCAGAGCCCGACGAGCAATCTGTCTGCCGAGTGTACCCGTTGCGCCAACCACCAACAATTTCATAGGACGTTTATTAAAGAATCGCAATATTTCTACACAATTCTATCAGATTCGGCTACCAAGATGACGGGGCGATCGCATCTTAATTTCTTCTTTAGGACGTGAATCTGGGGATCGGGCTAGGGTAGAAGGGAATTTTCGCCTCAGGCTCTAACTCGTTCTAAATTGGCTTCCCTCCCTGCTGCCAGCGGCGTGATTGCGCCGTGGCACATTGCCAGAAGCATTGCCGTCCGAACGGAAGCCTGAGCCCTCATAATCATTGCGCTGTACCCAACTGTAGAGACCGTTGACAATATGACTAAACGCACTTTCGGGGTCATTGGCCTCGCCGTAATGGGAGAAAACTTAGCCCTTAATGTCGAAAGTCGGGGCTTCCCGATCGCGGTCTATAACCGCAGCCGTGAAAAAACCGATAAATTCATGGCCACCCGTGCCCAGGGCAAGGATGTCAAAGCTGCCTACTCGATCGAAGAGTTTGTGCAAGTCCTAGAGCGTCCCCGCAAGATTCTGGTCATGGTTAAAGCGGGGAAACCTGTGGATGCAGTCATTCAGAGCCTCAAGCCCCTGCTTGATAAGGATGACATGATTATCGACGGCGGCAACTCTCTCTACGAAGACACCGAACGCCGTACCCAAGAACTCGAAGCGACCGGTTTAGGGTTTATGGGCATGGGCGTCAGCGGCGGTGAAGAAGGGGCGCTCAAAGGCCCTAGCCTGATGCCTGGGGGGACAAAAGCGTCTTACGACTATTTAGAGCCAATCCTCACCCAAATTTCCGCTCAGGTGGATGATGGGCCCTGTGTAACCTATGTGGGCCGCGGTGGTGCGGGTCACTACGTCAAGATGGTGCATAACGGCATCGAGTATGGTGATATGCAGCTCATTGCTGAAGCCTATGACCTGCTCAAGCAGGGCTTGGGACTCACCAATCCGGAACTACACGAGGTCTTTGCCGAGTGGAACACCACGGATGAGTTGAACTCATTCTTGATCGAAATCACCGCCGATATTTTCAAACAGATCGACCCCGAGACGAATCAGCATCTGCTGGATCTGATTTTGGATAAGGCAGGTCAAAAGGGGACGGGACGCTGGACGGTGATCTCGGCGTTGGAGTTGGGCGTTTCTGTACCGACGATGTACGCAGCGGTAAACGCCCGGATTATGTCGGGTTATAAGGATGAGCGAATTGCCGCAGCCCAGGAAATTACCGCGAAAACGACACCCTTCAATGGGGATGCCAAGACGTTCATCAACCAGGTGCGGGATGCGCTCTACTGTTCCAAGATGTGCTCCTATGCTCAGGGCATGGATCTATTGCGCCAAGCGTCGAAGGAGTACAACTATGGGCTGAACCTGGCGGAGGATGCCCGCATCTGGAAGGGGGGCTGCATTATTCGGGCGGGTTTCCTCAACAAGATCAGCAAGGCGTTCACGGATAATCCAGAGCTGCCCAACCTGCTGCTAGCACCCGAGTTTAAGCAATCGATCTTGGATCGCCAGGATGCTTGGCGTACGGTGCTTGCCACCGCGAACCAGATAGGCATTGCCGTGCCGGCCTTTAGCGCCTCATTGGATTACTTTGATAGCTACCGCCGCGATCGCCTGCCCCAAAACCTCACCCAGGCCCAGCGTGACTATTTCGGTGCCCATACCTATGAGCGCATCGATAAGCCGGGTGGAGAGTTTTTCCATACGCAGTGGGGAAGCTAGCTGTTATATTGGCGGCCAATACCCCGAACCCACCCCGGCCGTCGCTGTGCGAGACCGCCCCTCCCGAGAGGGGATGTTCTACTTAAAGTCTCTTCTCGGGTGGAGTACCTAACTTCTTACTCGCTACCTGTTACTCGTTACTTTTTGAAAGACTGTCTATGATCAAATCAAGACAGTCTTTTTTTATGAGACGAGGTGAATCATGAGCCTGAAGCCAGCGATCAAATATGGTGTGCCTACAGCGGTGCTTTTTTTCATTACCATGGGTGATCAGATTTTGCCGGAGCCCCTTAAGAGTGCGAGCTATAAGACCCGGACGGCGATCGTGGATTTTGTCGGTCGCACGGTCTTTAAGCCCCGCCAAATTAATCTTTACGAAGATCAAGAGGTGGATCTCGATAAGCTTGAGGAGGAGCACCCCAGCCAACAGTGAGTCAGCGGGGGACGATCGTTAGGGCGCGATCGTTTAAACTAAGATCAGGACATGACTACAAACCTGTTTTAAGTCCGTCATATCCCATCTTTTAGAGGGAAAGTCCTCCCGGGTTGCCCTGTTATCCCACCGGGCAAACGATAGGTTTCGAAATTGACGAGTTTTAGGAGGGGCGAGCGATGCAATTTATCAACCCGAAAACTGACTTTGCCTTCAAACGAATTTTTGGTACGCCTCAGAGCAAACCAATTTTGATAAGTTTTCTCAATGGTTTGCTCTACGGCGGAGCATCAACCATTCAAGATCTCGACATCCTCAACCCCTACCAAGCCCCAAAACTTGAAGGCTGGAAAGAAACTTATCTTGATGTCAAAGCCCGGCTCAACAACGGCACGATTGTGATTATCGAAATGCAAGTCCTCAATGTTGAGGGCTTCCAAAAGCGCATTCTCTACAATGCAGCCAAGGCTTACTCCCTGCAACTGACGGCTGGCCAAGACTACAAACTACTCTATCCTGTGATTGCGCTAACCATCACCGACTTTGTGATGTTTCCTGAGACAGAGCAGGTGATTTCTCGCTACAACCTCCAGGAACAACAGAACCGAACCACCTATTGCCCCGGAGAATTTGAGTTGGTGTTTGTGGAACTGCCTAAATTCCAGACTCCGCTCGATGCATTGACAACCCTGGCTCAAAAATGGCTGTTCTTTCTCAAGTCTGCACGGAGTCTGCAGGAGATCCCGCCCGCCCTTGGTCAGGTTGAGGCGATCGACCAAGCCTTTATGGTGGCAAACCAGAGTAACTTTTCCCCCGATGAGCTAGAAGATCAAGAAAAACGAGAAATGTTTATCTGGGATCAGCGTAACGCGATGATCAAGGCGGAAAAAACGGGTCTTGAGCGAGGGATTGAGCGAGGGATTGAGCAGGGGATTGAGCAGGGGATTGAGCAGGGGATTGAGCAGGGGATTGAGCAGGGGATTGAGCAGGGAGAACGCCAAAAAGCGCTGGCGATCGCGGCTCAATTGCTCGATGTATTAGATATGGCGACTATCGCCCAAAAAACAGGTCTTACGATTGCAGAGATTGAGCAACTGCACTCAACCGAATAGATCTCGACAAACGATTTAAACGAGGACAATCGTCCATGTATGCTGTTATTTCTCCTGAAAAAATCTATCTGCCGCCGGGTAGCGTTATACGCATGGAGGGCAATTGGCAGGACTATTGTGTTTTGCAAGAGAGTCGTGGTGATGATGCGATTCCGCGTCTTAAATTTCGTAGGAGTGAGGTTCTGCTGATGAGCCCGCTACCTCGCCACGGCCGAGAAGCCCATCTCTTGGCACGTGTTGTGGAAATACTTCTAGAGAGTGAAAGCCGTAATTATGAAGCCTTTACCCCCATCACGATGAAGATTCCTGAGTCGGGTGGGATTGAGCCAGACTATTGTTTTTATATTGAGCAGTGGCAAGCGGTGGTCGGGAAAGATCGTCTCAATTGGCAAGTTGATCCGCCCCCGGATGTGGTGATTGAAATTGATGTGACGAACTATACGGCTGTGGAGGATTATGTGCCCTACCGTGTGCCAGAAGTATGGTTACTGAGGAAACGTCAGTTAGTGATTTATGTCCTCCAGGAAAATACGTATCAACAACAATCCCACAGTCGTTATTTTCCAGGGGTGAATCTCACGACTTGGCTTGCCCAAGTGCTGCAACAGGCAGCAGAGCAGGGGAGTGGTGCAGCATTGAAATTGTTCCGTCAACAGGTATCCTGACCGGGTACGGTTATCCTGACCTGGTGATGAAGGCCGAAAAAACACAACAGTCTCCCGCAGCGGGCTGGCAATTCTGGATCGATCGCGGTGGCACATTTACCGATATTGTGGCCCAGCGACCGGATGGTTCGCGGGTGGTGCATAAGCTGCTCTCAGAAAACCCAGAGCAATATGCTGATGCACCGATCCAGGGGATTCGGGAAATTTTGGGGCTCACGCCGGACGACCCCTTGCCCACCGACCAAATTATGGCAATCAAGATGGGCACGACGGTGGCGACCAATGCACTTTTGGAACATAAGGGCGATCGCGTCGTGTTTGTCACCACACAGGGGTTTCGGGATGTACTGCGTATTGGCGACCAAAACCGACCTGATATCTTTGCCTGCCAGATTCAGCGGCCGTTGATGCTTTATGAGCAGGTGATTGAGGCGGTTGAACGCATTGATGCTCAGGGTCAGATATTACAGACGTTAGATCAGGTGGCGATCGCCCGCGATCTCAAAGCCGCTTTTGATGTGGGTATTCGTAGTTGTGCGATCGCCCTGATGCATGGCTACCGTTACTCCCAGCATGAGCAGCAAATTGCCGAGATTGCCCACGAGATCGGCTTTACCCAGATTTCTGTTTCCCATCAAGTCAGCCCATTGATGAAGTTGGTCAGCCGGGGGGATACCACGGTGGTGGATGCTTATCTTTCGCCGATTTTGCGGCGCTATGTCGATCGGATTGCGGGACAGTTAAGCCCACCTGTCCCCCTTGATCCCCCCGGCTACGCCAACCCCCTTAGTCAGGGGGAGTCCAACCAAACATCTCTTCAAACATCATCCCAGCCGCTTGCGGCGTCACCCCCCTTACCAAGGGGAGCAGGGGGGATTGAGAACCCCCAACTCCTCTTTATGCAATCCCATGGTGGCCTCACTGCGGCGGCCCAATTCCAAGGCAAAGACAGTATCCTTTCGGGCCCCGCAGGTGGCATCGTCGGTGCCGTGAAGACAGCGGCAATTGCAGGGTTTACCAAAATCATTGGTTTTGACATGGGCGGAACCTCAACGGATGTAAGCCATTATGCCGGGGCCTATGAGCGGACATTGGCAACAGAAATTGCGGGGGTTCGCCTGCGCACGCCGATGATGGCGATCCATACGGTAGCGGCGGGGGGCGGCTCGATTGTGCAGTTTGAGGACGGGCGCTATCGGGTCGGGCCCGAATCAGCAGGGGCCAATCCGGGGCCAGCGGCCTATGGGCGCGGTGGGCCGCTAACGATAACGGACTGTAACGTCATGCTGGGCAAAGTGCAACCAGGCTTCTTTCCGAGGGTTTTTGGCCCTCGGGCCGATCGGCCCCTGGATCATGCGATCGTCCAAGCAAAATTCCAGACCCTGGCTCAGGAGATTGGCGATGGCCGCAGCCCGGAGCAGATCGCAGCCGGGTTGTTAGCGATCGCCATTGAAAAGATGGCCAATGCGATCAAGTTCATCTCTCTGCAGCGGGGCTATGATGTTTCCGGTTATACCCTTTGCTGTTTTGGCGGTGCGGGCGGTCAACATGCCTGCCAGATTGCCGAGGCGCTGGGCATGCGGCAGATTTTGGTCCATCCCTATGCGGGGGTGCTTTCGGCCTATGGTATGGGTTTGGCCGATGTGCGGGTGATTCGGGAGCAGGCGGTGGAACTGACTTTGACGATGGACATTCAAGCACAGTTGCGATCGCTGTTTGGGCAATTAGACGAACAAGCCGCCGCCGAACTCAAAGCCCAAGATTTGGCAATCACACCCCAGATTCATCGCGAATGGCGGGGTGAGCTGAAATATGCCGGGAGCGATTCAACCCTGACCGTATCCTTTGATCTGGACAATTGGCCCAGCATTCAGGCTGAGTTTGAGCAGCACCATCGGCAGCGCTATGGATTTGTCACACCGGAGAAGCCGATTATTGTGGAGGCGATCGCCGTGGAGTGGGTTTGTTCGACTTCGGTGGTAGCAGAACCGATTGTTAAGCGAACCCATCCCAATCCGCCTCAACCACTGATGACGGTTCCGGTGTACTTCAACGATTGGCAGAAGACGCCGATTTTTGATCGAGCAGCACTGCAACCGGGAGATGAAATTAGCGGCCCGGCGATTCTTACAGAAGCGACGGGAACGAATGTGATTGAACCGGGTTGGCAAGTGGAGGTGAGCGATCGCAATCATTTGATTGTGACCAAAACCCCCCTTACGAAGGGGGGCAGGGGGGATCACGACCGTCTTGCCAAGAATTCACCAGCGCTGGTGGGCAATGCCCACCCTACCAAAACCCCCCTTACGAAGGGGGGCAGAGGGGATGTCGACCCCGTTCTCCTCGAAATCTTCAACAACCTCTTCCGTGCTGTCGCCGAACAGATGGGCACTACGCTGCAAAACACCAGCTACTCGGTCAACATCAAGGAACGGTTGGATTTTTCCTGTGCCCTCTTTGATGGGTGGGGGCATCTGGTGGCCAATGCACCGCATATTCCGGTGCATTTGGGGTCGATGAGCGCTAGCGTTGCCAGCCTGATCCAGGCGCGGGGTGAAGAACTCAGCGCTGGGGATGTGTTTATTCTCAATAACCCTTACAACGGTGGGACACATTTGCCGGATGTGACGGTGATTACGCCGGTATTTCTCGGGCAACCCGCGCCCGTTTTTTTTGTAGCCTCTCGGGGACACCATGCCGATATTGGCGGGATTACTCCAGGTTCGATGCCACCCCACAGCACGGATGTAAGCCAAGAAGGGGTCTTATTTGACAATGATTGGCTGGTGCGGGGTGGTGTTTTTCAGGAAGCGTTTGTTGTGGCGAAGCTGACTCAGAATGAATATCCCGCCCGTAACCCCACACAAAATCTGGCGGATCTCCAGGCCCAGATCGCTGCCAATGAGCGGGGGGTGCAGGAGGTACAACGGCTGGTTGAGCAATATGGTTTAGCAACAGTGCAAGCCTATATGAGCCATGTGCAGGCTAACGCTGCGGCTGCTGTAAGAGCGGCGATCGCCACCCTCCACGATGGCGAATTCACTTGTCCTCTGGATAGTGGTGGTCAAATCCAGGTCAAAATCACGATCGATCGCCACGATCAAACTGCAACCATTGACTTCACGGGCACATCGCCCCAGCAGGCCAATAACTTTAATGCCCCGGCGGCGATCGCCCAAGCCGTTGTGCTCTACGTGTTTCGGACGTTAGTCGCAGCCGATATTCCCCTCAACTACGGCTGCCTTGAGCCGTTGCGGATTATTCTACCGCCCGGTTCACTCCTCAACCCCACCCCTCCAGCGGCGGTCGTGGCAGGCAATGTGGAAACCTCCCAGGCGATCGCCGATTGTCTCTACGGAGCATTGGAGATGTTAGCGGCCTCCCAGGGCACGATGAACAATTTCACGTTTGGCAATGCCCAGTACCAATATTACGAAACGATCTGTGGTGGCTCGGGCGCAGGACCAGGCTTTGCAGGCACGGATGCGGTGCAAACCCATATGACCAATTCGCGCCTGACTGATCCGGAAGTGTTGGAATGGCGCTTCCCAGTATTGCTAGAGTCGTTTGGGATTCGGGCCGGGAGTGGGGGCGCGGGGCAATATCCGGGGGGCAATGGTGTGGTTCGGCGGATTCAGTTTCGGGAGGCGATGACAGCAGCGATTCTGTCGGGGCGACGTTTAACTAAACCGTTTGGTTTGGCTGGGGGTCAAGCAGGGCGATCGGGCAAGAACTGGATTATGCGTGCAAACGGTGAGTTGGAGCATTTGCAGAGTACGGTGATGGTTGCAATGGAAGCGGGGGATGCGATCGTGATTGAAACGCCAGGGGGCGGTGGGTTTGGCATTGGGTTTGAGGGGGGATGAGCCGGGTGGATATTGTTATCCCACTCTCAACACTAATCGAAAAATCAATGTATCTCACTACATCTTTATCGGGTAGTATGATGCTGGTACAAGCAATGTCACCCCGAATTCAAAACCCTTTCTATTGAGAATATGACTTACTACCAAGATATTTCCAAGTATTACGATATGTTGATGAATGCAGGGTACTACAATTATGAACCCTTAGCCAAAACGGTTCGCTCAGTGATTGGTCAACGGGAGAGAGTACTTGAGCTGGGAATTGGTACAGGTCAGCTAGCACAGCTCCTAGTCGAAGCGGAGCCAACATATGATTTTGTTGGTATAGATTTTAGTCCTGCAATGCTAGAAATCGCCAGCAAGCGCTTACCCAAAACCGTCTCTCTCATCGAGTGTGATGTTGCAGACATGAAGATGGATCGTAAATTTGATGTTGCATTTTCAAGTGGTGGAACTTGGGTTATTGTCCGATCAAGTAATGGTTTACTCCTGGGCACACATCTTTTTGATAAACACAAGGATTTACGGGGTTTACAGAATGTCTCTAATTTACTTGAACCCGGTGGGCTCTTAGTCCTGAGCGTACATCCGCCTCATGAAGATCGAGATATCACTTTAGAAGATGGAGTTGTTTATTCTCAAAAGATAAGTAAAAAGAGTGGCGATTCAGATCACTTCTTTATTGACAAAACTTATTCTTTTCTGAAAGATGGCAATGTCCTTGCAGAAGAGATGATAACCCTAGGCTTTTATCAGGAGAGTCTATTCCAGAAAATGCTCTCAGATGTAGGGTTCAAGCCGTTGGGGCTGACCGAAACCGAGGACTTCTTTGTCTTTGAAAAAGTTATTTAATCAACAGTTCGGACATTTTTAAATCGCCAACGATAGGATGTGATTTTCAGCCTCCTCAATGGCTCTCAATGTCAACGGCAGAATATGACTTTCAATGAGGCTTATGCTGGGTTTTTCTCGGCGAAACCCAATCCAATAATATCAAATTGACTTTGGTTTAACCCAATAAATTAGTGATGGAAGCACATTCATTCGGATATCCATATCCTTCGGGAAAACCAACGGCAAACGATGAACGAGCAAGCCCCGCCAACATGCTATCCACTTCACTGACCATCTGATCCACCTCTTTCTTACTTTTTTCGCTGTGCCGTGGCACTACAAGATCGGCGATCGCATTAGAATATTGGGTTGAATAGGTGGGCAACCAGGACGATCGGGCCAGAATAATGTCATTCAAGCCAATGGGGCATACAGTGATAATTGCAATGGAGCT
The DNA here is from genome assembly GCA_039180005.1 of Cyanobacteria bacterium P01_G01_bin.54. Taxonomy (GTDB): domain Bacteria; phylum Cyanobacteriota; class Cyanobacteriia; order Cyanobacteriales; family Spirulinaceae; genus SIO3F2. The sequence goes on along the minus strand of JBCDEB010000003.1, from coordinate 13,524 downwards.
AGGGGATGCGATCGTGATTGAGACGCCAGGAGGCAGTGGATTGGGGGCTGTGACTGAGGGGGGTTGAGAAATTAGTATAGGAATGGATGCAAGATGACTACTATCAGACTGAGACCTTATACTAAATCCGCTAGGTAAACCCCAAATAAAACCGGGATGAGGGCTGAGCGGAGTCGCAGCCCGGCCGTTCAGACGTTCGACTCCGCTCAGTCTTCACTTTTCTTTCTGGGAGTATCAAACTCGGATCTGGTATTAAACCTAAACTTCTATGGCACGCGTTACATTTCGCTTCACCCTGACGACGATCTTCCTGGGCGTACTGTTAGCGTCTGTCTCATCGGTTGCAGCGGTGTCGTTTTATTTCTCTCGAAAAAACGCTGAAGACCTCTCGGAGCAGATTTTAGATCAAACAGCAGAGCGGATTCGTTTACACACTGAAAGTCTTGTTGATACTGCAATTGAGCAGTCCAAAACATTGACTATTTTGCTGGAAACTGACTTTATTGATCCAAATTTCATCTCTAATGATGCGATTACTGCGGCTAGTTTTCGCAAGCTAGGTGGACATTTTTGGAATGCCATGACGGTTCATGACTCTTTAGCCTTTTTATCTCTGGCCATCCCTGAAACAGGAGAATATGCTCTGGTCGAACGTCGGGGTAATGAGCTCACAATTCGTGAGTATCGGCAAGTCGATGAGGTGGGTGTTCAAATCTTCGAGTATGACAGTTTTGCCCCCGATCGCACGCCCATCGATATATTGCCCCATAACGGCTACGACCCAAGAGAGCGCCCCTTTTACAAAACCGCTACTGATGCTGGGACAGCAGCCTGGACGAATACCTATGTTTTTTGGGGTGCTGGGGATGCGGGAAAAACACCCGGTATCACCCTGAGTGCGCCTATCTTTAGTCCTAATTCTGGGGAGCTTATTGCGGTCACAACCACCGACTTCGAACTTCAAGGCCTTTGCAACTTCCTGGCTCAAGTTCCCGTGGGATCATCTGGTTTTGCCTTTATTATGGAAACCCAAACAGATGGTACCCAGCGTGTCATTGCCCATCCGGACTGTAGTCTGCTCATTGAAACCACTCAAGGTGCGGATGGCAAGCCAGTCCAAGACCTCATACCTGTCGAGCGGATTCAGGACGAGGCTATTGTGGCACTCGTGCAGGCAAAGCGGGATGTTCAATCCGCTGAAACCATCACGTTTAAAGTAGGCAATGAAGCCTATTGGGGTCGGCTTTTGGAACTCGAAGGTGAAACGAAGCCGCCTTGGGTGATTGGGCTTGTTTTGCCGCGTGCTGATGTGATGGCCCAGGTGGAATATAACAATCGGATTAATCTACTGCTGGGTTTGGTCAGTATCTTGATTTCTGCTGTGCTCGTTGCCTCTGTGTCTAAAAGCATTTCACGCCCCCTCCAAGAGCTTGCTAAAGCAACAGAAGAGATTGGTCGATTTCAGCTGAGATCACTGCAATGGAAACCCAGTGTCATTCTGGAAATTGAGCGCCTCACTCATACCATTGAAGAAACAAAGTTGAGTCTCCGTTCCTTCCAAAAGTATGTTCCCGCTGATCTAGTTCGAGATCTTATGCTCCGTGGTGAAGAGGCTAAACTCGGGGGTCGAACTAAAACACTAACAATTTATTTCTCCGATATTGCTAATTTTACGGCTTTGGCTGAGCAAATGACACCCAAGGAACTCGTTGACCATGTGGGAGATTATCTTGGCAAAATGAGTGAGACTATCTTGGAGAACAAAGGAACTGTAGACAAGTATATTGGTGATGCAGTTATGGCCTTTTGGGGTGCGCCAGTAGATAATGAGCGACATGCAAAAATGGCTTGCAAAGCAGCATTGGAAAATCAAGCCATTTTACAAAGACTAAGGGAAAACTGGAATCTGCAACATCTGCCAACCTTTCATGACCGCATTGGTATTCATACGGGTGAGGTGATTGTTGGTAATATGGGCAGTGCACAAAGAATGAATTACACAATCCTCGGAGACAGTGTCAATGTTGCTCAGCGTCTTGAAAGTCTCAATAAGTACTATGGCACTCGTATTTTAATCAGTCAATCCACTCTCGATGAAGTACGAGATGATGTGATTGTTCGACACATTGACTATATTGCGGTCAAGGGTAGGCAAGAGGCAATTCATGTTTATGAATTGCTTGGCTGGCAGGGAGAAGTGGATTTAAAAACGATTGAAGCCGCCACTCTATATTCCGAGGCGCTTGCCAATTATCACCAGCGTCGTTGGGATGATGCGCTGGCTAAATACGAAGCGTATTTACAGGATTTTCCTGTGGATAAGGCGGCCAAAATATTACTCGAAAGGTGTCAACGCTGTAAAGCCAATCCACCGGATAGTAGTTGGATGGGTATTTATCGAGCGGATATGAAGTAAATTAAATAGCATTCTTAAGTCTCATAGTGCCGTTGAACTATAAGATTAGTGTTTTTCCTAAACCGTTTGGTTAGATTGGCGGTCAACTGGGGCGATCGGGTCAGAATGATGTCATCCGCGCCAATAGCTCAGTAGAGCACTTGGAGAATATAGCAATGGTTGCGATGGAACCGGGAAATGCGATCGTGATTGAGACGCCAGGAGGCGGTGGGTTTGATTGCCAGCTCTGAATCACAGAGTGGGCGGAGCGGAGTCCTTGTAAACCCCTACTTTGGGAAGGAACGCGCCGAAAGCGAAGGAGTCCTATGTTGGGCTGTTTTTCCTTAGAGTACGCTAAACGCCTTGATATAAAAGGGTTTGAGGCAATCAATTGGATTCTTAATACCGATAATTACACTTATGGGAATTAGAAGATTATTCGCAACTTGAGTTCTGGCTCTCGGGATTAAAATAGAGCTATATTCTTTACCCAGCAACGGCTGTAGCGATCGATAATGCTGACGAGGTCAGCTCACACCACCGAGCGCAACGATGTAACAAGTTCAGAGCCTGTCATGCTCCCCCTGCATCGCTTGGGTTTCCTGAGACCATGAAGTGATAGAGTTCAGGACTCTACTATGGATAGAGACGACAAGATTATCGGCGCATTGCTGCTGAGCGCTGCTGCCATTGCCCTCATCCCTATCATCATGTTCATTGAGTTCCAAATTGATATCTGGAGTGATTTCAAAAGAGGACGCTCTAATTCTGGCTCTAACAAAACTGTTTAGTAAAGCCACTTTATTACCCATCTCCAGAAGCTCTCTTTGTAAGGGCAGCCCTTAGTAGGGCTGGTCAAAAACACAAATGGGTGGTGCTTGGGGGGGACAAGCGGGTTCTTCTAGAGGATTACCATACAGGTACAGTTCATAAAGATGAGACAGTGTAAAGAAAGGAGTAATCTCCCGAATCTCATTGTTGCTCAGAGAAAGATGGTAGAGATTGACCAGCGCAGCGAGAGATTGTCAATCAACCCCAGTGTCTGGAGGTTAGTGAGGGGGCTTAAAGGGCGGATGTCTTGGATTTGGTTGTGGCTGATCGCCAGCCATTCCAGATTAACCAGTGCACTGAGAGAGCTGATGTCTTGGATTTGATTGTCCTCTAGCCAAAGTTGTCGCAGGTGGTTCAGGGTTCTGAGGGGGGGAATATCTTGGATTTCGTTGCCGTACAGAACCAGTTGTTGTAGGTTGGTGAGGGTTCCGAGGGAGCTAAGCTCTTCGATAAACTCACGGGTCTCGACCTGGGCGATCGCCGGAACTCCTCTGCACCCAGCCAGAAAGATGCTGATCATAACAACAGAGGATTGCCAGGATTTCAACATCATGAGTCAGGGGGGAGTTTGAGGCGGCAGTCCCAGACTAACTCCCTTCTAGCTAGGCAGAGATGCTTCACCACACCGCTCAACCCATAATATGGTTGGAGTCAAAATAATGACGCGCAATGATTCGACCCACAACACCCGATGACACCGCAGCACTATTGGCATTAGCCGAAGCGACCGGACTCTTTCCACCCGAGGCACTCACGTTCTTGCGCCAAATGCTAGCTGAGTCATTCGCAGCGAGCGACGATTTTGCCGCGTTCTGGCTAACGGATAATCAGGATGGTCCGGTTGGCGTAGCCTACTGTGAACCTGAGCGAATGACCAATAACACTTGGAACCTGCAAATGATTTTGATCCATCCCGATCGCCAGGGCCAGGGGCGGGGCACAGCATTATTGCAGCATGTGGAGCGGGCGGTGGCAGCACGTCAGGGTCGGCTGCTAATTGTGGAAACCTCGGGACTGCCTGCATTTAAGCGGACAAGGGACTTCTACATCAAATGTGATTATACGTTGGAGGGACGGATTCGTGATTTTTATGCCAGGGGGGATGATAAAGTCATTTTTCGTAAAGTCCTTGTTTGACAACGAGAGTTTAGGCTCCCGAGGAAGGCGATCGCTTCGCTAGACAGAAGTTAATAGGATTTTTATAACGTCTGAAATAAGCAGTATTGGTATCACCGCATCTTCTTCAAAGAGTCCCAGCGATCGGTAATAAAGTCGGCAAAAACAGCAATCACTGGCCGCTTGCGCTCTTTAATTGAAGCACTCACCCGCATCCCTGGCTTGAGTGGTTTCATCTCCCCCTTAACTTCTACCACCTGTTCGGCCAACTTGACTTTCGCTGGATAGCGATGATAGGGATTGAGTTCATCTGGCTCGACCGCATCATCACCAATCCAAAGAATCGTCCCCTCCACCTTGGCACCATCACTACTCGAAAACGCCTCCAAACGCACATCTACGGACATCTGGGGTTGCACATAGGCAATATCATCCGCCGCAATAAACACCTCCGCCACCAGCGCATCAGCCGGGACAACTTTCAAGAGCACCTCAGAGCGGTTCGTCACCAACCCTTCATAGGCTGCCAACTCAAACACCACCCCTGTCACGGGAGCCACCAGGTCATGCTCCACCAGCAGCACCTCCCGCTGCTCAATCTCGCTGGTCAACTGCGCCAACTGTCGCTCGTTGTCCACAATCAACTTGCCCAAGCGAGCATCCAACTCCTCAATACGTTGCTGGGCCTGAGCGATCCGCTCTTGTACCTGAGTCGTTGAGCCATGCACGGTCGTCGAGACGGTTGCCTGGGCTTGGGCGATCGCCTGCTCCAGACGCTGTTGTTCCTTGGTGAGCACGGCAACCTGCGTCGCCATTGCATTCGCTTGCTGTGCTTGCTCAATGGTCACCAACTCTGCCACCGCGCCCTCGGCTTCGAGTTCCTCGTAACGCGCCAGCTTATCCTGCTCCAGGGCTAAATCCGTCTGGGCATTGGCGAGCTCTACCTGGTTCTGGGCTAACTGGCTCTGCAATTGCGCAACCGCGAGCTGATCGACTTGCAACTGAGCCTGCAAACTCGCCTGCGAACTCTGGAGGCGTGCCTGCTGGTCGGGGGAAAGAGCCCCAGAGCCATTGCCCAGTTGCGACCGGAGGAGACGAATTTCACTGAGTAAATTGCTGCGATCGCGCACCAAAAAGAGAATATCCGCCGGTACATCGACGAGGTCCAGATTCACGGACTGCAACGAGCCATCGCCCAACTGAGCCCGATAAAACGCCGTCTCTTGCGAGAGAATCAAAAACTGTCGCTTCAATGCTGCTAATTCTGTTTCTAGTGCCTCTGTGTCCAAGGCAATCAGACGCTCTCCCCGCCGCACCGTCTGGCCATTCTCCACCAGTACCTCATCGACCGTAACATTAGCCACTGCCTGCACTTCTTCGACCGTCCCTTGGGGCTCTAACTCCCCCTGCGCGACAACCACCTGGTCAATTTTCGCCAGAAAAACCCAACCAATTGTAAAGGTTGTCACGCTCAATAGCGCCCACAACAATAACCGTGACCAAAATGGTGATTGCTTGAGTAAAATCGGATCTTCAAAGGGTGCTGGCGATCCGCCTGACTGCTCGGGAAAAGGAACGAGATTGTTAGGGTTAGGCGGCTTGGGGGCTTGGGTCATTTTGGAGTTCAAGGTTCAAAGTTAAAAGTTTTTTGAGTTTAGGTGTTAGGAGTCCAAATTAACAATTTGGAGTGGTAGCACATCCCCTCCTGGGAGGGGCGGTCTCGTGCAGCGACGACCGGGTTGGGTTGGGTGTAGGCCGACTGTGCAGGATTTTTGTCTGGGATTCGAAACCTTGGGGTGTTACAAGTTAAAGTTCAAACTTTTAACTTTAAACCTTGAACTTTGAACTCAAATCAATCCTGCTGTCGATATAAACAGTAATAACTCCCCTGCAACTGCATCAACTCTTCATGGGTTCCTTGCTCCAAAATCATGCCATTGCCCATCATCACAATCCGGTCAGCATCTTGGATAGTGCGGAGGCGATGGGTAATAAAGAGCACCGTGCGACCCTTGAAGGCCTGCACTAAATTCCGACAGACTTGAGACTCCGTGTCATAGTCCAGGGCGCTGGTAGCCTCATCCATAATCAGCAGGCGGGGATCTTGCAAAATGGTGCGGGCGATCGCCACCCGTTGCCGCTGCCCCCCCGACAAATTGGAACCGCGCTCGCCCACCAGGGAGTTGTAGCCGGCCGGGAGTTCCATAATAAAGTCATGGGCTACCGCAATTTGAGCCGCTCTCACAATCTCCTCGAAGGTGGCATCGGGGTTGGTCAGGGCAATGTTCTCTTGCACTGTGCCCTCAAACAGGAGCGTATTCTGGGGCACAATGCCAATCTGCCGCCGCAAAGAATAGAGTTCGACTTTATGGATGTCATAGCCATCCACTAAAATCCGGCCGCCAAGGGGATGGTACAAGCGGGGCAAGAGCTTGGTGAGGGTACTTTTGCCTGAGCCACTCAAGCCGACAATGCCGACAAACGCACCGGTGGGAATCTCCAGGGAGACATTGTCGAGCTGCAGGGGGCCACTGTTGCCGAAGCGAAAGGAGACTTGGTCGTAGGCGATCGCCCCTTGAATCAAGGGCATGGGTAAATTCCCCCGCGCATCGGCTTCCGCCTCCTGGGGATGATCGACAATATCGCTCAGGCGCTCCAGGGAGAGCGCCGTCTCCTGGAAATTCTGCCAGAGCTGGGAGAGCCGCAGCAGTGGACTGGTCACATAGCCCGCAATGATCCGAAAGGCGATCAATTCCCCGAGCGTCATCTCCCCAGCAATGACTAAATAAGCACCCGCCCAGAGCACGAGTAAACCCGAGAACTTATTGAGAAAGCCACTCAAGGCACTGGCAACGGTCGAGAGTTGAATCGCGCGAAACCCGGCAATCACATAGCGCCCATAGCGCTGTTGCCAAGCCATCCGTGACTTAAGTTCAATATTCTGGGCCTTGACGGTCTCCATTCCCGAGAGCACCTCCACCAAATGGGATTGGGTGGCGGCATTGCGTTCCGCCTTCACCCGTAAGCGACGGCGAATCTCGGGGGAGAGCAAAATCGTCAGCAAGATAAACAGGGGGACGACCGCCAATGCCACCAGAGCGAGCTTGACACTGTAGAAGAAGAGAATCGCCACATAGACCACCGAAAAGAGGGCATCCAACACCACCGTCAGCGCAGTGCCTGTGAGGAATTGGCGGATATTCTCCAACTCATTGACCCGGCTGGTCAGCTCCCCGACCGGCCGACGCCCAAAAAAGCCCAGCGGTAGGCGCAGCAGATGGTCAATAATCTGGGAGCCCAAGCCATAGTCAATCCGATTGGTCGTGTCCACAAATAGATAGGTGCGCAACACGGTGAGTAGGGATTCAAACACCCCCACCACCAAGAGGATTAAGCCAAAGGTGGGCAGCGAATCGGGGGCTTCTTGGACGATTACCTTGTCGATGATCTGCTGGGTCATCAACGGATTGACCAGGGCAAAGAGCTGCACAAAAAAGGAGGCGAGAAAGACCTCAAGCAACACCCGTCGATACTGAGACACCGCTGGCATAAACCAAGACAAACCAAACCGTTGCTTGGGTGTGGTGAGGGTGCGCTGCAGCAGCAAAACGGGCCCCTCCTGACCCCACAGCGACTGAACTTCTGCGGGGGGGTAGCGCTGCACCCCTGCCGCCGGAATGCCAATCACCAACTGGTTGGGATGGGTTTCATACAAGATGGCAAAGGAATCCTCCCAAGCCAGCAGCGCGGGAGTGGGAACCCGGGTGAGCACTTCAGCCGGACAGTTGGTCAGTTGCACCTGGAGGCCGAGGAGATCGCCAATGGCGGCACAAAACTCCAGAGACAACGCGCCATCCTGACGCAAGCGATCCTGCAGGACACGCCGCATCACATCGGGGCGATAGGGCAGATCCAGGAACTGGGTGAGCATTTTGAAGCAAGCCAGCGTGCCGTGGAGGGGACCCGAGCCGTGGGTGTAGGGGTATTTCTGGAGTTTAGGAGGCGGGGTGTTGGGTGTGGGGTTTGGGGCAACGGGTAAAGGGGCAGGGGGAACGGATTGTTGAGTCTGGGGTGTTGGCGGAGGGACGGGTTGGGGAGCAAGCGGTAAAGGGTCAGGGGCAAGGGGAGACGTGGATGCCGTGGGCGAGGATGCAGCAGCGGGGGCAGCCACGGCAGATTGAGCCGATTGGGGATGGGAGGGGAGGACTTCAACGGGAAGGCCGAGCAAGCGGAGATCCTGAAGCTGGGCAAGCTCAAAGGTGTGCGGGTCAATCTTGGTATAGAGTTGCTCGGGAAAGACTTTGCCGCCTGAGATAAACCAAGCGTACCCAGCAGTGGGTTGGGGTGTTGTCAGAACAGCGGTTGTGCTATTCATTACGTTTGTGGTCGGCGGGGCGGGCTCTGACCAAAAATCTGGGATGAGCTCTGGTGTGGGATCTTTAGGTGCATCTTGGCGATCGCCGCGCTTAGAAGCCAAGCGGTTTTGGGATTGCCAGAGTTGCGCTTGCTCCATCGCAGCCAAAGCCAGCTCGCGCACAGGGGTCATGCCATCCGCACGGCGAGAGAGTTCTCCTAGAAGCACTTGAGCCACCTCACTCAAAGTGGGTTGACCACAAACCCCAGCAAAGTCTGGGTATTGCACGAGGAGCTCTAAAAATCTCGGGGCAGGCAGGGCCAAGGCCAGAATTTCTGTGGAGGCCAGGGCCGCTTCGCCGGGGACATTGCGAATGAGACTATTTGCGCCAAGCCATGCCCCCGCTTCGAGCCGGGCGAGGGGGACAAGGCGCTGCGATCGCGGATCATGAATCAATAGCCGGGCCTGCCCGGACGTCAGCAACAACACCTGGGCGGGCAATTGCTCCGCCACCAATAGCGTTGATCCCATGGGAAATTGAACCGGCTGGAATTCCCCCTGAATCGCTTTGGGTAATCGCGCCAGACCCGTCATTGTGTCGCTATCCATTGCTCAAATAACTCATCGAGTAACTGCCGTCGCATCCGTTCATCCAAGCGAGCCGGCTGCACCTGCTCCACCTGCATCAACACCACCTCATCCCCCAGCTCAAAGGGGGGCACAACAGTACCGGGGGGATGGGATTTTAAGCGTTGGGCCAGGGGCGGGGCCAGTTGTCCCAAGGCGATCGGTCCCATCCGTCCGCCCGTTGGTTTCTCAGCCTCATTCCCCTGCTCGGCAACCACCTGAGCAAAGGTCTGCTCGCCCAATTCCAAGCGATAAAACAACTCCTGAGCAATGCCCAACGTCGGCAGACGCAAAATGGAAAACCGATATTCATCCAACGCCGACTTACGCTTGAGAAAATAGGACTCCACCTGATGCCCCCAGGTCTGTTGCTTAAACTTCGCCAGGCGCACCTGACGGCTGGCCATCACCGTTAAATCTTCGGTTGAGAGCCCCTGGCGCTGATGCCATTGTTGCCGTTGTTCCGCTGTCTGGAGCTGACGCTGGCCATAGAACTGCTCACAGGCAAACTGCACTTCTTTCTCGCTACAAACGATATCGGCGATCGCCCCATCAATGCGGAGTTCCCGTTCCAACTGCGGCAGCAATTGATATCGCCGTAAACAAGCCAATAATTCATTGGGGGTCAGGGTCGTGCCACCGACCTGGAGCAACTGATCCATCGCTATATCTGTCATTACAGCACCACTTAAGTGTTGTCTAGCATTCTCCCTGTATCCGCAGCGCTAACGCAAACCATCAACCGAATATCTCTCAACAGTATCTGTACAGAAGATGCCATGGACAAGCCTAATCACTTGTCTGTATCCAATCAACACCAACACTGTACATCGACCGCGAAATGTCAGTTCAGCTCTGGGCCAAATTCAGATCACCACTACAAAATTGAAAGCGTGACCGGCCCCGTTAAGAACCGTGTGCTTTCAATCATCATTCCCAAGAAAAAGTCAAGAGGAAGTTAAAGAGAGAAATCACTGCTTAGGGTAACAGCCATGATGTATTGAGACTAGCATGATGACTAGCTTGGGCACGAATTCACTCAATAAATGAGTGGGGATCAGCTAAAAGAATGCTTACAACACCTTGAGGGCATATTTCGAAAACCGCAATATTAAGTTTTTTTAAGAAGAAAAATCTAGCAAGAAGCAGATTAGCTGTGTTACCATCTCCAAGACAATTGAAAGCTTGAGAAATCTCCCTATTTTGCTACTTGTAGCGATGAAGAAGGTGGGGATTCTATAACGTTCTGGGTGTATTTCATAGACCCGGAGTGACCCCTTTGCTTTGGAATAGACTCACGATAGAAAATTTGATTGGGTTAGCCTCTCGGAGGTTGAAAGACCCGAAGCGCTGAAAGACACAAAGCACAGATCTTACTTCAACAACGTACGCAGTGTAACCATGGCACGCTCACTTCGGGACTGCTTATCATACCCTGCATAATCGTTGTCTTCAAGCCCTACATATTAATCAAGTAACTTGTTTCGTTTTTTCTAAGGCATCATGGATCAGCCCGGCTCACCCCTGCCCCTCGAATCCTCAGCGCTACTGCTAGAGGAGGAGCAACCCCTCCAGCTCCCCGAACCCGTTGAAACTGCTGGAACCTATCAAGATCCCCTGCTTGCCGCTGGCACAGCAGACCTGAGCCCTTGGGGAGAAGACGCGCCATCGCGACTTCTAGAGCCAACACCAGGGAACAATCCGCCCTCGGGCTCCCGTCTAGAGCCGATTACCGAACAACTAAGTCAGCTCATCGCCCCAGAGCCAGAGCCAGAAGCGACTCCCACCGCCCAGAGCCAAGCAGCGCGCGTTTGGCTAGAAAATCTCCTCGCCCAAGACGCCCTGCCCAACCGCGTCCCCCCCCCCCGCTCCCATATCCCTACCCAACCCCGACCTCGGGCAAATGGAAGCAGCTTTCTTGGACGAGGCATTGATAGCTGCCCATGACGCGCTATCCCAATGGCAAGCCAGCCCTGACTTCGCCACCCAACTCGAAACGTCATTTGGCGCTGCTTGGCAACCCCAGGCGACCTCAGAGCTAGCGAGCCAATGGTTAGAAGGGAATAACCGCCCCACCATCGAAATCCTCAGCCGTGCTGAAATTGGCGGACGGGGAGCCTACGCCCAGAGCAACAACACCATCTACCTCGCGCGAGAAATCCTGCTGAGCAGCACAGCTAAAGATGTAGCCGCCCTCTACCTCGAAGAACTCGGACACGCCTTCGATGCCCAGCTCAACCCCGCCGATAGCCCTGGCGATGAAGGAGCGATCTTCGCCGCCCTGGTTCAAGAGCAAACCCTGAGTGCAGAGCAACTCGCCCATTGGCAAGCCGAAGATGACCAAACACGCCAAACCATTGACGGTGCAACCATCAGCCTGGAACACAACGGTCCCCCCGGCATCAGCGAAGGCTACTTCACCGTCGATGCCAGCGGTCAAGTCACCGTAGACTACCTCTACGACGGCAGCTTCGCCAAAGGAGAAGTAGGCATCTTTAGCCTCACGGGCATGGATCTAACCCAACTGGGAACCCTTACTTTTACCCAGGAAGCCCTACGTCGTGCCCTCACCAATACCACCGAAGGGCATACCGTCATTGCGGATATTCAAGACGGAGCCAAAATTGATGGAGCTGACGTCAGTGGCGAAGTCTATGGCGGTCCCAAAACCATAACCATGACACCGGGTGACCACTTCGGCATCATCATCACCCGAAGCAACACGCTCCAACAAGCCAAAGACTGGAACCAGACCACTCCCTACATCAGCCTAGTGCCCACAGATGACAGTAACGCTGGTGCCTATCAACTGCGAGCGATACAGAACAACCAGAATGTCTTTGCTGTGGAAGACAAAGCCCTGCCCGGCGGCGACCGCGACTACAACGACTACATCTTCAGCATTGTAGGTGCCACCGCCACCATCGGGACAGTTGATGCCCATATCAATCCGAGCAAAGAGTGGCGCAACAGCCCCCTAGAAGAAGTTCTCCTCACCCAACCGAGTAGCCCTGACACAGAAATTCCCTACGGCTTCATCCGACTGACCCAAGACAATGGCAGTAATCCCTACGACCGCCTGAGCAACAACGGCGGGCTCAGCGGACAAATCCTCGACCCCAGTGGTCTGGTCAGCGTCGAGGTACAGGTCTTTGGTATCGGCAACGGATACACCGACATTACCAACCAACTCGACGCCAGTGGCCGGTTTAGTTTAGATGAAGCGCAGCTAGAGATCATCAAAGGCGCTCCCCTGAACGAAGGCGGAAACGCCGCCCAATTCAAAGCCATCGATACGGCTGGCAACACCTACCTCTATACCTACGGCTACAGCCGCGACACAACGCTTAACCTGAGCTGGGGATTAGATCTCAGTAGCGACAGCGACCCCGTCGGCGACCTCATCACCGACCAAAGCAGCGTCATCCTGACCGGACAAACCGACCCCGGCAGCACAATTACCCTGGATGGACAAGCCGCCACTGTCGATGGCAGCGGCAACTTTAGTTTCACAGGTGTTGCCCTAGCACTGGGAGCCAACCCCTTGGAAATCGTTGCTACCGATAATGCGGGCAATGAAGTCCGGATTGAGCAAACCATCACCCGTGTCGACCCCGGCAGTGCTCCGCCCCAAATCACCCTTGACCTTGCCACCGACAGCGGTAGCGACGCCAGCGATGGTATCACCAACAATCCCGAAGTCACGGGTCAAGTCACCGATAGCAATAGTGTGAGCCAAGTCCAGGTGAGTCTTAACGGTGGGGCTTACACCGACATCACCAGCCAGCTCAACCCCGATGGAACCTATACCCTCGACAGTACCTTTCTGACGACCCTCAATGGTGGCAGTCTTCCTGATGGCTCCTACACCCTCGAACTCCAAGCCACCGACGGGCTGGGCAACAGCGACAGCCAGACGCTGAACTTCACCCTCGATACAACAGTCACGCTGAGCTGGGGACTCGACCCGAACAGTGACAGTGACCCCGTGGGAGATCTGACCACTGACCAGAGCAGCGTCACCTTCACCGGACAAACTGACCCTGGCAGTAGTGTCACTCTCACGGTTTCCGGTACCGACATCACCACAACCGCCGATGCCAGTGGCAACTTTAGCTTCACTGGCGTTGCCCTCAGCCTAGGTGCCAACACGATTGACATTGCCGTCACCGATGCTGCTGGCAATGTGCTCAACCAGAGT
>JBCDEB010000002.1:0-119219 GCA_039180005.1 Cyanobacteria bacterium P01_G01_bin.54 | reverse complement strand
TGCAACACCAGCAAACCAATAATCATCAATCATCAATGGGTAGTAGATCAAATACCGATGTTTCACCTTGTTGCTTTCATCTTCTTGGTCGATTTTATGAATCAAAGATGTCTCAAGAAAACTAAAAAGTTTCCAACCTTCAGGTGTTCCAACCCATATTCTATCATCACTCAACTTATCTTGATTGATATTACAGATCCCAGGATTAGATAACCCTAACCTCTGCGCCATTTCACACATCAAAGTTTTATAGTCTTTGCTGGATGAGTCAATGAATAGACCAGAAAGCAGTTCATTGAACTTATCTTGATCGTGTTCAGGGTTTCCCAGTGGAATTAGTTTACCTTGCTTCCAAGCCTCATAAACTAGTGCTGTGCTGCCAACATTGGTGGGTATGTATTGAACTTCATACCACTGAACTAGATAGTTCAGCAACTCCTTGACTCGCTCAAGTTTGGTTTCTATCTTTTTCTCTGGATTTTTCCCAGGAGGAATCTCATATTCTTTGAGAGATTCATATAGGTTTCTAAGCTCTGAGAGAACACCTTGCGGGTCAAGGAGCTTATCTAAGCTATCTCGGGTATGTTTAGATAAGTACTCGTCATCCCTGACATGCTTTGGAAGTCTCCAATCTTCAGTCTCTAGCTCTATACCCATTCGCTCTGCATTTCTGTACAAGCGCTTAAGATCATCTAAACAAGTTGAATGAGGAGCTTGCGCGATCAGCTTATCGGAAACATGTGGATAAAACTTACGCTCAAGCACCCCTTGATTATCAATGTCATTAAATAAGATCTCAAATTCAATAAAGCGAGGCTTGTACGTTGCCAGCGGTTTGCTTTCCATGAGGTACTGCTTAGCCTTACTATCTGTAAGGGAAAACACCGCCAAGCTTTCTTGAACACGCTCAACATAATCCGCAAAGTTGGGGTTAGAAGTCATGACAAAAAATCTCCTATTCTATTTTCTGTAGACGACTTGAGCCTAAACACAATTTTTAAATACTCATTGTAGAATTGGTCAGAGTCGAACATGGCTCAAGAGATAGTTGCACAGAGGGTTCAGGTCAGGAATATGCCAATCTCAGGTTCTAATGGCGGTGTGTACCGTTCAGCATCAGACTCCCGAGGCTCTGATATCAACATTGTAAAGCTGTGGCAACAGATCTGTGACAACCAATCTAACAACATCGACCTCTACTCGATCCTTGCCCCTTTTGCTCAACCCCGCCAAGTCGAAATTGGCATCGGCAACACCTGCGGTCTAACCTGTCAGCATTGCTTCTTGGGCTATCCCAGCGGAACCCTGCATCAACCCCTCACGCCTTTGCCGACCCTAATCAATGCCACCACTACCCTCGTCAAAACCCTCAGAACCCAGATCGTTTGTGTCGCCGATCGCGATGCTTTCGTCCCCAAACGCTCCATCCCCTACTTCATCCATCTCTCTACCCTCCGCCAACACCACCCTCATCTTAAATTCGGCGGTGTCACCAACGGGCTAACCCTCCACCAATACATCCCCGATCTCATCCCCCTGCAACTCAATTATCTCGATATCTCTATCGACGGTCTCAAAGCCGAGCATGAACAGCTCAGGGGCATCGGCACATTTAAGGCAGTCCTCACCAATCTACGCCAAGCCCTTCAACACCAAATCGCCACCAGAATTTTTGTATCCACAACCCTCACTCAAGCCAATCTCACCTCAGCCCTCGAACTTATCCCCCAGCTCAGCCAAACAGAAGGGGTGCAATGGTTTAATCTCAGCCCCTTAATGGCCGTTAAGTTGCAAAATCAACAACTCCAGCCCAGCTATTTTGCTCAGTTCCTCGATCGCCTAACCCAAAGACTTTCCCCCCTCCGACACCACCAGCTTGTCAACGTGCTCGTTGATATTCCAGCCTATAGCATGGCCCTTCTTCACAGTTTACTCACAGCAGGCTGGCTAACAATCGAAGATCTTCACCAAGACAGTTATGGCAACCTCTATCAAGATGTCGCCATCAACAGCACCACTACCCTCACCCTGCGTCCAGAGCTCCTACAAAAAGATTGGTGGCAGCGCCTCCGCATTAGCGCTGATGGTGATGTACTCGGCGGTTGCGAAGCCCTGACCCAAGGCAATTACAGCCAGTTCGCTCTGGGCAACATCCAGCTCGAACCCATCACAGCCATATACGCTAGAGCAACCCAGACCAGTTCACCATTTCATCAAATGATGTCAGCCTACTCTGGTAATTCACCCCTTCCGCTCAAAGGTAAACGTTAGGCTGCCACTGACCCCCGTTTGAACGCCAGTTCCCATTAACACCAACTTGCCATCCGCAGAAACCTCTGCCGATACTGAAACTTCCTTAAGCTGAAAACCACCAACATCTTCAGGTGCCTTATCAATCACAGACTCTATATTCGTCAAAAAGATATTGACATTTTCTGCCAATGCTTCAATTTTCAGCTCTTTGAGTCCTGGGACTCTCCGAGATACGGTGTCGGTGGTACGAACAAACATTGTCTCATCACTCATCAAGATATCTCCTGGGAAACTAAACGAATAGATGGTGAACCATACATTGAGTATAACAAGCCTGATGGATTATCATATTGTAAAAAGTGTTTTCGGGATTTCAATAAACTTTCTCCAAGTGACAGGCCACCTAGCAAATTCGTGTACAGTTGCTTAATAAACTGGGCTGCGAACAAATCTGGAACACTACATTCTGTTGTAATTACACCGCAAGCTCCGAGATCCAAGAGCGCATTAATAAAGTTAGATGTATAGCGAGGATCAACTACGCTTGTGTTACAAGCATTCAGGATGGCAAGTGGGCTACCTTCAAAACTCACATCTTCAGTTTCCAGATCTTGGAGAGTGAGCTCAAAACCACTGGAGAGTTTAAAGCAAGATAATGGTGGATTTTTTTCTTTGTAATGAGCATGACAGGCAAAATGAACTATATTAAAATCGGTTCCAAAGAAATCTCTTAAGTCTTCTATATCTTCCAGTTCCACACCTTCCTCTTTCGGGAGAATAGAAAGAGAGATCTTACCATCTTTCTGAAGCCCTTGTAAGAAAGGTATTTCCTCTTTCGATACTTTTTCAAGTTCATGATTAGCAAGCATACCAACCCTCAGCACCTTATCTAGAGACTCCTGCATACTAGGTAACTTTCCCATCGGAGGCTCTACTCGACGATAAACTTGATACCGCATCCCCCAAAAGTGCTGATAAGAAAACGTCTTGTCATAATTTTTATGGGAAATCAATTCCCAGGGCAAAGTAAACTGTTTAGAGTCTATCGCAACTTTAACATTGCTTTTAGAATGCATCCAATCCTTGACATAATCCCAAACATCTGACTTATCAAAAATAACTCGAAAGGCTTTATATCCCAACTTAACCAGTCCACGTATTTCTTCTGGCTCTGGTTGTCGATCTTCACAGTATCCTGAAATAGTCTCTATCGAATCCTGCAGATTCCTACTCAAATTTTCGATGTCATCAAGTGTTGCTTTCACACGAAACTCTTTGTCCGGGAACTCTGGAACAACAACATAAATCATGTAGTAATCCCCACGCTTTTCAATACGAAATGCAATATCAATTGGGGAACTAGAATCTGGAATGTATAAATCAAAGTTTACATTTCTGAGCATAAGAAATCCGAACTAAATTTGGCCATTCTGGATAGCCTTTTTACTCTTAACTTCAACTTCAATTGTTAGCACTCCTACCCAGTCTTGATGGCAATAGAAGTCAATGTCCACATCCTTTATCTCACCAGCTTTCTGTGGGGTAAGTATAAAATTCACAGAACTGGATTCTCCTGAGTATTTTAGATAGCAAGCTTGTGTCCAATCCGGCTTAATTACCATATCTTGTGCCGAGATTAAAACTTTAACTGGTAAACTTTCTTTTGGTTTAAGGTCTAGAGGTGATTCATCTTCACGCACTAGATGAATCTTGGGTTGAATTTCAACCTGAAGAATATAGTCTTGACCAACGTAAAGAGGCGTTTCTTCCTGATAGTCCTCATGGCATCCTTCAAGCTTTACGACTGCTTCAAAATTAGGTTTGTGACCTTTATAAAAACGATTTAGATGTTTCCAACAATCTTCGATCTGGTCATAAACTGCGTCTTGGTCTTTTTCAATTTCTTGCTTATCAATAACAGCTTGAACACCTGGAAGTTCAGTTAAATCTGGACTAGCTGCTGATGTAATGAAGAAGGACTTCATATTGCAACGAAGTTTATTTGCTTTTCGAACAACCGTCGAACCTGGTGCTTGATATTCATCACCAGCAAGCAACACTTGATCAACAATCAAGAGTCCAATTTCTTGATCCTGCTCAACTTTCATTAATGCCTTTGCACTAGACTTAGTGCCTTCACAGGGAATTCCTCGCTCAGCCAAATTCTTCTCATGCTGTTCTAGCATGTCAGGTTCATCTTCTACGATCAACACCTTAACCATACAAACACTCTCCTATGTTCCGTACAAACGAACTTAAAGCAGACTCCTGAGCTACTATTAGCTAAGCCATTACTCTGGATTCCTCTCCTTTTTAGCGTATCTCTATTTTAAGGTCAACTCCTGTTGATTGCATACTTTGACAAGGAGATGCAAACAGTCTTCAAACCTAAGACATGGTCTAGCAGCAGAAAACTTGAGCGGTATTAATACTCCAGTACGCAATGGCTCACAAACCACCACCCACCACACTCAAAGGGGACGCAACACCGATCGCCCTCTCCCAAAAAACAAGCCTCAATCCCCTACTTCTCCCCCGTATCCGAAGAATTCGGGTGAATCTGTTCAGCAGGCGGACAGTCCTCCGCTACTAAGATTTCCGCATTACTGCGACAAACCGACGCCAACTTACGAGAAATCGCGCCAATGCTATCAAGGCGCACCATTTCTTCCCAAGAACTCACCTCGTCGTCCTCTTCCACCTCATAGCGGATAATCACGAGATCCCCTTCAATATCAACAATCTGAGCGGACTCGATCCAGTGTTGCTGATCCCGCAAGAAAATGTTGACCTCGCGTTTATCAGCACAGAGTTGATAGATCTTGCGGTGAAGCATAGGCGACCTCTCCCAGGCAATGTAGGTGTTAGGCGTGAACGAAATCTTATGATGGGCTTGTGATGCAACCAAACTAACCAATACGCGCTACAGGTTGGGTGTTGGTAATGTTAGGTAGTCATTCGGGCTTTACCCTCATCATAGGCAGTCTAGCGTGAAATGCTCAACCGATGCGGCAAATTCAGAAAATTCACTGAGAACTCGCTGCGAGTAGCACCGATCGCCCCCAATCCATCAACCCCAAGCCCCGATCAGTCTTCCGGCTCCGCTTCCGTTGCGGGGTCTTCGACCTGAAAAACTGCCTGAACTTGCTTGTAGGTCGAGGCGGTGGGTTCGGGTGATGTTGTGGGAGTCGTCTCGGGTTCTGTTTCGGCTTGTAGCGCCGGGAGTTGTTGAGCGAGGTAGAGTTGTTGCTCTAGGGTTTCGGTGGAAGAGACCAGGTCGTTTAACCCGTCAATGAGATCGCGGACATTGCGCCGAAAGCTAGGACTTCCCGTGAGTTCATCGAGATCAGCGGTGATCTTTTGCACATTCTCAAAGGTGGCGCGAGCCGCCTGCAGCGTCTGTTGGAGCGCGAGGATCGTCGCCGGGTCGCCGAGGGCATCGCTGGCGGTTTTGAGGTTTTCCGAGGCGATCGCCGCATTAGCGCTCAGGGCTTCGAGGTTGGTCAACAGTTGTTGGGTTTGACCCGGATCGAGGGTTTGATTCAGGGTTGCCACCAAGCCGCTGAGTTGCCCACTCGTGGCGCTCAGACTCGCCAAGGTACCGCCGATATTGGCTTGGTTCTCCACAATCAGACCGTTTAAATTCTGGGTCAGTTGGTTGAGTTCCAGCGCGGTCTGTCGATAGGCTTCGGCCGTGCTGTTGATCTGGCGGGCGGAGGTCGCCGTCACCGCCGTGATGGTATTAGCGGTTCGAGAAACCGACTTGACCTCACCCCGCACGGCTTTGGAGAGGAGGGCCAGTTCTTTACTCAGTTCACTCACTTCTTGCGCCGTGACACTGGCATTTTCGGTGAGGGCCACGATATTGCCAAAGAATTCTGGGTCAGTGAAGCGTTCACTCAAGGTGATGGTGCTTTGCATCGCGTTATTGATGCTAATCCCCGTTTGGCCCTGGAGGCGATCGCCATTGCAGACAATCTGCTCATTATCACATTTGCCACTCAAGGGTGAAGCGATATCCGCATTGTCCGGAATCTCCACCAAGGGGTCCAGGTCGATCGCCGTCTCACTAATCAAACCGGCTTGGTTGGCGCGAATATCCAGTTGTTTGGGAATGAGTAAGGCGGCCGGACTAATGGAAACCTCGGCATCAATACCGTTGCTGGTGGGCTTAATTTTGGTAATCGACCCCACCTTCACGCCCCGATAGCGCACGGCACCACCAACGACCATGCCATTGCTGTTATCGAAGGTAATGGTGATGGTGTAACTATTGCGATTGATGCGAATGCCCTGCAACCAAGCGGCCAAGGTGCCAAACAGAGCGACACCGACAATAATAAACAGACCCACTGAGCCTTCTCGCCATGTTCGAGAGCGCATGAATTTCTCCTAGTTGAGGGAACCACCCTTTGAATTTTAATGGACAACCCGGATGGGGCCCGTGGTGCTGGCGCTAAAAAACTGTCGCACCAGGGGATTCTCGGTCGTATCAATTTCAGGGACGGTTCCTTGCCATTGCACTCTGCCATCGTAGAGGAAGATGATCCGATCGGCGGTGCGACGAATCGTGCTCTGTTGGTGAGAGACCATCACATAGGTGCCGCAGATACCTTCGGCCCGTTGTAAGTCCCGCACGAGGTCTTCGATCACCGTGGAGGCGATCGGGTCCAGACCCGCGGTCGGTTCATCATACAAAATAACCTTGGGATTGTTCTGGGGATTGGTCGGATCAGCCATGACCGCCCGAGCAAAGCTGACCCGTTTGCGCATCCCGCCAGAGAGGGCGGCAGGATACTGCGACCCAACACCTGGGAGCCCCACCATCTCCAAGCGTTCTTCCACCAAGCGTTCGATCTCGTGGAGGGGCAGTTGCGAATGCTCAAACAGGCGAAAGCCCACATTCTCCATCACACTCAGGGAATCAAACAGGGCCGCCTGCTGAAAGACCATGCTGATCGTAATCGGGTCGGCCTGATCTTCAATCAGGCCCTGGCGACGCTGGCCTTGCACATAGATCTCACCGGAGTCGGGCGCAAGCAAACCGGCGATAATCCGCAAAATCGTCGATTTTCCCGTGCCTGAAGGACCAATAATCACTAGGGCTTCGCCGGGGTAAATCTCCAGATCCACTTCATCGAGAATCATATGGCTACCAAAGGCCTTGCTGATCTGGCGCAGCTGGATGATCGGTTGACGCTGCGGGGCAGAGCGCTCCATCATCATTTGGTGAGGGGGGGCGGGTTCAAAGCGCGAAGCAGCCATAGGATGGAATCGTGAGGGTAGCGCGATTATAGCGTCGGTTACAATTCAGGTTCAGCCACACCAAACACTTGACTGAAGACTTGACTCACCTTACGCCCTGAGTCAATGGTTTCTAAGGGGTCTTTGCGCAGACGATGGCGGAGGCAGAGGGTGACAACCCGCTGAATATCGGTCAGGGTGACTTCGGTGCGACCCTCTAGGGCAGTCAGGGCTTTCGCCGCCCGATTGGTGACAATATCACCCCGCAGACCATCCACATCTAAGGTGGCACAGACTTCTGAGATTTTAACGCGCAGATCATAGTCGAGCTCGACGCTGGGCAGGCGCTCCTGAGCTTGGACAATCTGTTGCTGGAGGGCGTCTTGCTCCAGTTGATGGTGCTGGACAAAGGCTTGGGGGTCTTGGTCAAAGGCCGATCGCTGCTCGACGATCTGGACGCGCAGGGCGGGGGTCTTCACGGTGCGAATCTCGGCGTGCATGCCGAAGCGATCGAGGAGTTGGGGGCGGAGTTCTCCTTCTTCCGGGTTGCCGGAGCCCACCAAGACAAAGCGAGCCGGATGACGGATGGAAATGCCCTCTCGCTCGACGGTATTCCAACCGCTGGCGGCCGAGTCCAGCAAGACATCCACCAGATGGTCATCCAGGAGGTTGACCTCATCGACGTAGAGGATGCCGCGATTGGCTTTGGCGAGTAAGCCGGGCTCAAAGGCTTTGACGCCTTCGGAAAGGGCTTTTTCAATGTCGATTGTGCCGCACACGCGATCTTCGGTGGCCCCAAGGGGAAGATCCACCATGGGCACTTTCTGGCGGGCGATCGCCACGCTACCCTGTTCGGCAAGGTCGGCCTGGGCCGCTTCACTCATCAGTTCGGGCTGGTGGGGATCGCTGTTGAAGGGATCATTGGCGACCACGTCAATCTCGGGCAACAGGTCGGCAAGGGCGCGAATGGTGGTGGACTTGCCGGTGCCGCGATCGCCCATGATCATCACCCCACCGATTTGGGGGTCAATGACGTTGAGCAGCAGCGCCAGCTTCATTTCTTCTTGACCCACAATTGCCGTAAACGGAAACACACGCCGGGTGGAGCGGGCCGCCGGGGATGTTTGGGTTTGCGCAGGCGCGTCAGCAGTGAGGGTCATCGAACAATTAAACCTTTAAGATTTTTACAATGTTTCCCATTGTGACATAGTCTTGTGGCGCTGAATCGACTACCAGGGGCTGCCAATAAGGGTAAAACCGGACCAATAGTAGGGATGGTGCAGGGAGCGATCGCCCAATGCCCCTAGCGACTGTAGCGATGTTGTGCCCTTTGCACTGGTGAGCTGCCCGGCTTGGATCTGAGTTTGGCCCTGGAGCAAGGCAAGCTGTGCCTGTCGAAGCGCCCCGGCACGAGTTGAATGCTGTGACAGGTTTTGATAGAACTCACTCATTAGAGCCAGCGTCCCCAAATCATGGGCATACCAAATGCTGGCGATCGCGGTCGGCACGCCGGTTTGCACCGCCAAACCGGCAAAACCGAACTCGGCTTCTGTTGAACCAAAAGCCGTACGGCAAGCACTGAGCACTAACAACTCAACCGCCTGGTCTTGCCAGGGAATCTCTCCCAGTTGATCCAGTCCCACCTGGCTATCCCACAGTTGAAGATAGGAATTGTCTACCCGACCGGGGCGAAATTCGGCATGGGTCGCAATATGCACCACATTGAAGGGCGCTTGCTGCTGCTGTTGCCAATTTTGCCAGGTGAAGGTGTCATTGAGGAGCGAGACATTGCTCGTCATCGCCTCTGTAACCGCAGCCAGTTCAACGGGCACCGCCGGAAGCGGCGGTTGGTGTTGAAATTCAGCCGCTCCCATCGCCAACACCCGCGCATCCGTTCGGGACGTTCGGGTCGTCCGAGTCAGAGAAAGGCTCGGCACCACACCCAGCTCATACGTTTCCACTAAAAATTGCTGACCATTGTGCAAGGCGGCCAGGGGGAGCGCTCGCAGACCCTGATCAAGGCTGAAGATTAGCGTTTCAATGCCCAAGCGATCCAGATCCGCCTGCAAGGGCTCAATCAGCCATTGATGCAGTTGTTGCGCCGGGGGCAGATAGCTGGTGGTGAGTCGTCGGACGGGATCCGTCACCTCTTGGCGGAATCGGCTGACCGTCGCCAATAACTGGCGATCCGGAATCGGCACACGGTAATGCAGCGGTTGGGTCATTTCTGGCACCAGAATGAGCTCAAGGGATTGCGATCGCACCAATGCATAGATCAGGGCGCTGGGACTCCCGGTCGTGGTGGACTGCTTCTGCAAAATGCCTTGAATATCGCCCAGAGACAACCGCTGACCCTGATCTGACTTGCCAAGATAGTCGGTAATTTCACGGCTAAATAAGTCCTCTAGCCCAGCGATGGCTGCGGCAATATCACCGCGATCGAGCAGTCGGGCAATGGCATCTCGATTGGGCAAGATTAAGTCTTGACTCCCCACATTGCCATTAAGACTTGGTTGGAGACCGCTCGGGAGCCGCGAAAAGAAATCGATCGAAATCGAAGTGAGATTGGTTGGCAGGGTAGCATCTTGAAAGTTGAAAACCCCCAAAGTTCCCGTGGCCTGAGACGCCGCCAGATCAACCGTCACCGGCGTAGTATAGCGAGAATAGTCCAGGGTATTGACCCCGCCCCCGCCATCGAGAACCCCATTAAAATCAACACCATCATTGAAGATCACCGTATCGTTCGCGCTGCCCCCCGTAATCCCCGTTGTGATGTTGCTAAACGAGAGGGTGTTGCCTGAGGTGGTGAGTTGGCCCTGACCAGCCCCCGTGAGCTCCCAGATGGTGTCAGCATCGAAGCCCGTTAAGGTGCCGGCTCCGGCGATCGAGAATGTGGCCGAGGGCAATGCCGTTTGCACCGCTGCGGTATCCACCAGGGTTGCAGCACCACTATTGCCCGCGCTGCCTAGAATGATTTGGTCAAAGTTGCTGAAATTGGCAATCTCAGCGTCTTCAATATCATGGCTTCCCCCATCATCCCCGGTGTCCCCGAAGCGCAGATTCTCCGTGGCAGAGAAGGTGGTTAGGGTCAGCGTGCCGGTATTATCGCCCTGTACCGTGTTGTTGATGGCGGACTCATTGGCCGCAATCGTAAAGCTGACCCCCGTCAGATTGAAATTGATATTCACCTGGGGGGCACGCAGAATCAGATGGGAGGCGGACAAGCCCAACGGGGCATTGATATTGATGGTGTTGCTGGCTTCAAGGATGACCGTCCCTGTTTGGGCATTTAAGGCCGTGTGAGAGATTGAATAATTGGCGAGGGGAGCATCACTGGCAAAAATATTCGGTAAATTGCCATCGTCGGGTTCCAACCCGGAGAGCATGACCGTAATGTTGGTGGGATCGAGAAAGAGGGTTCCCACTTCACCCCCCGGGGCGTCTAGATGGGCCTGGCCGTCGTAGGCTAAATGGTCTCGCGCTGAGACTTCGACAAAGCCACCATCACCGCTCTGAGCCCCCCCCTGAACCGATAGCTGGCCGTAAAATGCCGTCACTTCATCGGCCCAGACCAAAATATCGCCACCATTGCCTTGGTTGCCGCTGGCATCGGCACGAATGAGGCTGTCTCGATCGACAAAGGTACGCTTTGCCCGCTCGCCGATGCGAATTCTACCGCCACCGCTTGCACCAGAGGCATCAATCTCCGCACCCAGCAGGGCAATTTTATCGCCCTCAATGTTGAGGCTGGGTGTGGTAGCTGTGGCTTGCGTTGTGCTGGCATCCAGTTGGCCAGTAATCGTCACCGAACCCGGTGAAGTGGGAATGGGCAGCGTGCCGCCCGGCACGTAGAGTTGACCATCGTCACGAAATTCAACCCCCATGGCGTCGGGTGTTAACCCGCCCCCGGTGAGCAATTGGGGTAAATCGAGGGGATTGAGGTGCGTAAGCGGCTCACCCGGGACTGCAGGGTTAATTTCCAGGCTCAGTAGCTGATCCGGCTGGCTAATTTTGACGCGATTGGTGCCGGGAACTCCGATTATCTGGAGGTTACCACCAGTCGCGGTGAGCGTTCCGGTGTTGAGCACTGAACCCCCGACTAGATTAAGGGTTTGACCGGCGCTGACGTGGAGATCGCCCGCGTTGGCGATCGCCCCACTGGAGGCGTCTGTAAAGACAAAGGCTTGGGGCTCACCGCCCAAGGCAGCATAACCTTGAGTCTCGGATGTCCAAAGTCCCTGAGAAAATTCCAGGCCAGTCGCCGTTGTTGCGGTAAAGTCAGCGGGTACGTTCAATTGGGCATTGGCCCCAAGGACAATCCCCACCGGATTCATCAGGTAGAGGTTGGGACTGCCCCCCGTTACCTCAATCAGACCCTGAATGATCGAGGGATCACTCCCCACCACCCGCGCCAAAATATTCCGGTGCTGAGGTTGGGCAAGAAACTGCGCCACTTCATGGGGCTGGAGGCCAAACTGCGTAAAACTATGGAAGAGGTTTTGCCCATCCGCTGAGGTGCTACCACCGCCAATCGTCAAGCGATCGCCATTCGGGGTGACGATTGTGGCAGTGCCGTCCGGAGCTGCAATGATGGACTGGGCGGCCGCTGTCTGCCGAGGTAAAGATAGGTAGAGTGCGATCGCGCCCACGATTGCCCATCCTAGACCCCTCAAACCTTTTCCCTTACCGTAGGGATGAGCAAGGTGTTGCCTAAAGCTGCTCCACAACCCGTTGTCTAGCCCAATGTTGTCTAGCCCAATCATGTTGAATTTCCAGGCGCTCCCAGCAGAAACGGTTTCAGCCTGTGCCAACTTCAGTATTGATACGTCTCAGCCTGAGATTTGGCTGAACAAGGCTGCTATTGCTGACTTCAAGGCGGCTATCGCCAGCTTAACTCAATAATTTAGTTGCGGCGATCGCTACCCAGCAGGCGTTAATCTTACAGTCCCATGTTTCTAGCTTCATTGACATGAATCCGGAAAAAACAAAGAGGGGGTTTGCGCCCGTTTACCGCACGCTCAAACAGCAAACCCATCGTGCTGCTTGAGCGTACGCAATGACAGAACGATCTAATCAGAATCTGACTCGCTCAACAGCGCACCTCAACCCACCCGACTCATTCAACCCTACTCATTCACCAAGGGCGCAGCAACAACATCACAGAGCTGCACCGACTGCAAAAAGGTACTCCAATCGTCGTGTTCAGGGTTCTGTTGGCAACCTTGGGGGCCAATTTGCGCGACCTCAGGCTGACGGGCTTGAAGCTGCTGAGCTAAGGCTTCGTACCATAGTCCAGCTTGGGCATAGGCAGAGGAAGGGGGCAGCGCTTGAGACAAGGTCGTAAAGCGTTGGGCATAGTCACTCTCCGGATTCACTCGCTGAACCCAGCTATCGGCCACCACATTACCGGATGCATCTTCCCGATCCATCACTAAGCTGACGTACCAGTGATAGAGTGTATCGGGCGCTAAACCCAACTGCCCATCAGGGGGGAGTGTAAAGCGCATGATTCCTGGCCCATGGGGCATTGGCATCTCGACCTCATAGACCAGTTCCTCATCCAGACCCGTCCCAAGATCATGACGGTAGAGGGTGAACTTGACTGCCGTTGCCGGTGCGGCAGGAACGTAAGCAAAAAACTCAGGCCGTTCATTCAAGGTTAACGGCAGGGTTTTCACCGGCGGAACCAGCAATTGTAGGGTTCGGGGCAATGCATTGAGGTCTCCCCCTTGTCGTGTTCCCCCATCCTGCGTTATGTCAGGTGAGCCCAGATCAGTCGGACTAAAGAAAATATCCCCCCCTTGGCGTGTGCCTCCATCCTGCGTTATGTCGGGTGAGCCCAGATCGGTCGGACTAAAGAAAATATCCCCCCGGGTTCCCCCAGCACTCGTGGTATCCGGTGCCCCCAGGTCAGGCGGTGCAAATGCACTGCTCCCATTGGGTCTTGGCATCGCCTGACCCTCACCGCCGAGGGCTATGGCCATTGTCAGTAAGAGCGCCGGAACTAATTTTGTCTGAGGATGGAACATGGTCTAAACTCCAGAATTGGAACGGGATGCTAAGGGTAATTGGCAAGTAAACAGCAACCTGAGTCAGACAACGCAATAGCGATAGAACTTGAAGAATGCTTAGAGAGAGCAGTGAACAGTCTCCTAGAACCGTTCTCTCTGAGTGAAGAGAATTGGGAATGGAGGCTGGATGTTGAGCACCATGAAGGACGGTCATCCGTTAGACGCCAACCCGTTAACTGGACTGGCCGATAGCTGCCGATATGTTTCTTGGGCCGAGCGTGTAATCGTGCTCTGCGCTGCACAGGAGCAGTCATTTGTGCCATCCGGCTTCTAAGATTCAATGATGACAAACCCTAAGCCGAAACTATGTTTCTTAAACAGCGAGAGAGAATCTCTACATCAAGAGACACTCACAGATGATCATATCAATAGATCTAAGTTTCAGGGTGTTAAGTCCTCTCGGCCATTATGCGGAATATCGCCGCTGCAAACACAAACATCGGCACTGGATTATCGTAACTTAATGAGGTTGAGCATCGCTTACACACGCAGAAACATCAAGACTTGACTTCAATGAACTCAGCAGACTGCCCCCTACGCAAATATAACGAGAGCCTTGCTTTAAATCAACCCAGCGACATGCAAATTACGTAAATAACCTGAATTTCGTTTAAGCGCAGCGATCGTAATTCCTCAAAGCCCTGGAATCTCGATGTCAAAATCGGTTATCAGAGGTCCAGACCCCCGATACCTCCCGCTGAGTGGGAAATTGCCCCCTCAGACTCCGGCAATATCGGAGCCAGTATGGTTGATTCTAAGGTTTCGGCTCCGCTCAATCCACAACGAAGCCGAAACCTCAGCTCTCTATTTCTCATCTGTAGCCCTAATTTCCAGATTTGGGATATCCGCTTTTGTCATATTGGGGTCAAACCCGCATTCTCTCGTTGATTGTAACAGCGAGGATTCGTTTAAAAATCCTGTCGTGACAAAAGAGGGATAAGACAAGTCATCGTCAGCGCTTGAAATCCAACATAATGACAGTCCTAGGACTGCCCGGATAGGGGCACGAGTCAATCAACCCTGACGCGAAGCTGATAAACTTCCGTTAGGGTAATGTTGAAAACTCACAGAGTACTGGGGCGTGTCATCAGTTAATATCAGGCGTCTTAGCGGGACAAGCGATAAAGCGCCCAACCCAAGCAACCGGAAGGGAGAAGAGCTGTAAACCAGCCATAGCCATGTTTGCGTTCTAGTTGATGACAGTCCTGAGGCGATCGCAGCGCATTACCCGTTTGTAGGAGAGCCCATCTTAGGAGAGCAAACTTATGCCAGCAAAGATTTTGGTGGTCGATGACGAGCCAACCATGCATTTGCTGATTCAAAAAGCCTTTCGTCGCAAGCTGCGCCAGGGCGACTACGAGTTTCTGTTTGCTCACAATGGGGTTGAAGCGCTCGCGCAGCTTGATGCCCATCCGGATGTTGATGTGCTGCTCACCGACATCAATATGCCCCAGATGAATGGGCTGACGCTCTTGAGTCGGCTGGCCGAGCGCCAAGTCGAGATTCCCAAGGCGATTGTGATCTCTGCCTATGGAGATTTGCGCAACATTCGCACCGCGATGAACCAAGGGGCTTTTGACTTTTTAACCAAGCCAATTAACTTTGAAGACTTAGACATTACCCTGAGCAAAACGCTCAACTACGTGAGTCAGCTCAAGGAAGCCCGCGCCGAGAAACAACGGGCGCAGGAAGCGCAAACAGAACTGTCTCGCCAGAAAGCCTTGCGCGAGAGCGAGCAACGCTTGGTGCAGTTCCTCGAAGCTGTGCCTGTGGGGATTTTGGTGGTGGATGCAACGGGTCAGCCCTACTATACCAATCGCTTTGCGACTGAACTGGCTCAGGAGAGGGCGCTCTTAACGCCCGATACACCCGCGTTTGCCCAGGCTTATTATGCGGGCGGCTTAGAGCCCTACCCCGCTGAACGGCAACCGCTGGTGCAAGCCTTGCAGGGAAACAGTTTGATTGTGGATGATTTAGCCTTAGTGCTCGGCGATCGCACCATTCCCTTGGAGATCGCCGCTACCCCCATTTACGATGCCGAGGGTCAGGTGCTCTATGCGATCGCTACCCTGACCGATATCACCGAGCGCAAGCGCACCGAACAACTCTTGGCCGACTACAACCACACCCTTGAAGTGCAGGTCACAGAACGTACGGCTGCCCTGCGGGCCAGTGAAGCCACCAATAATGCCATGCTCAGGGCCATTCCGGATGTCTTGGTTCGCCTGACCGCATCCGGACGCTGCCAAGAGGTACACCCTGATTCAACCCGTGACCCATCAGCGTCCCCCAGTCCCTGGTCTGTTGGTAAACAATCTGTGGGCAAACAATTAACGGAGCTGTTTCCTCCTGAGCTCGCTGCCCAACAGATGCATTATCTCAACCAAGCATTGACTACTGAGCAACTCCAAGTCTATGAGTACGCCCTACCGACCCCGCCGTCTCAACCCACGCATTACGAAGAAGTGCGCATCGTCAAGCTGACCGATGATGAAGTGCTGATGATGGTGCGAGATATTAGCGATCGTAAGCAGGCAGAAGTGGCCCTGACGCTGGCTAAAGAGGCCGCCGAAACGGCCAATCGTGCCAAAAGTTCGTTTCTGGCTAGCATGAGTCATGAGCTGCGTACCCCCCTCAATGCCATTCTGGGGTTTAGCCAATTACTCGGCGGGGATCAATCATTAAATGGCCAGCAACGAGACAATTTGCAGATCATCAATCGTAGTGGAGAACATTTACTCTGTTTGATCAATGACATTTTGACCATGTCCAAACTAGAAGCTGGTCAAGACAAGCTCCACATCAGTCGGTTTAATTTCCAGCAAATGTTGCGTTCCCTGTACGACATGCATCGCTTGAGTGCTCAGCAAAAGGGACTCCAGCTCAACCTCGAAACTGACCCTCAGCTTCCTAAAACAGTCTGGAGCGACGAGAGTAAACTACGGCAAATTTTCTCCAACTTGATGGGGAATGCCATCAAGTTCACCACCACCGGAGCGGTGACGGTGCAGGTCACGATGCAACAACAGCCCGTTGCGCTGGGTGAACCGGAGACGATTACCTCAGCCTCCCTTGAGCCCGTCAGCGGCGAGGGGGCTCGGGCGTGGCTGCACGTTACTGTCGAGGATACCGGGCCAGGGATTACGGAGTCTGAACTCCAGCTTTTGTTTGAGCCCTTTGTCCAAACCAGCACCGGCGAAAAATCGAAAGAGGGAACCGGGCTTGGACTCTCGATTAGTCGTGAATATGTACAAATGATGCAGGGACAGATTTGGGCCCGATCACAACGGGATGTCGGGAGCCAATTTTCTTTTCAACTGCCGCTGCGGGTTGAGGATGTTGCAACCCTTCCTCAAGATTCCCCCGCGACGACGGCAGCGATCGACACGCTCATCATCCCTGCCGCCACGGATTCACCTGGCTCCGATGAATCGCTGGACAATTGTCTTCAGCCCCAGGACTTGCTCGGCCGGGATGAAGTGTGGATTGGGCAGCTCTATATTGCGGCAATCGCCATTGACAATACCGCGATCGATGCGCTTATCCATCAGCTCCCCCCCGATGCGGCGAGTCTGGCAGCCAAAATTGCGCAGTTGGTTGAGCAATTTCGGTTTGACTTGCTTTTGGAGGCCCTCAGAGTCGCCTATCCGGAGCAATGCCGGGACGATTTATCCAGTAGTCAGTAAACGGGACATCTGAGCGTCGATTTGAGCCCAAAGGCGATCGCGGCTCTGGGAATTGTCCAACACCACATCAGCAGCAGCACATTTTTGGGACAGAGGCAGTTGCGTCTGAATGCGCTGTTGGGCTTGCCGCTGATCTAGGTTGTTACGCGCCATTAGTCGGTCGAGCTGTTGGCTGGGTGTACAACTGACCACCCAAATCTCAGTCATCAGTCCGGTTAGATTGGCCTCAAACAGCAGCGGAATCGAGAGCACCACAACAGGCTGGTCGGTTAGTTGCGTGAGGGTTTGGTTAAAGCGATCGCGCACCACCGGATGGATTTGTGCTTCAAGCCATTGCCGTTCTTGGGCATCGTTAAAGACAATTTGACCGAGACGAGCGCGATCGAGGTAGCCATCAGGCTGGAGGAGCTGGGGGCCGTAACGGCTGGCGATCGCCTCAAGAATGGGCGAGCCGGGCTGCACCGCCGCGTGAGAAAATTCATCAGCATCCAGCACGGGGAGTTGGTAGCGCTGGCTTAGATAGTTCGAAACCGTGCTTTTGCCCGTGGCAATGCCCCCGGTCAAACCTAAACGATGCAGCATCCCTCGATCCAATGTTCCTAGCGTTGGAGACGTTCATGGGGCGGGCGTCCGTGGGGTGGACGGCCGTGCGGTGGACGGTTCCCCGTACCATTATTGGGACGATTGCCGTCTGGACGACCCTGGCCCCCGCCCCGTTGTTGATGTCGAAAACTATCGTCCGGCGTGCCTCGGAAGCAGCGGGGAATCGAGGGAAACGCCTGGGTCGCATAGTAGTGGTAGATCCCCTGAGGGTGTTCGGGCGTAGCAGCCGTGCGACCGTTGCATTCATCGAGATCACCGAGGCCCGCAGCATATTCGTAATCTCGCACAAAGGTGCCGTCATAGGTTCCCCCGGGGCCATCCGGTCGCGTGCCAGACTTGAGTCGATAGCTGGGGCGTACCTCAGGAGCGTAATAGATGGGGAAGCCATCTGCTGCATAGCCAATCAGTTGCGGTGCACTGCCCCCACCAATCAGACCGGTGGGTAATCCGTGGTAATGGTAACTGCCATCCGGCTGGACATGGGCATGGTTCTGGTCTAAGCCCAGATTCCGCGCCCCCGGTGTCTGCGCCAGGGCTTCGTATTGCCAAACGCTACTGTCTGCCCCGTTGGGCGGCCCCCCCTGGGGACGTCCTCCCGATTGCTGACCGCCTTGGGGCCGACCACCGCTAGAGCGATCGCGCCCATCCCCCCAAAATTCACCCGCCCCTGGATCAAAGGGCACCCCATTGAGTGCCACGCCAAACCGTTGGCCTCGCATCGGAGTAATTTGGCGGGCGAACTGGGGGTTGGCAGGCACAGAAAAAGAATAGGACTGGGACGTAATGGTGTTGGGATTGTTGCGGTTGGGGAAGGTTCCCGTTGCATGGTCGGGAATCCCGTTGGCGGTGATCACGCGCCGATTCCCCTCGATTTTGATGGCAACACGATTCCGGGTATTTTGAGCCAACAGGGTCCCATTCAGGGGATGCATTGCTGCTGTTTCAGGGTGATGCGTCCTCCCTGCCCCCTGATTCTGCACTAGCTGCTGTTCGGTCTTGGTGCGGGGTTCTGGGGAGTGGGTCAGCACGGGGCGATCGCCGAGACCCCAGATCAACATCAGTAGAGCGACCGGGGGCAGCAGCCAGCGGAGGGAGCGCAGTAAGGTTCGGTGAGAAGGTCGTTGCATCATTCCGTTGTCAATAGCATGAACTCAGGGGTGAATCATGGGCAGCCTGGGCCAATCCAGCAATGACCCATCCATCGTTATAAGTCGGCGTCACAAGTCAGCGCCACAAGCAAGGTCAAGACTTTAGGTTAAAGTCTTAACGAAGGGGGATGAGCCCCTCAATGATTCGCTCATACAAGAGCGCTAGCTCATTTTCTGGTAGCGCTTGGGCTGCATTGACCGTCATGACCACACAGTAGCGCTGACGGTTCCCATCCTGCAATGTCGTTGTAAAGTTGAGTACTCCCGGCTCAGACCCGCCTTTGAAGGCAATCTGTGACCATTGCTGAGGGCTGGCAAGGCCGGGATTCACCTGCATGAGCGGGAGGTCTTCGACCTGCGCCATCAGTTGGCACAGTTCCTGGGCGCTAAAAAACCATTCCACATCGGGAGCGATCGCATCCGCCGCAAACAACTCAACCGTCGGCAGGGGGCGATCGTCGAGCTGCGCCACCGCCGCCTCGCGCTCTCCCGCTCGATATTGCCGGAGGAGATCGGCATTCTCTGGGTTCTTGAGCTTAAACGCCTGCTGAGTGCTCAGCAGCGGCTGATTCTGGCCGCGAAAGGCTTGGAGACTCTCCTGACCCACCGCTGCCATCAAGGCATCTGTTGCCGTATTGTCACTCAGCGAGATCATCAGCGTCGCCAGGGTTTGTATCGTTAGGGGAGCGTTATCCGGCCAGTCCTGGAGCAGACCGCTGGGTAGGCTTTTCCAGTTGGGATTGAGGGGAACAACCTGATCCCAAGCAATTTGACCGTCCTCGATCTGTTGTTGCAGCGCCGCCAGCACGGCCAGTTTGAAAGCGGAGCCGACGGCTAAGGGGCGATCGCTCTGGAACTGCGTCAGTACCTCCCCATCCTGTTGAATCAGTAAACTCACCTCCCCCGGTAAGTCTTGTACTGCCTGCGCCGCCTCAGCCGGAGACAGTCCTGCTGGGCGAAAGCGCAACCCAATAAACTGCCCTGTGGCATTGAGGTCAACCTGGGCCTCTATAGTGCCGCGCTCAAACGCCACCCGGTAGCGTCCTTCTCCCAGATCCTGAACCCCTTGATATGCCCCCAGATCCTGCTGGATTTGCCCCAAAAGCTGCTCGATCTGGGCGGCAGGAACCGCCTGTAAAAAGGTGGGGCTAAACCAACTCGTTTCCAGCGGT
Source organism: Cyanobacteria bacterium P01_G01_bin.54 (assembly GCA_039180005.1). GTDB lineage: Bacteria > Cyanobacteriota > Cyanobacteriia > Cyanobacteriales > Spirulinaceae > SIO3F2. Next base: position 99,042 of record JBCDEB010000002.1, on the reverse strand, counting down.
TGCTCAAACAGGCGCTCTAGGGCATGTGTCCCTTCCAGAGTTTGAGCAACGGCAATACCGCCCAGAATACCGCCGACTTGCCACCAGAGCAGGCAGAGAACGAGAAATGTCTTGAGCATCAGAATCAATCTCCCTGAATAATCAGTCCGTGGGCTTGAAGTTCCTGGACAAACGCCTGCAAGTCCTGACGCAACATAGCCGGTTCAACCTCATACTCAGCCAAGAGTTGTCCATAGGCAACCTGTAGCGATTCGCTGGCATCCAGAACCTGCAGCATCCGCGTGCCCACATCATCCAGACCAAAATATTGCTCACTCTCCAAATCCAAGAGCACGGCTTCGCCGCCGAGGTCTTGAATCAATACGTCTGCAGCAAGACGAACGGGAGCAGCCCAATCCAGATCAGTGTGCTGTGGGGCTGAGTGATCTAAATCTGACATGAGGCACAGTAGCGTTCAATCAATAAGATGGCCACAATATCATCAACGGGTCGAGGGGGGACGCGCAATCCTGGCGGTACAAGTCGCATCAACCGCTGGGGCGGATACATCTGCCAATAGCGATCGCGGGCTTCCAGGGTACTATTGCGCTCATCGACCAGCGCGATCGGTAGTTGCGCTGGGCATTGCTGCTGGAGCCGCTCACGCCATTGCTGGGAATAGGTTTGGTCACCGAGCACAATTTGGTCGGGCTCGTAAGTGTTGAGGAGTTGGTGGATCGTGTTTTCAACCCCTGCCGTTTCCACCACAGCGTGATAGAGCAATACATCGGGATAGTCCATCACCGCGATCCCACATTTGTCGCAGCCTGGATCAAAACCAAGAATTTTCATGGTGAATTTTCAGGGGGGGGCTTTATTCTTCCCGGTTCATTGCCTGATCCAAGGGGGCACAAAACGGAGTCAAACCCTGAGCTTGGACAAACAAGACAACAGGTGTGGCCAAAATCGCCGGCACCAAATCAGCGTTGGCAACAGTGAGAATGACCTTGTCGATCGCGCCCACTTGTAAATTCTGACGGGGAATTTCGGCACAGAGCAGCGCTCGACACCGCTTAGCGAGATCCGCGAGCCATTCAGCATTGTCCTCTTGCGGCACTTGACCGGCCTGGATTGCCAACGACATGGCCGCATCTTCCAAGTCACCTTCACAGGCCTCAATCTCTGCCAAGGCTGCCAGAGCAGGGGGATAGTCACTCAGTTGCGTTTTCAGTTGCGCCAATTGCTCGGACGATACGGTGGCCATTGTTGAAGTTAAATCGTTTTGCGTTAGGTTGGGTTAACGAGATCGTTCTCTATTCTAGCCATGCCCCCTGCTCTCGACGCACTGGATCATCAACTCATTGTTTCTTGCCAAGCCCCATCGGACTCACCCCTCTACGCGCCTGAAATGATTGCCGCTATGGCTCAGGCTGCGGTTTTGCAGGGGGCCGCCGCAGTGCGCATTGATACGCCAGCTCACATTGAAGCAGTCCGTAAGGTACTGCCAAGTATTCCCATCATTGGACTCTGGAAGCAGCAAATCCCTGATTCTGAGGTGTATATCACGCCCCGCTTTGCGGATGCAAGGGCGATCGCCGCTGCCGGTGCCGACATTATTGCCCTCGACGCAACCCGGCGCGATCGCCCCAATGGGGAACAACTCCCGGACTTAGTGCAGCGCATCCGAGCGGAGCTGGGCAAAGGGGTGATGGCCGACGCCGATGATCTAGCCGGGGCAAAAGTAGCGCTTGAGGCCGGGGCAGACATTGTCGGCACCACCCTCTATGGCTACACGGCGCAAACACGCCGGGATCAGCCCCCTGCCTGGGCATTGCTCAAACAATTGGTTCAGCTCGGTTGCTTTACCATCTGCGAAGGGGGCATCGCCACCCCAGCGATGGCGCAAACGGCACTGGATTTGGGGGCAAATGCCGTGGTTGTAGGAACCGCCATTACAGGGATTGACCTCAAGGTTCAGGCGTTTCTGAAACCCTTTCAACAATATTAGTTGATACACCCGAATGAAGAGCATTGTGTGGGCTATTCATTCTGTCACTTTTCAGACTATTCAAACTCATGCATCAGCCGTGGCGGGCAAGATGTACTTCGACTCCCCTATCCCTCCGGGAGGCTACGCCAACGACTCCGCTCAGGACAAGCGCTCAGCAACCACCCGCGCTACGGAATCCAGAGCCAGACTAGCCGTAGCGCAAGCGTCCCGCCTGCCAGCACGAAATCTGTATGAATTTTTTCGGCAGAAAATCCCGCAAAGTGAACAACCCAGGCACCGTCACCCGAAAAATTTGCACCGCTTGGCGGCTCTCCCCCCTGGCGCGATCGCAATTTTTCGTGGCCTATCTTCTCTTGCTGACAATTACATTGGCCCTCAAGCTGAGGGGATTTCGTTGGACCAAGCGGCAGTTAAACCGTTGGACCCGCCACCATGTTGTTGGTGCCCTCTCTCCTCAAAGGCGCTCGACAACATTGGCTATGGTTCGCCTGGCTGTTCGCTACAGCCGCCCCTGGGCGAATTGTCTGCGTCAATCCCTGACCCTCTGGACAATGCTTCGTTGGCAAGGCGTCGAAACCGTCCTACGGATTGGGATGCGTCGGGTGGGGGGCAAGCTAGAGAGTCATGCTTGGTTGGAAGATCAGGGGTGTGTGATTGGCGATCGCACCGAGGTGCAGCAAGCCTATCAGGCCTTTGGCCAGGCGATCGAGTGAGGTGATGGATAGGGCGGTGCTCAGAATCAAGGATAATAAAATCCAACCTTCTCGCTCACGAGTCCATGGTCCGAACCGAAGTTGCGCTCGCCATCTTGTACCAACGAGGGCAGTTCTTGCTCCAACTGCGGGATGATATTCCGGGTATTGCCGCTCCAGGGCTCTGGGCCTTTTTCGGTGGGCATATCGAGCCGGGCGAAACGCCAATGATGGCATTGTTGCGCGAAGTGGCAGAAGAGATTGGCTATACCCTCACCCCGTCGCCCTATCCCGTGGGGATTGTTGAGACCGATCGCGTCATTCGCCACATCTATGCCGCCCCCCTCACCGCAACAGTTGAACAGTTGCAATTGCAAGAAGGCTGGGATTTTGCGCTGGTGTCCCCCGAGGCGATCGTCGCGGGAGAGCAATATTCGGCGATTGCAGGGCAGTCCCGTCCATTGAGTGCCCCTCACCGGGAAATTTTGTTAGATTTTATGAAGACAAGCCCCGTTGACTGGCGTCAGCTCCCCTAAAGTTTTCATACTAAGATTTGAGGGATTGTAAGGCTTCATGCGGATTTTGCGCTTAACAAGCGCATTCTCAAAGATAGCGTGGAGTGCAACCCTGGCAGGATATGCAGGCAGGTCATTCTCAGGTGAACGACGTCGGTGAAATTCACGCCGCTCCGTTCACCCCTGTGGAGTGAATGGGGTCAGTGCACGCTCTATGCGGGCTCTAGACGGTTGCCAAACTGTCACCAAATGGGTCAAAAGCTCAAACGGCTGTTTCTATCTTGGTAAACAAGCTGAGTCCATTCGTGAGCAACGTTAAGCCTCTAGCCGCAAGTTTCTTCAGCCCAACACCAGCTATCCATTTCCTCTCATTCCAATCATCCAGAGCGAGACGACGATGAATCATCCCCGTAAGTTCCCCACTTGGCTTTCTGCTTTTGTTGTGAATGGCGCATTGGCCAGCGTTGCAGCAGCAGCCATGGTGACCACTGGTATTATCCCTGCGGTGCAAGCGGCATTAGAGGAGAGTCCAAAAACCGTCATTGATGAAGTCTGGCAGATTGTTAATAACGAGTTTGTGGGGATTGGCTCAGAATTTGATGCCCAAGATTGGCAGGAAACCCGTCAAGAACTACTCGATCGCGACTATAGCTCGTCGCAGGAAGCCTACAGCGCCATTCGTCAGGCGCTCAAGGAACTCAACGACCCCTACACTCGTTTTCTGGATCCGGGTGAATACGCCCAACTCACCAACCAAACGAGTGGGGAACTCTCCGGCGTGGGCTTGCAACTAACGGTGGATGAAGCCACCAGTGCCCTCAAAGTGATTCGACCCATCCCCGATTCACCGGCAGCAGCAGCAGGCATTCAGGCGGGCGATCGCATCCTCCGCATTGACGATCGCCCCACCTCCCTACTCGGAGCTGAAGAGGCGATTGAACTACTCGGGGGCGCAGAAGGTTCCAGCGTCCGTTTGCAATTGGTGCGCCCCAACCAAGGGTTATACGAAGTGGAGTTGATCCGGGCTCAGATCGAAGTTCCCGTGCTGCATTCTGCGCTTCAGGAAGAGGGCGAGTTACGGGTGGGCTATATGCGCCTCGATGAGTTTAGCTCCCATGCTGCTGAGCAAATGGCGGCGGCGATCGCGGATCTGGAGTCCCAAACGATTGACGGCTATGTGCTGGATCTACGGGGCAATCCCGGTGGCTTACTCTTTGCCAGCGTAGATATTGCCCGGATGTGGCTGGAGACTGGACCCATCGTAAGTACGGTAGACCGCCAAGGGGGCGATCGCCAATATTCGGCCAACCGTACGGCCATTACCGATCTGCCCCTGGTCATTTTAATTGATGGTTATTCTGCCAGTGCCAGCGAAATTTTAGCCGGGGCCCTCAAAGACAACGATCGCGCCACCCTTGTCGGCAGCCGCACCTATGGCAAAGGCACAGTACAATCGGTGCATCACCTTTCGGATGATTCGGGCCTCGCAGTGACGATTTCCCGCTACTATCCCCCGAGCGGCATCAACATTAACCAGCATGGGATTGCGCCGGATGTGGTGTTTGAGCTGAGCCGAGACCAACAGCGCTTGTTGCGGCGCAATCCTGCCTTGCAAGGAACCGACCGCGATCCCCAGTATCAACGGGCAATATCCACCCTCCAATCCCAGCTTTCCGGGCAAGTCGTGGTTCCAGCGCTACCCGAACCCTTGGAATTAAGCAACCGAAAGTAGGATTTAACCATGAAATACCGTAGGGGTAATGCCTAGGCTGTTCACTTTGCAGGATTCTCTACTAGAAAAGTCCATGCAGATTCCGTGCTGGTAGGCGAGACGCCTGCCAGCACGGTTAGTCCGGCTTTAGATCCCGTAGCGCGGGCATCTTGCCCGCCACGGTTTGTGCATGAGTTTTAATGATCCAAAAAGCGGCAGAATGAACAGCCCAGGTAATGCCCTTGTGCCTCCGGTCTCATACTGAATCCGGATTGTATGAACACAGAAAGCGAAGGCTGATCCTGGTGGCGGGCAAGATGCCCACGCTACGGGATATTGAGACCAGAAACCCGTAGCACAGGCGTCCCGCCTGCCCAAGGAATAATCAGCAGGTTATCTCTCCCTATGCTTTGCGGATTCAGTATCAGCCACCAACCGATCAATTTTTGCCACGCAACACACTAGCAGTAGTGTGGGCAAATATTAATCAATTCACGGCTCAGCTTTGAAACCATGAATTTTGCCCACCTTACAATTACCCACAGGAAAATCTCGCAAAACATTGGCGGTGTTGGGTTTCGCTCCGCTCAACCCAATCTACTCCACTACACCTTTTTAGGCGTGCCACGGCACTACAGTGTCAACGATTGAGTCTCTGTCTCAATCAACTCCGCCAAATCTTGCAAGAACGCCGCTGCCGTTGCGCCATAGATAATCCGGTGATCGCAGGTCATATTGACCTGCATTTGTTGCTTAACACCAAATAGTCCATCACTCTGGGCCACAATCTGCGGGCGAGAGGCACCCACGGCCAAGATTGCCCCCTGACCGGCTGGCAAAATCGCATCAAAGCGATCGACGCCAAACATGCCGAGGTTGGAAATGGTGAAGGTGCCACTGTTGTATTCATCCGGCTGCAACTGCTTAGACCGCGCCCGGCTGACCAAGTCTTTCCAAGTGCGCGACAGGCTGTAGATATCGAGCTGGTCGGCCGACTTGAGCACCGGCGTAATGAGACCACCATCGGGCATCGCCACCGCTACAGAAACATTAATGCTGCTGGCATAGCTAATGCCGTTCTCAACATAGCTGGCATTGACCAAGGGATGCTTCTGAAGCGTCATCGCTACGGCTTTAGCGAGGAGCGCCGTCATGGTGACACCTTTGGGTTTGATCTGCTTGTAGAGGGCATCCAAAGCGTCGGTGGTAATCGTGTAGCCCACGCGGAAGTCAGGTGCCTGCTTGCTCGCCAGCATATTAGTCACGACTGCTTTTTGCAATGTGTTCATTGCCTTGACTTCACCCGGTGTTGCGGGGGCGGGAATCGGCATTGGTGCAGGAGCAGACGTTGGGGGCGCGGCGATCGCTGTGGTCGTCGGTGTCGCCACCACCGCAGTACTCGCGGGCCGACCAGCAGCCTGCTCCACATCAGCAGCAACGATCCGACCGTGGGGACCCGTCCCTTGAAGGGTGGTTAGGTCAATTTTGAGGTCTTTGGCCAGTTTCTTCGCTCGGGGTGAGGCCACTAAGCGACCATTCCGGCTTGCACCTGTTGGACTCGTTGGTGCTGGACTCGGTTGAGTCGCAGGGGCAGCGACTTGTGGGGGGGCAGCCGCAGTGCTAGCCGCTGCAGCTGGCTTTGCATCCTGCTGCTGAGCTTGCTCAATTTCTGCTTCTGTTTCCGCCAGGAGAGCGATCGCCGAACCGACTGGCGCTTCTTCCCCTTCATTCACCAAGATGGTTGCCAGAAATCCCGCGTGAAAGGATTCCACATCCATATCCGCCTTGTCGGATTCAACCACAACCACTGTTTCACCTTTCTCCACCCGATCGCCCGGTTGCTTGGCCCACGAAACAATCTTGCCCTCTGTCATTGTGGAGCTTAGGGCAGGCATAAAAATATCACGAATCATGATGCGTCTCGAAAAACTCTTCAGCAGTGGTCAATCCTAGGGCTGGTCATCAATAATGCCTCGCAGAAGCTTTGAGCAATAATCGTTAAAGTGCCCAAACCAACAAAGATTTAGTTCGGGGCGAGCAACAGTGCTGTGACAACACTTTGGCATCTATATTGATGGAGCCCCTAGCATCTTACCGTGTTCGGGGCAGGTTTTCCGCAGCAGCGGTTGGCAAAGTTTTAGCAGTATGGGGCACGGTCTTTTTTGACTTTTAGCAGGGAGATGCTTATGATTCTGAATACACTTAATATACTGTTATAATTCCTAGTCTGTATTGTTTCTTCATGGTGCAACCTTTGCTTGAGACCGAATGGTCAACCATGCCCCCCGTGCTATTGTTGCCCACACCCCCTCACGCCCCGGCAACCCCTTCATCACAATCCCAGGATTTTCCCAAAGCCATCATTCCGGGGGTTTCTCCCTGGCAACCCTCAACCAGCACAACACCTTTGCTGGATGTAGACGCCGTGTCTGCGAATGCGCCCTTAGACCCCCCCCTTAATGAGGATCCCCTCAATAGCCCCCATCCCATTCCGTGGAACTGGATCTTAGAGACCTATGAAACGTTCAGACAGCTACCAGAGAGTGAGCCTCGCCACTACCGAACCCTGACGGTGGTTTCGCCCGAGGGGGATTACGCGGCTTATAGTCGGATTCAAATGTCAACCGATCCAGAGTTTTTAGGCAGTCAAATTACCAGTGTGATGTTCCTTGAAGATCTTCGCACAGGCGAGTTGCAAACCGTTACAGCATCTTCCCCGATCGCGCACAATCCCTCATTAGAGAAGCCGCAGGCCGGCGTTTTTTCGATTCTCATTCCGATCTCCTGGTCACAAACAGGTGATCGCCTGCTAGCGCGTCAGTTTGAGGGGCTGCTGAGCACCTCGATCGCCTCCGACTATGCGGTGATTTGGGAGCGCTCAACCCAGCAGACCTTTACTTGTGTTCCTAAAGGACCCGACTATTCCAATGCCATTGTGCTCGGCTGGAGCACAACCCATTCCGAGCAAGTGCTCTTTCGGATTGGCTCTTTGGGCGAAGACCCCTGGCTCCTCTGGCGGGTGAGTATCAAGGGAGACACGGCTTTGGCAACAGGGGATCAACCCATCGTCTTTGGCCAAATTCAGTCCGCCGCTTGGGGGGGAGCTCAGCTCTCTTGGTCTTGATATGTATCGACTAAAAACAAAATAACGTGAGTTTCGGCTAAGCGAAGCTATCGTAGGGGTAGTGCCCCCGTGCCCACCCCAATCTCGGACACCCACCGATCAACTCTCCGTCACGCAACACATCCAGGCAACCACGGGGGGATTGCCCCTACAAGGATTTGCTAATGCTCAATCATAAGCTGTGCCACGGCAGTAGGGGAGGGTTTGAAACCCTCCCTGCCCTAGAGTACCTCAGCCGTCTCCGGGGCAGCCGCCAACTGTTCGAGACGCTCCTGCTGGTCTTGGGAAATACAGGCTTCCACAATATGATTAATATCGCCCGTTAGAGCAGAATCGAGGGAGAAGTTTTTCCCCAGGCGATGATCCGTAACCCGGTTGTCTTTGTAATTGTAGGTTCGGATCTTTTCCGATCGCGCCCCCGTTCCGACCTGGGAACGCCGCAGCGAGGTGACGGCTTCCTGTTGCTCCCGGAGCTTCATTTCATAGAGTTTGGCCCGTAAAATTTGCATCGCCCGTTCCCGGTTTTGTAGTTGGGAGCGCTCCTCGGTACAAAAGACGCGAATACCCGTGGGTTTATGTAACAGGTCAACGGCCGTTTCCACCTTGTTGACGTTTTGTCCGCCTGCGCCGCCTGACCGAGCAGTCGAGATCTCCAAATCCTTTTGGTCAATCTCGACTTCAACATCGTCCACTTCGGGCATGACGGCGATCGTCGCGGTCGAAGTATGAACCCGTCCTCCTGCTTCTGTCACCGGAACCCGCTGCACCCGATGGACGCCTGCTTCAAACTTGAGTTTGCTGTAGACGCGATCGCCTTGAATCTCTAAAACCACTTCCTTAAAGCCCCCCATCTCGCCGGTAGACTCGCTCACCAAGCCCACCTTCCACTGCTGGGAATCGGCATAACGGGAATAAATTCGCACCAGATCTCCCGCCCAGATACTCGCTTCATCCCCGCCTGTCCCGGCACGGATTTCCAGCATGATGTTTTTCTCGTCGTTGGGGTCGCTGGGTAGCAGCAAAATTTTCAGGCGCTGCTCCAGTTCTTCAATTTGTGCTTCCAGCGTTGTCACCTCAGCACTGGCCATACTGTGCAGTTCAGGGTCCTCCTGGGACTCTTTGAGGATCTCCTTGGCCCCCTCTAGTTCTTCATTGGCCTGCTGCCAGTCTTGATACACCAAGACCGTCTCTTCAAGGGAGGCACGGGCCTTGGCAACCTTTTGTAGCTCATCCGGATTGGTCACCACATCCGGATCAGCCAAGCGGCGATTAAGCTCATTAAAGGTTTGTTCAACCGACTTCAGTTTGTCCAGTAGATAAGATTCAGCCATGTTCTATTCCTGGCGCACATATTCGCCAATGTCCGGATAGTTTGAATCGGGTCATTGCCAAGGGGACAGAGAAATGCAACAAACCCAGCAGTCGTGACTGCTGGGTTCAAAACACCAATACCAACCGCTACTTTTTCTCGGCCGTGTCGGTTGCGGTACTGTCGAACATGCCAAACTTCCGCATGAAGCGCTCCACACGACCTTCCGTATCGATAATTTTCTGGGTTCCGGTGTAGAATGGGTGGTTGCCCGACCAAATTTCAACGTGAATTTCGGGTTGGGTTGAACCAACGGTCATAACCACTTCACCGTTACAGATGACTTTGGCGTCGGGATACCATTCGGGGTGAATATCGGCTTTTGGCATGGTTCTCAATAGGGTGCTCAACTGAAAATTAAACGACAAATGCTCACAGCGCAATCTGAGAATTAACGCTTGGAGAATTGGGGAGCTTTACGGGCTTTTTTCAAGCCATATTTCTTCCGTTCTTTGGCTCGGGGGTCCCGGGTCAAATACCCTTCACTCTTGAGGGGTTGACGATTTTCTGGATCCAGCTCGCAGAGAGCCCGGGCAACGCCCAGCTTTACGGCGTCGGCCTGACCGGTTAAGCCACCGCCATGGGCTCGAACCAGAATGTCGTAACTCTCTTCTAGCCCTAGCGTTTCTAAGGGCGCTTTGATGCCCGCAATGTAGCTGGGATTGCGGTTGAAATAGTCCAGTCCCGGACGGTTGTTGACCTTAATCTCACCATTGCCAGGAACCAGGCGCACTCTGGCGATCGCACTTTTGCGACGGCCCGTTCCCCAGTAGACAACAGCATTGTTCTCAGAATTCATAATCGCGGTTTCTCCTTAGACGCTTTCTAAACGTTAATTTAGGCTTTGTTTGGCTTTCTTCTGGGGGATGGTATCAATGGTCAAGGGCTCGGGCTGTTGCGCTTGATGCTGATGCTCGGGCCCTGCGTAAACTTTCAGATTTGTAAACAACCGACGTCCCAGAGCATTTTTGGGTAACATGCCTTTGACTGCCTTTTCAATAATACGCTCGGGGATCCGGTTCTGGAGATGGTTGAAGGTTTCTTCCTTCATGCCACCAGGACGACCCGAATGGCGACGATAGAGCTTTTGCTCACCCTTGCGCCCGGTGACAACTACCTTTTCAGCATTGATAACGATGACATGGTCGCCCGTGTCCATATGGGGTGTAAAGGTCGGTTTGTTTTTGCCTCGGAGGAGCGTCGCAATTTCGGTCGCCAGACGTCCGAGACGTTGATCGGCTGCGTCAACAACATACCATTTCTTCTCTAGGGTTTCGGGGCTGGGGAGGAGGGTTTTTTCCATAGCACTTAACTTACACAAATAGCCGTGAATATTATTTGGATGAATACTGTTGGATCAATAACGGTTCGGTAAATATCGTCACGCAAAAGTGTCGAACATCAATCGAGGTTGGGTATCAAACCAAAGTTCTGAGGGAAAGGGGGGCTGGGGATAGCCGACTCGCAACAAACAGAGCCCCTTAGCGGGCGCAGAGTACTTCACTTGCTCACGGCACTGGTTGACCCAGAGGTCATGAAAACTGGCTAGCGATCGCTTGCCATTGCCGACTTCAATCAGGACGCCGACCAACAATCTTACCATCCCATAGAGAAATCCGTCGGCTTGAATTTCAATTTCTACAAATGGCGGGCGGCGATCGCAGCGCACCTCCTGTACCGTAACCCAAGAGTCCTTGCGGGGAGAGCCCGCCCGGCGAAAGGCTGCCAGGTGGTGTCGCCCGAGCAAAGGAAGCAGCGCTGAGTGCATTCTCTCCACATCTAAGGGGGCTTGATAATAATGCCAACAAAAGGGCATCACAAAAACGTTGGGCGTGGTGTTGGTGTAGATGGTGTAGCGATAGCGTCGCCAAAGGGCGGAAAACTGAGCATGCCAGCGGGGGGCAACTGCAACCGAACCGCGAATAACAATATCCGCTGGCAGGTGCTGATTGAGAATCTGGGCCCACTTCCGGGCCGGAATCGGACTCTGGGTTTCAAAATGAGCCACCTGCGCTGCGGCATGAACCCCCGCATCAGTTCGTCCTGCCCCATGGACGCGGACAGGATGGGTCGCGATCGCACTTAAAGACTGCTCCAACACCGACTGAACCGTGCGTTGACCCGGCTGATATTGCCAACCGTGGAAGTGAGTTCCTTGGTATTGCACAATCAGGGCAATGCGTTGGCAGGGCTGCTGCTGCTGGGACAGCGTCATAAAACAGCGCTATTCGTCCTCGTCACCGCCCACCAGTTCAATGATTGCCATCTCCGCATTGTCCCCTCGACGCCGCACGGTGCGGACAATGCGGGTATAGCCGCCATTACGATTGCCATAGCGATCATTCGCATTGGCAAACAGGGCATGAACCAGGGATTTATCATAAAGATAGCCCATGGCCCGTCGCCGGGCTGCCAGGGAACCATCCTTAGCGAGCGTAATCATCCGTTCCGCTTCCGAACGAACCGCTTTAGCCCGAGCTTTGGTGGTTTTGATCTGGCCATTATCGAGGAGCTGAGTGGTCAGCGCCCGCAGCATCGCTTTACGCTGGTCTGCAGGGCGACCCAGTTCTGGGACACGACACCGATGGCGCATGATAGGGAGCCTCCTTGGGATTGAGTTACATCACGAAAAAAAAAGCTGGATTCTCTGGCTTGAGAAGCCAACCATAGCAGTGAAGACGGTTAAGCCTTTGCCTTTTCTTGCGGCAGCGTAATGCCGAGCCGCTGTTGCAGTGCATCAATCACTTCTTCAGCAGATTTCTGCCCAAAGTTTTTGATTTCTAGCAAGTCTTCTTGAGAATAGTCGAGCAAGTCGGCCACGGTATTGATCTGTGCACGCTTGAGACAGTTGTAGGCACGTACCGAGAGTTGCAACTCCTCGATGGGAATTTGGCTGGTGGGATCTTCGTCCTCTGGTTGATCCTCTTGAATCGCTTCCAGGGTGAGATCTTTGAGGGGGTTAAACAGATCGACAATAATCCCCGCTGCTTGGGAGAGGGACTCTTCCGGCTTCAAGCTCCCATTGGTTGTGATCTCAATTTCTAAGCGATCTTTTGTGGCAGTTCCATCCACTAACGCATCGTCAACCTTGTAATTGACCTTAATAACGGGCATAAAGATCGCATCGATTTGCATGAAATCAACGGCGGCCACATCATCTCGGGAGCGATCGATGGCATGATAGCCTTTGCCGCACTCCACACGAAACTCCATTTCTAGACGTCCGCCTGCCGAAAGGGTGGCAATGTATTTGTTCTTGTCAATGACGCTGACCTCAGAGGGCAGATCAAAGTCTCCAGCAATCACGGTCTTAGGTCCAGTCGCCACCAAACGGCCAATCTGCGGCGTTGCCGAAAAGCTCTGAAAGACCACCTCCTTCATGTTCAGCAGAATCTCTAGCACATCTTCCCGGACGTAGGGAATGGTTGCAAACTCATGACTCGCACCCGCAATGCGGACGGCCGTTGCGGCTGCCCCTTCTAGGTTGGCGAGCAAGACCCGTCGTAGGGCATTACCAACCGTGATGCCTTGGCCCCGCTCTAGGGGTTCGAGCACAAAGCGACTATATTGGGTTTGATCCTTGTTGGTCTTGGATTCGACACATTCAATTTGGAACTGTACCACGCCTAAATTTTCTCCCGGGTCTGGGTTGAGCTACAAATGGGGGTAATTGGGCTTTGAGCGCTTGCCAAGGGCGCATCATTGATCACCAACGCCCTGAGGCTCAGTGATAACGCGCCCGGCCACAAAGAATTCGCTAGACGCGACGACGCTTCGGAGGACGACAGCCATTATGAGGAATGGGTGTGACATCCCGAATTAGGGTAATTTCTAAGCCAGAGGCTTGGAGTGCTCGAATCGCGGTCTCTCGGCCGGCTCCGGGACCACTCACCATCACTTCAAGTTGACGCATCCCTTGCTCCATTGCCCGGCGGGCAGCGCTGTCGGCAGCGGTTTGGGCAGCAAAGGGAGTTCCTTTCTTGGCCCCTTTAAAGCCACTCGAGCCGGAGGAGGCCCAAGAGATCACATCTCCCTTAGTATCCGAGATCGTCACAATGGTGTTGTTGAAGGTCGAGGTGATATGAGCAATGCCGTTGGGAACATTGCGCTTGCTTTTGCGTGGACTGCCTTTCTTCGTCGGTCGTGCCATGATGTTATGGGATGAAGGGTGAGGTAAAAGTTGAATTGCCAGGGGCTGAATTGCGACGCCGGATTCACCCACCGAATGGGTTTTACCGAATGGGGGTCAGCGTGGGGGTTACTTCTTGCCCGCTTTCTTTTTACCGGCGATCGCAATGCGACGACCACGTCGCGTCCGCGCATTAGTTCGGGTGCGTTGACCCCGCAAGGGCAAGCCTTGGCGATGGCGTCGCCCCCGATAGCAGCCAATATCAACGAGCCGCTTGATGTTCATCGATTCCCAGCGGCGCAAATCACCTTCAACCTGGAAATTCGATTCGATGTACGAGCGAAGGGCAACAATCTGGTCGTCCGTTAAGTCTTTGACACGGATATCCGGATTTACACCTGTCTGAGCTAATACTTTTTGCGATCGCGCCAGACCAATGCCATAAACATAGGTCAAGCCAATTTCGACCCGCTTATCACGGGGGAGGTCTACACCAGCAATGCGTGCCACGTTCTCAAGGTCTCCTTATAAAGCAATCAATATCAATTCACTAAGTTACAACCAACTCGGGTTAGGCTCGGCCCCAAGCGTCAGCCCTGACGCTGTTTGTGTTTGGGGTTGTTGCAAATCACCATGACTCGGCCACGGCGGCGAATCACACGACATTTATCACACATCTTTTTGACAGAGGCTCGAACTTTCATGGGTTTGGTTGGAGTCGCACTTGCAAGCCATTAATTATATCAAAGACTGGAAATAAATGGAGGGAATTCTAATAATTTTCTCAGTTTTTTCGCCGCTTACTTTTTGCGCAAGCGGTAAGTAATTCGCCCCTTGGTCAGGTCGTAGGGAGAGCATTCAACCTTGACACGATCGCCAGGCAAAATTTTGATGTAATTGCGCCGGATCTTGCCCGAGATATGGGCAAGGACATTAAAGCCATTGTCCAGGTCAACCCGGAACATGGCATTGGGCAACGATTCTGTCACCGTGCCCTCCATTTCAATCAGATCTTGTTTCGACAAAGGAATTGTCCTCGCTGGCGAATTTAACGTTATCTAGGGTGAGAAGTTCGGTTCAAAACTACAATCGATAGATCCAGCAGAGCTACCGTCCGATGACATCAAAAACAGCAACACTCAAACGCTCAAGTTGAAATCAACTCCCGAAGGGCTTGCTCGACTGCCTCTGGTGTACGATCGCCATTGATATGGTGCACTTGGCGATCGCTATAAAATTCGACAATCGGTTTGGTCTGCTCCTGATAGACCACGAGACGACGACGAATCGTATCAGCGGTGTCATCCTTACGCTTCCGGGCCAAGAGGCGCTCGACTAATATTTCTTTAGGTACCTCTAAATTCAGGATCGTGATCGGGGTTTGCTGGAGTTCAGTCAGAAGTTGGTCTAAAAATTCTGCCTGGGCAACCGTACGGGGAAAGCCATCTAAGATCCAACCGGAGGCGGCATCGGGTTGCTGGAGCCGCTCACGCACCAGATCCACCAGGAGCGAATCGGGAACCAGTTCACCCTTGTCCATGAAAGCCTGAGCTTGCTGGCCTAAAGCGGTTCCGTCGGTAATCGCTTGGCGCAAGATCTCGCCTGTGGAAATATGGGGAATCTCTGCTGATGCCGCAAGCCGCTCGGCTTGCGTGCCCTTACCCGCACCCGGTGGTCCTAAAAAAATCAACCGCTTACTGATGCTCACTTTTTCACCATGCCCTCATAACGTTGGGAAATCACGTAGGTTTGAATTTGCTTGGCGGTATCGATCGCCACCCCCACCAGAATCAGTAAGGACGTTGCCCCCAAACCCCGTAAGGTCTGAATGCCTAAGGCACTCTCAACCGCTGTCGGTACCGTCGCCACCACACTCAAAAACGCCGCACCCAAGAACGTCAGCCGATTGATCACCCGCTCCAGATATTCACTGGTGGCCTTACCGGGACGAATCCCTGGAATACTCGACCCCATTTTCTTGAGGTTTTGGGACATATCCACGGGGTTAACGATCAGAGAGGAATAGAAATAGCTGAAGAAGAGAATCAGGGTAAAAAAGACCAGAACATAGATCCAAGGCGTCGAACTGTCCATGCGGATCGCGTTGGAAACGGGCACAAGCACCTGGTGAAAATCCCCTAAAATTCCCTCTCGACCCTGAGTAAACTGGGCAAGGGAAGCGGGCAAAAACAGCACTGCCGAGGCAAAAATGATCGGCATTACCCCACCCTGATTGAGGCGCAGGGGCAGATAGTTGGTGCGCTCACGATAGAGCCGCTTACCCACCTGACGGCGGGCAGAAATGATCGGGATGCGCCGGGTTCCCTCCTGGACAAAGACAATCCCGACAATCATCAGCAAGAACGACAGTAAGAGAATGATTGACCGGGCGATCGCCTCACGTCCACCCTCCTGAGCTAACTCGACCGTATTGCCTAAGATTGTTGGCAAGACCGCCACAATATTGACAAAGATCAGCAATGACGCACCATTGCCAATCCCTCGCTCCGTAATCAGCTCCGAAATCCACATCACAAACATCGAACCGGCCGTAAACGCCAGAACCGTTTCGGCGAAAAAGACCGGTCCGGGATTGTCCGCATAGGCTTGGATCCAAGTGGTCAACATTGTACTTTGTAGAGCTGCCCAAACCAGAGCAACATAGCGAGTAATCTGGGAAATCTTGCGTCGGCCCGCTTCCCCTTCATTTTTCTGGAGGTTCTCTAGGGCAGGTAAGGCAGCCGTTAACAACTGCATGATGATTGAGGCATTGATATAGGGCAAAATCCCCAGAGCAAAAATCCCCAGCAGTGACAAGCCACCTCCCGAAAAGACATCCAAAAAACCGATCAGTGGTGTATTTTGAACTTCCTCATTGAAGCGAACTAAATCTACACCGGGTACAGGAATATATACCCCCAGGCGCACTAAAATCAGTAGCCCAATGGTCACCAGCAAGCGCCCTCGCAGGCCAGCGGCTTGGGCCATCTGAGCAAAAGTTTCCTGAGCAGTTGGGGTCTTGTCGCGGCTAACGACCATGGTTGGCTTACCTCAATAGAATCCGCAGTTGAGCGTGATGATGTATTCGTTAATTTAACAGGTCGAGCGAACCGATTGAATTTAATCGACTGAGCGGCCAATTACTTCACAGCTTCCACCCGCCGCCTCAATTTTTGTTTTGGCGCTGGCCGTAAACGCTGCGGCCTTAACCGTCAAGGCAACCTTCACTTCACCGTGACCCAGGATCTTTAGCGGTCCATCATTACTGGTGACAATGCCGTGCTCCATTAAGCTCGCTAGGGTCACTTCTGTGTCCGCAGGCAAATCGGCCAAGCTCTTGAGATTAACAATGGTGTAAACCTTGGGGTTAACCAGCGTAAAATGCTTCAGCTTGGGAACACGCCGATAGAGGGGCATTTGTCCCCCCTCAAAACCAGGCTTAGTGCCGGTACCCGAACGGGATTTTTGGCCACGCATACCAAAGCCGCAGCTGGCTCCTTGACCTGCCGCAATGCCCCGCCCGACACGACGACGACGGCGTTTTGATCCGGATCGGGGAGAGAGATTATTGAGGGTCGTTCTCATGACTCAAACAAAAGGTAAGGGGTCAATTAGGGTATACGAATAGGGAGTGAACGGTCTTAGTCACTGTGTTCACAGCTAATGTGTTCAAAGCCAATGTGTTCAGGCGTAAAATGCACCAGAATTTAGCAGAGCGCAATTAGGCATACAGCGATTCAAGGGGGATATCCCGCTCCTTGGCTACCTCGCGGAGGGTTCGCAAGCTTTCTAGGGCATCCACTGTCGCCCGTGCGTTATTCAATGGACTGCTAGAACCCAACTGCTTGGCCAGGATATTTTTGACCCCAGCCAGTTCGAGTACGGTTCGGACTGCCCCCCCCGCAATAACCCCTGTACCGGGCGCGGCGGGACGCATCATCACCCTGGCCCCGCCGGCATTTCCCAAGGTGGGATGGGGAATTGAGTTGCTCTTGTTGAGGGGAACCGTGATCATTTGCTTCTTGCCATCGGCAACGCCTTTACGCACTGCGCCAATTACGTCGGCGGCTTTGCCGACGCCGACACCGACTTGCCCTTTCTCGTCGCCAATGACCACGATCGCCCGGAAGCTGAGTTTCTTCCCCCCTTTGACGACCTTGCTAACGCGACGAATTTGAATCACCCGCTCTTGGAAAGCTTCTTCCTTTTTGGCGCGATTGCCTTTTTTCTTTTTCTTACCGTTGTTGTCCTTTGCCATGAGTTTGAGTCCTTACGCTAAAAGTCTAAGCCTGCTTCCCGAGCCGCATCCGCCAGGGCTTTGACTCGACCATGGTAGAGATTGCCGCCCCGATCAAAAACGACTTTCTGAATCCCCTTGGCGATCGCCCGTTCGGCCACCTGCTTACCCACCAATGCCGAAGCAACACAGGTAGCACCATGGGCTAGCTCTGCCTTCAATTCCTTGTCTAGCGTTGAGGCCGCCGCCAAGGTATGCTGCTCTAGATCATTGATGACCTGGGCATAGATATGATTGTTGGAGCGAAAGACCGCCAGCCGGGGGCGCTCAGCTGTGCCACTGACCCGCTTCCGAATGCGGCGATGCCGCTTCTGCAATTGAGTCCGACGATTCGTAGCCATGATGTCTTTGGGTGAAGTGTTTCTGGATAATCTGAATGAATAATCTGCGAATAAGGGCTCTATATAAGGGATTACTTCTTACCGGCTTTACCCGCCTTGCGCTGAATGACTTCGCCTTTATAGCGAATGCCCTTGCCCTTGTAAACCTCAGGGGGACGAACAGCGCGGATACGTGCCGCCACATTACCGACCGCTTCTTTGCTGACGCCTGTCACGGCAATTTCATTGGTTTTCTTATCCACAATGGCAAATTCAATCCCGGCAGGAGGTTCAATTTCCACTGGATGGCTGTAGCCCACATTGAGCACGAGGGTTTTGCCTTGCATCTGTGCCCGGTAGCCCACACCTTGAATTTGCAGCCGCTTTTCATAGCCCTTGGAAACCCCTTCAACCATGTTGGCAACTAGGGTTCGTGCTAAACCATGGCGCTCCCGAGCAGGGCGAGAATCATCCTGACGAATCACTTGCAGCGCATTCCCCTCTTGGAGAATCTCAACGAGATCCGGTAGGGTGCGCTCCAAGTTGCCTTTGGGTCCTTTAACGGCAACATGCTGACCGTTGATGGTAATGGAAACCTTACTCGGCACTTCGATGGGCCGTTTACCAATCCGTGACATTTTGAACTAAACTCCTTCCTGCTCTTTACAAATGTTGCTAAGGTTGCGCTGTTGCCTTCAAAGGCGTCCGAAACGGCCGCTCGGGAACATGAAAACGTGAAATTTACGGTCTACCAGACATAGCAGAGGACTTCACCACCGACACCTTTACGGCGAGCATCGCGATCGGTCATGATGCCGCTAGAGGTGGAGATGATGGCAATGCCAATCCCTCCCAAAACCCGGGGCAGTTCCTTGCGGTTTTTATAAACGCGTAAGCCGGGACGGCTAATGCGCTTAAGCTTGCTGATAATAGGCTTGCGGTTCCGGCCCTTATATTTGAGGGCGAGAACCAATTCTTTTTTAACGCCCTCGCCCACCTCTTCGTAGTCGGCAATAAAGCCTTCCGCCTTGAGTACCCGGGCGATGTCACGCGTCATGCGGGTTGAGGGTACATGGGTTACAGCATGTCGCACCGCACCAGCATTACGAATGCGGGTTAGCATATCTGAAATAGTGTCGTTAGCCGCCATAAGCGTCGCTTGTCCTCCTTCTGAACGGAACGGTGTTAGGTACGGAATGGCATTCCCATATGTTTGAGCAAAGCCCGCCCTTCTTCATCCGTTTTGGCGGTGGTGATGATGGCGACATCCATGCCGCGAATTTGCTCAATGCTGTCGTATTGAATCTCGGGAAAGATCAATTGCTCACGGATACCTAGGTTATAGTTACCCCGTCCATCAAAGCTTTTGGGGCTGATGCCACGAAAGTCGCGGATGCGGGGCAAGGCCAGATTGATCAGGCGATCGAGAAAGGCATACATCCGCTCTGAGCGGAGTGTGACCATCACGCCAACAGGCATGCCTTGACGGATCTTAAAGCCCGCGATCGCCTTCTTGGCTCGGGTCACCACTGGGCGTTGACCGGTGATCACGGCGAGTTCTCGCTGGCTAGCTTCCAGGGCTTTGGCGTTTTGAGACGCCTCACCCAGGCCCCGGTTAACGGTCACCTTGGTCACCTTGGGAATCTCATGGACATTGGTGTACTTAAACTCCTCTTTGAGCTTGGGTACAATTGTCTCCTGGTAGAGCGTTTTTAAGCGTTGAACCATAATGAATAAATGTCCTCCGACGGAACGGGTTCTGGGCAGGGTCAGAACCAGAGGGTTAGCTAAATGGGTGGGGGAGATTAATCAATGATCTCTCCTGTCTTCTTGAGTTGGCGCACCTTGCGTCCCTCCTCCGTAAAGGTATAGCTGACTCGGCTAGCGACCTTCTCCTTGGTGGAATAGAGCATCACATTCGAGCTGTGAATCGGCGCTTCAAAGGTCTCAATCCGCCCGGACTCACCCTCCTGTTGGGGTTTGACGTGCTTGGTGCGCACATTAACGCCCTTGACGACGACCTTGCTGAGTTTGGGCAAGGCCCGGAGAATTTCACCGACTTTGCCCTTGTCATGGCCGGAGATCACCTGGACAGTGTCCCCTTTTTTGACATGCATTTTTTGACCAGCCATCTAGAGTACCTCCGGGGCAAGGGAGACGATTTTGGTGTAGTTGCGATCGCGCAACTCGCGGGCAACGGGGCCAAAAACCCGGGTGCCTCTGGGGTTACCCTCCGGGTTAATGATCACGGCAGCATTGTCATCAAAGCGAATGCTCATGCCGCTTCTTCGCCGCAGGGAATGCTTGGTACGAACAATCACGGCGCGAACCACGTCTGACTTTTTCACGGCTTGATTGGGCAGGGCGTCTTTAACCACGGCAATGATCTGGTCGCCGATGCCACCGTAGGTGGTGTTGCCCGTCCCCAGGACGCGCAGACACATCAGTTTCCGCGCACCGCTGTTATCGGCCACATTAAGATAGCTTTGCTGTTGAATCATGATCAGGTTGGAAATAAAGTAGGAGCAGGTCGGGTCTCAGGTACGGGCGGCCTCAATCACTTCAGCGATCGTCCAGCGCTTAGTTTTGCTCAAGGGGCGACTTTCACGAATGCGGACGCGATCGCCCTCATTGCAACTGTTGTCTTCATCGTGGGCCTTATACTTCTTGGTTTTGACGACGATCTTGCCGTACTTAGGATGGGGGGAGCGGTTTTCCACTGCCACTACGGCCGTCTTGTTCATCTTGTTGCTGACCACAATGCCCACACGTTCTTTAACAGCCATGATCTATTCCTCCTCCAGGGGTGTTTCCTCAACAATGTCTTCCGCCGCAGCATCAGAGATCTCATCCGCCGCTGCGTCAGCAGGCTCATCCGCCGCTGCGGAGAAGGGCTCAGCAGACTCCGCAGCATCAATAGGCTCTGCCGCAACTTGCCGTTCGTGCTCCACGGTCAAGAGTTGGGCAATCCAATGACGAATATGCTTAAACTCGTGGGTTTTCTCTAGCCGACGGGTTGCCTTCTGTAGGCGCAGCTCAAAGAGCTTTTGCTTCGCGGTAAGAATTTCGGCGGTCAACTCTTCGTCACTGAGCTTGCGGGCATCGGCAACTTTAGGTAAAGCCATAATCTACTCCTCCTCCTGACGACGAACCAAAAACTTGGTTTTTATCGGTAATTTCTGGGCAGCCAGTCGCATGGCCTCACGGGCAATTTCCTCGGAGACCCCTTCCATCTCAAACATGATGCGACCGGGCTTAACCACCGCAACCCAAAACTCTGGGTTGCCTTTACCCGAACCCATCCGGGTTTCAGCGGGACGCATGGTAACGGGCTTGTCGGGGAAGACGCGAATCCAAATCTTGCCGCCTCGGCGTACATAACGGGTCATGGCG
Organism: Cyanobacteria bacterium P01_G01_bin.54; assembly: GCA_039180005.1. Lineage (GTDB taxonomy): Bacteria > Cyanobacteriota > Cyanobacteriia > Cyanobacteriales > Spirulinaceae > SIO3F2. The sequence goes on along the minus strand of JBCDEB010000002.1, from coordinate 77,502 downwards.
CGTCGGGCCGCTTCAATCTGACGGGAGGTGATCCAGGAGCATTCCGTGGCTTGCAGGGCAAAGTCACCAAAATTAAAGGTGCTTCCCCCTTTGGCAAGACCCCGCATCCGGCCGCGATGCTGTTTGCGGAATTTGGTTCTTCTTGGGCTTAACATGAGACTTCAAACGGGCTAGCAATCTTGAGATAAAAACGAGTGGGTGAGTCAGGGGCAACCGCCTTTATTCAGAGCGGTCTTCAAACTGCTGACGGCGACGCTGACGACGTTGGGGTTGGGCTGGGGCAGCAGTGGGCAGATCCTCTTGTCCGGGGAGAATTTCCCCCTTAAAGACCCAAATCTTGATGCCCAGAATGCCATAGATCGTTTGGGCAGTGCGGTAGGCGTAGTCCACATCGGCTCGCAGGGTATGGAGGGGGACACGACCTTCGCGAGTCCATTCGGTGCGAGCAATTTCTGCGCCATTGAGGCGGCCACTGACCTGCACCTTGATGCCCTGCACCTCAGCCCGCTGGGCGCGTTGAATGGCTTGGCGCACCACTCGCCGGAAGGACACCCGTCGCTCGAGCTGCTGGGCAATGTATTCGGCGATAAGCACCGCATCGGCATCGACGCGCGCCACCTCAATGACATTGACTGAGATCTGCCGTCCGCCGCCGAGGAAGTTCTGCAAACCCGTGCGCAATGACTCAATGCCACTGCCACCACGACCCACAACCACACCCGGACGGGCGGTATGAATTTCGAGATCCACCTGATCGGCCTTGCGCTCAATGCGCACGTCAGAAATTCCGGCGTTATTGAGATTTTCTTGGACGTATTGGCGAATTTTGTGATCTTCTTGCAATAGCTGCGGATAGCGCTTGCGGGTAGCAAACCAGCGCGAGCGATGCTCCCGAATCACGCCCAGCCGAAACCCAGTTGGATGTACCTTTTGTCCCACGATTTTCTCCCTGTTGTTTATGCCTTACTGATGTAAGCCTTACTTAGTTGTCGTCCTCTTGGGGTGCCACAGCAATCGTGATGTGGCAGGTTGGTTTGTGAATTTGATACGCCCGGCCCTGAGCACGGGGACGATATCGCTTGAGCTTTGGCCCTTGGTCGGCATAGGCATTACTGATAAACAGCTCAGCCGGATTGTAGCCGTTATTATGTTCAGCATTGGCGACAGCCGATCGCAGCGTTTTGAGGATCGGGTCACAGGCCCGGTAGGGCATAAATTCTAAAATGATCAGGGCTTCGCGATAGGAGCGCCCCCGGATCTGGTCGAGCACACGCCGGACTTTGCGGGGCGACATCCGGATATAGCGGGCGATCGCCTTGACTTCGATATCGGTATAACGGTTCATTAGCTGCTCTCCTTAACGCTTAGCCTTCTTGTCACTCTTGGCATGGCCCCGGAAGGTACGGGTCGGGGCGAATTCCCCGAGCTTGTGGCCCACCATCTGTTCGTTGACATAGACCGGAATATGTTGACGGCCGTTATGAACAGCGATCGTATGACCCACCATGTTGGGCAAAATCGTGGAGGCCCGTGACCAGGTTTTGATCACTTTTTTTTCCCCTTTGACATTCATCTTCTCGATTTTGGTGAGGAGACTATCGGCCACAAACGGCCCTTTTTTGAGAGAACGACTCATAGCAGTTACGGTTTAGAAGCTGGATGGTTTAAGCGTGGTTGCAAAAAACTAAATCTAAGAATGGCGGCAATCATGATGCAAAATTCACAGGATGCTGATTGGACAAAAACTTTGAACCTTACACTCTGAACTTTGAACTCGATCAGGCATTGCGACGACGCACAATAAAGCGATCGCTGGGCTTTTTCTTCTTACGGGTTTTACGACCTAGAGCCGGTTTCCCCCAAGGCGTTACGGGTCCGCTGCGACCAATCGGTGCACGCCCTTCACCGCCACCATGGGGGTGATCAACCGGGTTCATGGCACTGCCTCGCACTTGAGGGCGACGGCCGAGATGTCGTTTCCGACCGGCTTTGCCCAACTTAAGGTTCCGGACTTCCGAATTTCCGACCCGACCCAAGGTGGCATAGCATTCCTTGCGTACCATCCGCACCTCTTTAGAGGGCAGCTTGAGCGTGACATAGTTGCCCTCTTTAGCAACGAGCTGGGCGGCCCCACCCGCCGCGCGAACCATTTGTCCGCCCCGGCCGGGCAGCATCTCAATGTTGTGGATCTCGCTACCCAAGGGGATCTTGGCAAGGGGCAGGGCATTCCCCGTTTCAAAAGGCACATCAGGGCCGGCAATGATGCGATCGCCGACGCCCATCCCTTCCGGGCAAAGAATATAGCGCTTCTCCCCGTCCTCATATTGCACTAGGGCAATCCGGGCGTTGCGATTGGGGTCGTATTCAATGGCAATGACCTCGGCCGCAATATTGAGCTTATTGCGGTGAAAGTCAATCTGGCGATAGAGGCGCTTATGACCGCCCCCTCGACGCCGACTGGTAATCACGCCCCGGTGATTGCGACCTTTCTTACGATGCTTATATTTGGTTAAGGACTTTTCCGGTTTCGATTTAGTAATTTCGGAAAAATCGGCGACACTCGACTGGCGTGTGCCCGGTGTCATTGGTCTAAAGGTGCGAATACCCATGAGCGTCTAGATGTGAGCTGCTAAATAACGGACGGCAATTAGAGTGAGGAATACTGGGAGTCGAAAACTGGGCTAAACCTCAGGGAAAAGGACAATCTCATCGCCCTCAGCCAGGGTAACAATGGCTCGCTTGTACTGAGACTTGTATCCCACAAAGCGGCCCACTCGCTTCTTGCGACGGGGCGGGCGATGGGTATTCACCTTGGTGACTGTGACATCAAAAAGCTGCTCGATCGCCGCCCGGATTTCGGGCTTGGTTGCCTTGAGTTGCACATCAAAGACATACTTATTTTGCTCCAGCAAAATCGTCGCCTTCTCAGTAACAATCGGCTTGAGAATCAAATCGGCTAAATTGCGCTCATTCGTCTTAGGCACTGTACACCTCCTGAATTTTGGCGATCGCCGCTTCAGTCGCCACGACCTTGTCGGCATGGAGTAAATCAAACACGTTGAGTTGGGTCGCCAGGATCAGGCGCAGCTTGGGCAGGTTCCGACTCGACAGATAAAGATTTTCATGTTTTTCATGGACAATCAACAGGACTTTCTCAGACGCTGTGATGCCCCAACGGGAGAGGGCTTGAACCAGTTCCTTGGTTTTCGGCTGGTTGAGTTGCTCACTAAACGCGGACACCACCACCAAATCTTCTGCACGACTCATCACCGCCGTCCGCAGGGCCAAGCGTCGCTCCTTCCGGTTCATCTTTTGGGTGTAATCCCGGGGCTTAGGGCCAAAGATGATGCCGCCGCCGCGCCATAGGGGTGAACGAATCGAGCCCGCTCGCGCTCGCCCCGTGCCCTTTTGCCGCCAAGGCTTGCGACCGCCCCCGCGCACCTCGGCACGGGTCTTACTGGAGGCCGTACCTTGGCGGGAGTTCGCCAGTTGTCGCACCACTGCACGGTGCAAGATATGCTCTGCCGTTTCCGGCTTAGCAACACGTAGGTCTAGGGTCGCTTCACCTGCGTCTTCACCCTGCCAATTTTTGACTGTACAAGTAACCATTGCCCCTTAATTTCGCTCTTAATTTCTCTGTAGAATCTTTCCTAAGGTTGGGTCTCAACTGCTGTGCTACTGCTGACCCACAATCGTAGCTGGAGTGATGCTCAGCAAATTACCGGGCTTACCGGGCACGGCTCCCTTGATCAGCAGCAGGTTGCGCTCGGCGTCAATTTTGACCAGCTCCAGCTTGCGAATCTTGACCTTGGTATTACCGTAACGACCGGCCATCCGCTTACCAGGATAGATGCGACCGGGGGTGGTGCCCGCCCCGGTTGAACCGGGCAGACGATGGTTTTTCGAACCGTGAGACATGGGACCGCGGCGGAAGTTGTGGCGCTTTTGATAGCCCGCAAAACCGCGACCAATCGTTTTGCCCGCCACATCCACCAGTTGGCCTTCCGTAAAAATCTCGGTGGTAACGGCTTGCCCTAACTCAAAACCCGCCACATCGGCGACACGATATTCCTTGAGGCGACGTAACAGCTTATCGCCGGATCTTTTAAGGTGGCCGATCTGCGGCTGGTTCAACGCTTTTTCTTTGACGTCTTCGTAGCCCACTTGAACGGCATTGTAGCCATCGGTGGCATCCGTCTTAATTTGAGTAATGGTGCAGGGACCCGCTTGAACCACAGTGACCGGAATCGAGGCTCCGGTTTCGGGGTTAAAGATCTGGGTCATGCCGAGTTTTGTGCCGAGTAGTCCGACCGTCACGGGTTTAAACCTCTAGTGATATCGATAAAACAAATAATCAGGGACAGTGCTCCCTCTCCAGGGAGGATGCTCCCACCTCAAAAGCAGCCCAAGCTAGGAAAGCCGGACTGACATGAAACTCTGTAGAAAGAGTCCCGATGCTATGGTTGCTAGTAAGCTTGAATAGATGCAGACAGGCTGCTTTGCCCGAAGACTTGGAATCAAGCTAGATCAAAAGATCCGTTGTCCAGTATCTCTAAAGTTCTGGGCAGAGGGGAATGAGGTACGATGTACCGCCCCAGTGACTTAAGGTCACAATCGACAATGGTAGCGATCGCCGGAACCCGAGTCAAGGGATCTGGGCAAAAAACTTTAAATCATCCTCAATCCGCATCGTACACTCCCCAAAAAACTAGCGTCCGGGAGGGTTTCAAACCCTCCCCTACTAGATGTTTTGTTTTAGGTGCACAAATTCGGATCGGGTATTACTCCCTAAAACGGACTCACTTCCACAATGCCATCGGGTTTAAACACCACTTGGAACTGGCCGAGGGGCTCATCGGGGATCACCGAACCGGGCTGACGACCTGCATTGGGGTCTAGACGGTCGGGTAGGGGGGTCAAGCCGGATAACGTAAAGGCGGCATTGTTCTGGGCTTGGTAATCGGCGATCGCCCCCGCTGCAGTGACGCCCACCCGGAACACCAGTTCATTCCCCAGGGTATCGATCTCCTCATTCCAATCTTCCCCCAGAGTTTCGCCCAGTTCGTCCTGGAGCTGGCCCAGAGTCTCGGCATCCTCAATCCGCTCACCCAAAGTGGGCTGACCCGCATAGCCATGCCAGGGGTTGACCTGGAGCACTTGATTTTGGGTAAAGACCACGTTGAAGTCTACGGTAGCCTCCCGTTGGGCGATCGCGGCTTGGGTGGGCAAAAATTCCAACTCCGGCAGGGGGGTGAGGTCATCTCGGTTCTCAGGGGTTCCCGCCACGGGCTCGTAGGCGACGATCGCACCGTCGATAGTGGTTGTCACACGGTAGGCCAGATCCGCCGGGAGGCGATCACGCTCTTGCCAGGCCCAATTCAGTTCTCGGTAGAGATATTGCTGGATATAGCGCACCTCTGTTGGGTTGGTAATCGTCTCGCCCTGGCTCAAGAGGGTTTCGAGCTCAGCAGCGGTGATCGTTTCACCTGAATCGGCTCGCTCGGGCGGGGCAGTTTCAGGTGCTGCATCCACCTCGGGCTCATCTGTCTGGGGCTCGTCTGTCTCAGGCTCATCTTCTGTCTCGGGAGGAGACCCCTCGGGCTCCGTCTCGTCTGATGTCCCCTCGGGGTCTGCCTGGGCGGTCTCGTCGCGCTCTTCCGTGGTTTCTGTAGGAGGCACGCTGGGTTCTTCTACCTCGGGGACGGGAATGAAGAAGAGTAGGAGTGAGGCGACAGCCAGACTACCCAGCCCGGTCAGCAAGGGTTGGGCCCGCACCGCCAAGGGGGTATCAGCTTGGCGGTAGCGACGGCTGACGGGGGTCAATTGCAAGGTCATGTCCGGCAGGGTGCGCGGATCGGCAAAAAATTGATCGATCGCATCGACCAAGTCGGCCAAGTGGAGGGTACTCAACTCCAGTTCAACGGGTTGCTCTTCCGGGGGAGACCAGACCAAACAGTGATAACCCGGGCGATCGCTGGGCCAGAGCTGTACCCCTGACTCACGTTGGGCGGTGGGGTTAGACAAGCCACTCAACACCCCCTGAGCATAGCGACTCACCCCATTGACCAAGCTCTCCAAAAAATCACGTCCCCCCCGGAGGCGAGGCTCAAGATCTGGAAAGATGCATTCGGCCTGCAAGAGCACCGAGAGGAGGGGACGGTTGCTGCCAATTTCATTATCTTCTGTCGAGGCCGCGCTCATGCCCTCCAGTTGCAGGCTACATTTGGGCAAACTGTACTGGCGTTTGATGGTCATATCACCTCTCCGTCAAATAGGCTGACCCAAAGGCGTTCGATCCCAGACGCCCCGGCGCAAAAGAGCAATTGGGTCAGCAGGTCTAGGGCCAGGGTATGGAGTTGCTCCGGCTGGCTCAAGTAGCGAGCGACCTTGGCCCGGCGCGGATTCATCCGGCTACGAAAATGGGCTTGAAAGCGTTCTAGGTATTCGGAAAGACGATAATGCTGATCGGGGGGGAGGCCTTTGGCCTGTAGCTCTTGCCAAGCGCCCAAAAGTTGGCGCAGTAGCCGATTGAGTTGCTTGGCCCGCGACCCGGCAATGATCGTCAAGGTTTTCGCTTGATCTTGGTTGAGGGTATTGCGGTTATAGGAGCGTCGCCAGGGGTTGGTGCAGCGGAGCTTCCAGAGCACGACGCGGCCGGGAATCAGGGTTTGCAGCTCCAGTTCGCGCACCGTGGCGAGCATATATTCCGAGCCGCCCAGTTCGAGGGCCTCAATGGCCAAAAGCAGCAGATCTAGCCGTTGCTGACTGCGGGGAGAGCAACCTTCAATCTCTGGAATGCTGGGGAGTTTATCCAGAATCAGGGGTTTGGGTCGAGGGGGAAGGGTATAGTCGGACAAACGGCTTACGGACTGACTCATGCCAAGGAGAAGTGAACCAAAGGGTATTCGGGTTGCAGAGCGCAAATCCCGGTCTCTCAGTGTACTATCCTTTTCACCTTGACCCAAGCCGATTCAGGTTGAATCCAGGGGGTGTACTCTCCGCTGACGAAGGGCTTGAATCCTTGACAAAACCCCATTGGCGCTCAACGGGTATACACTGCTCTAGGGGCAAGCGTTGAGTTATTCCTGATGTGACCCTTATCCATTAAAGCGCCCCATTGAAACGCGATAGTTTAGGATACGATCGCCCATGGATATTCGATCCCTGATTCGAGACATTCCCGATTTTCCCCAGCCGGGGATTTTATTCCGTGACATCACGACCCTGTTGCGCGATCCCCAGGGCTTGCGGCACACCTTGGATGCCCTGCACCAGAGCTGTACCGCAGCGGGCATGACGCCAGACTATATTGTCGGCATGGAGTCGCGGGGGTTTCTCTTTGGGCCGAGTTTGGCGTATCAGATGAATGCCGGATTTGTCCCGGTGCGTAAGCCTGGTAAACTGCCGGCCCAAACCCATAGTGCTGAGTATGAACTGGAATACGGCAGCGATCGCCTGGAAATCCATCAAGATGCGATCCCTGCCGGAGCCAAGGTGCTGATCGTCGATGACTTGATTGCCACGGGTGGTACCGCCAAGGCGGCGGCGGAATTGGTCGCTCAATGTGGCGGCACGCTGATTGGCTACGGGTTTATCATTGAATTGCTTGCCCTCAAGGGGCGAGAAAAGCTCGGTGATGTGCCGATCGTCTCCCTGCTCCAGTATTAACCGCTTGATTTACTCATGCTTCAAGTTCAAGACATTGCCCAATCTGCCCGCGACATTGCCCAGAAGCTGGGGATCTCAAAGTATGACCTCTACGGTTCGCTCAACGATTCGACCAGCGTCCAAGTCGATCAGGGAGAAGCCAAGCAGGTGAAATCGGCCAACAGTGCCCGGATTATTGTCCGTGTCTGGAATGACCAGGGCACCATGGGCGTCACCAGCACCACCGATGTGGACCCTCGCGGCATGGAGCTCGCCCTGAAAACCGCCCAAGAGGCAAGTATTTTCGGCGTCACCGAGCATATCCCCGGCTTTAGCCCAGCAGCAACGGCGGCGCTCCCGAACCTCCAGACGGAGCGGGCCGATCAAGCCCCCGTCGCACAGCTCATTACAACTCTGCTGGATGCAGAGCGCCAGGTACTCGACGCCCATGGGGCGATCGTCAGCTTGCCCTACAACGGCATTTCCCAGCAAGACTTGGAACGGTTTTATATCAACAGTTCGGGGGCGATCCGCACCGAAGCCCGCACCTATGCCTCGCTCTACCTCTATACCAAGACCGAGCAAGCCGGCAAAAAGCCCCGTAGTGCGGGCAGTTTTCGTATGAGTCAGGGGCTAGGAAATCTGGCGATCGCCGACTGCATCCATGAAGCCACCGAGAAAACCATTGCCCACCTGGACTACCAGAAAATCCCCACGGGTACCTACCGGGTCGTCTTCTCCGGCGAAGCCTTTCTAGACCTGCTCGATGCCTTTAGCAATCTCTTCAATGCCCAGAGTGTGTTAGACAAACGCAGTCTCTCCACCCCTGAATCTCTGGGACAGACCGTTGCCGCCCCCCTCCTGTCCGTGGTAGACAATGCCCTCAACCCCCACAATGTCAAGGCTGAGACCTTTGATGGGGAAGGCACCCCCACCCAAAAGACCCCGTTGATTACCGACGGACGGTTGAGCAACTTCTTGCACAGTGCTGGCACAGCCCAACGCCTCAATGCTCAGCCCACGGGCAATGCGATCATTGGCGCAAAGGTCAGTGTCAGCCCTCACTTTTATGAAGTCTTTGCCAGTCAACCCAATGGTGATGGTGATGGCAATGGCGATGACTACAGCCTAGACACGGCCGACAATGTGGTCTTTATCGATGAACTCAGCGCTCTCCATGCGGGAGTCAATGCGCTGCAAGGTTCCTTTTCTTTGCCTTTTGACGGTTGGTTGCTCAATTCAGGACAACGGATCAGCATTGACTCGGCAACCATTGCGGGCGATATCCGCGATCTACTCCAGTCGATTATTCATATTGAAGCGGAGCCGCAAATCACCCCCGGTGGTATTTGTCCTCGGGTCTGGGTTAAGGAGCTAGCGGTGACAGGGGAGTAAGACCTGTTGTGTGTCAGTTCAATAGTCCGGACAGTTTTGACAACGAAGCAACAAGGCTTACAGAGCAAGCACCCTAGCGATCGTCTATTTAAATCAAAGTTAGCTTCCAGGCTGACATTGGTTTAAATATTTCTGGTAACGTAGGCTCTGGACTACGGGCAATATAAGGGGTCAATTTTTGTCCAGAGTATTGTCAGTTCTAAGTTGTTTAAAATCCCTCCTTCCCTCGTGTCATGACTCTGCCATGGCACGAATTTTTTTGTAACTCTGCTGCCTGCATGATTACAAACACTTGAGTGACGAGCAAGTTTCTTTGCTTGCTATTCTTCTCTGCCTAACAATGACAGGACTTAGAATATTCCAAGGAGAAAAGTGTTCCAGAAATGAGCGAGCGTTGTTAGTGGCGGGCAAGATGCCCGTGCTACGGATATCGAGGAGGATCAACCGTAGCGCAGGCGTCCCGCCTGCCTCGGGATAATTATTTCCAAGGAGTACTCTTACGCAGTGAAATAGACAAGAGTTAGTAAAGGCTGAGCGGAGTCGAAGTCTGAGCGACCGGTGTCTCCCCTCTGGGGACGCTACGCGAACGACTCCGCTCACCCCTCATTGACAACGAGGTAGCAAGGCTTTGACAGCATTTTTGCGTAAGTCCTAAATCAGTAGAGCGGAATAACGTCGCAACGTAGACTCGAAAAATTCGTGTAATCTAACACGATACAGTATACACAAAAGCTACCATACCACTATTAAAACCCCAGAACATCCCGATGCTTTGAATCGTCAAGCTTTCGGAAGCTGTCCTGGACGTTTTTTTAACCAAATTGAGCATCCTGATTGTTTCTACTTATGCCGAACCCCAACAATAGCGAGCCTCATGCTGAATCTGACGTCCTCCCCATGCTCCACCTGAGCAGTGAGATGCTCCCGCCTGAGCAGCGGTTTGAGGTCTGGCGTCAGTTTACTGCACCGATTATGTCAATCGAGTTACCGAAATCCAAGCACGATGACTATTCCTTTGACTACACAGGCTACCGCTCCGATAAATTATTGTTTGGCCATGCTACGTTCGACAAAATCGGGTTCAGCCGGGGTGCTGTCCGCTCCACAACAGAGACAGCGGCGGCATCGGAGCAAATCACTCTGCAATTCTATGCAGCAGGACAAGCCCAAGGGGGTCTGGACAATGGTACACCGCTATTCCTGCGTCCTGATCGTGTTGTGCTGCACGATCTTGCCCATTCATATATGGGCGTGGCAACCAACTGTGAAGTCATGAGCATCATGATTCCGCGTCGCTTGCTGACGCACCATGATTTGATCTATAGCCAAACGCCGGTTTTGTCTTGGCCGCTCACTTCGCCTAGCGGTCGATTGATCAAGGATGTATGGGACACGCTCTGGACCGATCTGCCCTACCATAAGCCCGCTGATGCGGCGATCGCCGATGCTGGGTTACTCGGATTACTCAATGGTCTGCTCTCAGGGCAGCTCAATGAAGACGCTCGCCCTGCTGTCGAGCAGGTAACATTGGGAGCAATGCAACAGTATATTCAAGCGAATCTGCATCGTGCTGATCTGGGGGTTGAGGCGTTGTGTCGAACCTATCACTGCTCACGGAAAACAGTGCATCGGATCTTTTCGCCCTGTGGGGGGTTGAGGAACTACATTCGCCAGCAACGCTTGCTCCGCTGCTTTCACATCCTGAAAAACCTCGCGCCAGATTCGCGGCTATCGGTGAAGGCGATCGCCGCCCGCTGGGGTTTCACCAATCCAACTTACTTCAGTCGCATCTTTAAGCAACAGTTTGGTAGAACGCCCAGTGAGCTGAAGTCGCTGCCCCACTTGCCAACAGAATAGACAAAATCTCGGACTCCATCTCTCAACAGTGCTGACTATTGTGCTCTTCTTAAACTGATGCCTACACCCAACAACAACGAACCCCAAACCCAACCCCTCCCTACATTCCACCTCAGCAGTGATATGTTTCTCCCTGAATATGGTTTTGAAGCATGGCGGCAGTTTATCGCCCCTGTAATGTCGGTGGAGTTGCCTGAGCCGAAATACAACAACTATAAATTCGATTTTACAGGTTATTTATCTGATCAATTGGTATTTGGCCGAGGCTCATACAACAAGATATGGTTCAACCGTGGATCTGCTCAATCCAACACTGAGGCGTCAGAGCAAATTAGTTTGCAATTCTACACGGAAGGACAAGCCCAAGGAAATCTGGAGAATGGGACACCATTGGTCTTACGTCCCGATCGCATTGTGCTGCATGATCTAGCTCATCCATGTACAGGTATTGTCTCTGAGTGTAACCTTCTTAGTGCCATAATCCCACGCCGCTTGCTCAAACATCACGACCTGATCTACAGTCAAAATCCTGTTTTATCTTGGTCAATTACCTCACCCAATGGCCGACTACTCAAGACTGTGCTCGAAACGCTATATGAAGAAATGCCCAGGCTAACGCTAACTGATGCTGCGACTGCAAGTGCTGGATTACTAGGCCTACTCAATGGGCTGCTATCGAGTCAATGGGACGAAGAAACTCGCCCTGCTGTTGAACAGGTAACATTGGGGGCAATGCAAAAATATATCCAATTGAATCTGCACCGTCCCGATCTTAAGGTTGAAGATCTCTGCAACGAATATTATTGCTCACGCGCGACGGTATATCGAATCTTTTCGCCCTGCGGTGGTTTGATGACCTACATCCGCCAACAACGTCTTAACCGATGCTTTCAGATCCTGAAAAAACTATCACCAGATTCGCAACTATCCGTGAAGGATCTCGCTGCCCGCTGGGGTTTCACGAGCCCAGCCCACTTTAGTCGGCTCTTTAAGGAACAGTTTGACATCACTCCCGGCGAGTTGAAGTCGCTCCTCTTTCAAACACAAACTAATCTCCAGTCTAGCCTTGAGCATGATGTAAGTTGGCTACACCGCTCACTGCAGTAACTTGATTTACGCACACACAATAACGGTGGAGTAAGTCGTCAATTCCAGGGTCTTCAGGGTTTAAAGTGTAGCCTTTGATACATTTATTGCGCGTTGCGATTGCTAAAACCTAGCATATCGTGGCATAAAGCTAGGGCGTGTCATCAGTTAGAACCAGAAGCCTGATGGGACGAGCAATTGAACGCCCGACCCCAACAATAGGAAAAGGGGTTGTAAGCCAGTCATAGTCAGAGATTGAAATCTAAATGATGACAGCCCTTAGCTTATCACCTTAAATTCAGAAGACCCCAATTCCAAAAAAAATCTTACCTGAGACAAAAAAACAATTAAAATTGAGACGGATAGATAAGACTGTAACCCTACAGGAGACAAAAAACCTTAACATTCTCTTGGGAACAACCCAAAAAACGTACACAGACTTCACACGAAGCTATTATAACTATTGGAATCTGTTCTACGTTTCCAGTGGTTTGACTAACTGAGTTTCACCAAGGACATATAAATCTTAATTAATCGATTTATCGCATTCCTAAATCATCTTACAATTTCTTTCTGTAAGGGTTATTTCTTGGTGATTGTCCTGAGTAGCGCCTCAATTTAGCTTTGGATTTATATATATCCAAAAGACACCTTAATTGAGACCTGTGCTCTGATACTAAATCTGTCAAACATAGACAAATAGACCGAGACGAGGGCTGAGCAGAGTCGAATTCCGATATCTTAAGACTTCGACTCTGATTGGTCTTAAATTTTTTCTGGGTATATATAATTAGGATTTAGTGTAACATAATGCCGAGGATTTTTTTCTTGAATTTCCCTAAAATGCCCAATCGAGTCCTTATTAATTTACCTTTGAGAGGTCTTTCCTAGACTTGAGAAATGGACAAACGATCTAATTTTTATTTTTTCTTGCCAAGCCAAAGTGAGGATACTTTTATGGCACTAAAACTTGACATCAAAATATTCAATTCATCCTTGATTCCATTAGATTTTGAGATGGGCTTATCTCGTGAGATCACAGCAGTCCAGATTTTCATCTGTAGCAGAATCAAAGGTTTAGACCCACGCTGGGAGTTAGTGAAATGGGATATGCAATATCTTGCAGAGCAGATGTATCCCAATTCATCCAAGGATTTTATTGATGCAGCAGTTAAGTTTTTACTTCATTCCTTTGAGTTAGATGATTTGTATCTAGAAAATCTCAAAGGACAACGACGTAATGAAGTTTGCTTTGCTTGCATAGATGCACTAGATAAATTTTTAGACGGCTATACAACAGCTCAATTTCCAAAAACAGAAAGCGAAATAGATCGGGTTGTTGATACTGTAAAGACTAAGTACAAATCAGATCTTTATGTCGTTAAAACTCTTCAATCAATGTTCAATAGTTGTCTAGCAATGCTGCCCATACTAGAATCTGTTGAGGACAGGAGGAGCTACCTGCCAGATATGATTGAAAGTTGGAAGCTTACCCTTGAAGGGATTCGCATAGAACAGATATTTTCTGGGGAAAAAGCAAGAATTCCAACAAAGAAAGAATATTGGCAATATCGTGTCTTAGGTAGTGCTGGTGGTCTTCATCTGGTTAAGCTGTGTTACTGCATTGATGGAGATTATTCCAAAAAGAAAGGTATTCGAGCAAAAGTCCGTCAGTTAGAAGAATTAATTTGCTATCAGTTGGCCGTACAGAACGACTTGGTATCCTTAAAAAAGGATTTAAAAAATAATCACAACTTAAACTGGGTAATGATTTGCAAGAAAGATATAAAAAAGGCAGAGGCGGATTATCATCAAGCAACTCGAAAAATTAAAGCATGGCCAACTGGTTCGTTCGAGACAGTTGTTGTGGCACTTAAAGATGTTGGTCTTGGCTGTTCTCGGTGGCAATCAAGGGCGATGCGCTATAGCCGACTGATGCAGCTTTTCTGTTATCAAACTTAAAAGCCAACAAATGTTGTTAATTTGATCAAAGCAGCCTATAGGGGTTTTCATAAGCATGAGGTACGCAGATCCCCCTCAATCCCCCTTGGTAAGGGGGAGGCTCGATCCTCATATTTTTGCAAAAGGCTATAAAGGAGAATTTTGAGTGAGTTGTCTCCTTGTTTAAGTGGGGGACAAGCGACGTGTTACGTTGCTTGTCCCCGTTTGAACATCAGTTTATGGTGTAGCGATGGTTTAATTCACTGCTTCTGCCGTTCAGGAATTCAATAACGAATGCCTCGACAAAAAAAGTTGAGACAAACAGACAAGTTAAGCTGAGACATAGAGTCAAGCTGTATCTTACCAGGGTACAGTCCCTCTCTATCATTGTTTTGAGGCAGGGGCGTCCAGAGATGCATGGTTTTATGCATAACTAGCGTAATCTTTGCGATCGCCAAAACCAATAAACTATTCCCTTCTCTAAAGAGTGAGTAACGTACCACGCATCACTTTACAAGATGACACATGGTGTGAGAGCTTTAATGCTGTGTAAAGCAATAAGTTTCACCTAAAACTTGCAACGTGTTACGTGGCACGCATGATGCCGGTTTGCAGGGAAGATATAAGGAAAAACTCACACCTGAATTGAAATACTGATGCGTGTAACGAAAGAGATTGGCATGAATGTTCCTGGGCTGGGTGCTCGGATTCGCTCTGCTCGTCGAGCAGACAGTCGTTCTCTCAAGGCGATTTGCCAGCTTGTTGGCATGACCCGTACCAACTGGTATCGCATTGAAGCTGAAACACAAACGCTACCGATTGATACATTGCGCAAAATTGAGCAAGTTCTCGAGGTCGAGTTTGGCGTCGAATTTACAGACACCCCAGATGTCCCATCGGTTCAATCCCCTCCCAACCTCCTCATCACCAGAGCCTATCCTTCGGAAATTGGTCGGGCAGCTGAGAGTAATACCCCAAGTTACGAAATGGAGCCCTCTGAGTCCGAAGAAGACTAGTACCGTAGGGCGGAAGTTCAAGGTGCCTGTATGACAGATATTCGATAGAGCGTCCGACCCAAACAACAGGAAAAGGGGCTGTAAAACAGCCACAGCCTGAAATCTGAATAATGAACAGCCCCTCGTTATGGCCAACGTCACGTCTCGAACGCCTGAACGCTTCTAACGCTGCTTCAACACCAACAGGGTAATATCATCCATCACTTTCCCTGCGCCAATAAAGCCCTGAAGATCTGCTAGCACCGCATCGAGGACGCCCCGAGCTGAGCGTTGCCAATGGGTCTGTACGGCTCCACAGAGACGCTCCAGGCCGTAATAATCACCCGCGACATTCTTCGCTTCCGGAATGCCATCGGTATAGAGCACCACCCCATCCCCAGGTTGGAGTTCAACCGTTGTCTGGGTAATGAAATCTTGGATATCGTCAACGAGGCCAATCGTCATGCCTAGCTCCAGGGTATCGAGACAATGGAGCGAACCATCCGCTCGTACCAGCAGCACCTCTTCATGCTGGCCGCTAATGCTCAATTGTCCCTCAGCATAGTTAAGCAATGCCAGCGTCAGATTACGATCGACCCCCATGCGTTGCACATTGTCATAGAGCGTGGCATTGACTGTATTTAAGAAGCGCACTGGGTCGGTTTCGCGCAGTTTGGTCAGGGTGCGGACAGTGGTTTGGGTCATCATCATCACCAAACCACTCTCTAGCCCGTGCCCGGTGACATCACCGATCGCGATCGTCACTAAATCATCCTCCACCAGTACATCGTAATAGTCGCCGCCCACCTCCTCGGCAGGGGTCATTGACCCAGCAATATCCAATGCAGGGATGGCTGCGAGTTCATGGGTGCGGGGCAAGATCATCTCTTGTACCCGCTGGGCCACATCGAGTTCTGCCCCCATGCGGAGGTTTTCCGCTTTGAGGCGATCGTTGAGTTGGGTAATCTCGGTGTTGGCAGCGGCAAGTTGACGGGTGCGTTGGGCAAGCTGTGCTGTTCGCTGGGTGACTTTATCTTCTAGGGTTTGGTAAAACCGAGCGTTTTCGAGGGAGATCGCCGCTTGGCTGGAGAGGAGCTTGACGACTTCGAGGCGCTCATGGCTAAAGGCCGCCGCAGTGAGATTATTTTCCAGATAGATCACACCGCCCAACTGGCCCTGGTGCAGCAGGGGCGCACAGAGAATCGCCTTGGGCTCGTGGGTTTGGATGTAGGGATCGCTGCCAAAGGTGTCATGGGCGATCGCATCGGCAAGGACGATATTGTCCTGGGTGCGCATCACATAGTTGAGCAGGGAATGGGGCAGGCGATCGCCGACCGATTGGTTTTGCAAGACCTTAATGTCTGCTGTCGTTTTTGCCTGCTCAATGATACCCTCCGCCTCAATCATTAGGGTTAATTCTTGTGTTGTGGATTGTTGCTGGGGCAATAATAAATAACCTTGGGTTGCCCCCGCATTTTCCAGTAACAATTGCATGAGTTTGCGGAGAATTTTCTCCAGTTTGATCTCGCCAGAAAGCGTCTGAGAGGCCCGCATAATCGTCGCTAAATCGAGCGCTGCCGCTGTCCGCATCTCGGTGGAGTCATGGGACGAGCTGATGGTGCGCCGCGAGCGGGTGGGGGTGGGTTGCTGTTGAATGAGCTGGGGATATTGCGCTTGCAGGTACTGGGCTTTACGGGTGGCCTGCCAGCGGAGGTAGCAATGATAGGCTTCAGTCAGATAGAGACGGGCAAACGGTTCACGCCCCTGAGCCAGCCAAAACTTAGCGGCTTGTTCATTGGCCAGCGCTTCACAATGAATAAAACCATGGGTCTGAGCCGAGGCGATCGCCACATCATAAAAATCCATCGCCGCTTGCACTTGCCCCTGCACCCTGGCCCATTCTGCCTGGACGAGCCGATATTTATGGGCATAGTTATTCGGGCAATTTTCCGCCCAGAACTGTAGAGTTTTTTGATTTTTCTCTAGCTGCTGTTGATACGCCTGCTGTTGCTCCAGCGTCGCGTCTGGGTAAAGAGCAATCAAAGTCAGAGAATAATAGAAATTATGCTCAGCTTGATTCGTGATACCAGAGACAAAAATCAGGGTTTCCGACTCACTTTTACGGGCCATTGCCAATGCCCGTTCATAGTCACCATAGAGATAATAAATCTGAGTCTTGAAAATATTGTAAGTTGCCACCCCTGGCAGAAAGAGATTATCCTGCCAAAGCTGGACACAATCTTCCTCTTTAAAGTCGGCATCACTCAGGGAAAAACAATCCAGCGTTTCACCGCGAAAATTAAGCAAAAAATGTTGATCCATTGCCTGCACACCAACAAACACATGGTTCTTCATCTTGCTCGAAAAATCCATCAGTTTATTGGACTCGGCAATAATATCATCGGGGTGTTCCCCTGCCATCATTCTCTGCATGATCAGATTATAGGAATTGTAGCCCGCATAAATATCGCCGGTTTCAATCCCCACTTGACAGCCCTGACGCAGAATCGGAATACTCTCCCGAAGATGGCTACGCCAGTGGCTAATATGGGCTCCAAACAGGTTGCAGATTTTGCAGGTAATATTGGCATTGGGATATTTCTGATTCACTTGCATCGCTAGAGAACCAAAAGCATAGCTACGCTCATAATCAGTGAGCCGTGCCCCTGCAACCACGCCCCAAAAGGCAAAGCCATGGGGCGCGAGCTCAGAAATACCCCGTTCCATAGAGAGATTGGTCATTTTGAGGACAATCAGGGCCAGCAAGTCTTGATTAGTAAAATAGGCGGGGCCGGACATATGCATCAAGACGTTCAGACAAGTGAGATCCGCCGGGGAATCCATCAAAGGGGCATTAATCAGCTCAGCAATTTCGATAGTCTCCAAATGCTGGTAATAAACATCTAACTCTGTATCTAAGGCTGTCGCGATCTCATTCGTATCCGTCACAGGAATCGTAATACCAAACTCCTGGAGGATTGCCGCCCCTGTTTCCAGGCTTTCGGGATATTTGCCGGTGTTTTCATAGAGGAGAATGCGGATATTTTGCAGCTCGGCGCGATCGATCGCTGAACGAGCCTGGGCCAGGGTTGCCTTAAATAAATCTTCAGCGACAGTTAAATGACCACAAAGATATTCACATTCTGAGCGTTCTCGAGACAACTCAAACATCAAGTTATACTGGGTTTGCCAAGCCGTCTCACTTAAGCAATCAATCCCTTGGGAAAAATGTTTACAAGCGGGTTCATAGGCAGTGGAGCTTTTCGCTTTCTTGCCTGCCTGTAAGTTTAATTGTGCAAGCTGCTCCCGCTCATGCTCTGCTGTAATTAAGCCAACACCGACATTGAGATGATTGACAATGTCAAAAATCTGCTCATCCAGCTCATCTTCAGGGATATTTTGCAATAGCAACTGACCAATCTTGAGATGGGTCTGCTGTTTATCGGAATCGGGAATCAAGGCATAGGCTGCCTGTTGCACTCGGTCATGCAAAAAACGGTAGCTCACGGCCATGGCATCTGGCTGTTCTGCTTGAATTGTTTCCTCCGGCTGCCAGAGGAGCGGGATTTTATAGGTGTCACTCAAGGGCAGCACAAATCCCGCTTGAAGCGATGGCCAGAGATCTTTTGCCGTGGTTCCCCAGGACTGCGCTTGAACCGTGGCGAGAACATTAAGATCAAACCGATTACCAATGCAAGCAGCGAGTCTCAGCATCTCTTGGGTGCGTGGTGCAAGTTTTTCGAGCTTAGCGACCATCAACTCCACCACATTTTCGGTGATGGCGGCCGCTTCGATCTGGGTTAAATCCCATTGCCAACAGCCCTGGGCTAAGTTGAAAGAGATGAAGCGATCGCTGTGCAAGGACTTCAATAATTGGGTCAAAAAGAAGGGATTACCTGCGGTTTTCTGCTGACAGAGTTCGGCGAGGGTTTGGGTCGCCTCTAGTGAGGTGTGCAAGGTCTCAGCAATAAGCTGCTGGGCGATCGCCAAACTCAAGGGTTGAATGGTGATGTCTTTCAGAACTGCACCGACTGCCTGAATCCGGCCGAGGGTCAACATTAGCGGGTGGGAGGGGCTCACTTCGTTGTCCCGATAGGCTCCGATTAACAAAAGATGATGACTATCGAGATTCGTCATCAACAGTTCAATAAACTTCAAAGAGGCAGAATCCGCCCATTGCAAATCATCCAGAAAAATTACCAGGGGATGTTCGGCCTGGGTAAAGACACCAATAAAATCCTGAAAGACCAAATTAAACCGATTTTGTGCCTCGGTGGGGCCGAGGTCGGGAACAGCCGATTGCGAACCCACAATCAGCTCTAATTCCGGAATCACATCCACAATCACTTGACCGTTTTGTCTCAACGCGACCTGGAGTTTTTCACGCCATTGTTGGATAACCGCAGCTGTCTCGGTCAGGAGTTTCCGGATTAATTCTTGCAGCGCCTGAATCAGGGAAGCATAGGGGACATCTCGCTGAAATTGGTCAAATTTACCACTAACAAAGAAGCCCTTTTGGCGCACGATCGGCTTATGAACTTCGTAAACGAGCGACGATTTACCAATACCAGAATAGCCACTAATAAGGATAAGTTCTGCATGGCCGGTACTGGCAAATTCAAAGGCTGACAGTAGTTCTCTGACCTCGGCGTCGCGGCCGTAGAGCTTTTGGGGAATTTGGAACTGTTCGGAAATATTATCCTGGGCGATCGCAAACTCGCTAATCTGCCCCTGGGCCTGCCAGTCCTGCCAACAGCGATCGAGATCTTGCTTCAAGATAAAGGCGGTTTGATAGCGGTGCTCGGCATTTTTTTCCAGGAGTTTAAGGATGATTTTCGCTAAAATCGACGGCAGTTTAGGATTTAGATCGAGAAGATTGGGGGGCTGTTTAGCCAGATGAGCATGAATCAGCTCAAGGGGCTCGGTGGCCGTAAACGGCGGCTGCCCGGTGAGCATTTCGTAGTAGGTAATACCGAGGGAATAGAGGTCGGTACGATAGTCAATAGTGCGGTTCATTCGCCCGGTTTGTTCGGGCGAAATATAGATCAAAGTGCCCTCTAGGGCATTATGGTAACTCTGGGCATTATCCTCGCTAGAAAGCTGGGAAGAAATACCAAAGTCGGTAATTTTGACGATCGCCCCTTCGGAATCAACAATAATATTCGAGGGTTTAATGTCTTTATGGATGATTTGCTGGGCGTGAATCTGCCCTAAACCCTCAGCAAGGGCGATCGCCATGGGCAAAAACTGCGCCATTGAGAGGGGACGGGCATCTATCTTCTCACTCAGCGCGATGCCCCCAAAGTCTTCAAGAATCAGGGCAATACTTTTCTGGTAGGTTTCAAGGGCCAAGGGATGAACGATGCCCAGCTCGGGGGGAAGCGATCGCACCAGTTCATACTCATGTTTGAGCTTGGCGATCTCTTTGAGCGTCGGGTAGGGGGCTTGGGGCGTTTTGATGATCACAGGGGTGCGATCGGCGTTGCGATAGCCCCGGTAGACCACGTTTTTGGTTCCGGTACTCACCCGTTGAGTCACGGTGTAATTCTGGAGGGATAGCATAGGCAGGACAGCGCAGTAACAATCAGACAACCGCCACCACCAAGGTTGTTGGCTGGGCGAATCAGCGGGCGATCGAGGCGCAGGGGACTTGCCAAATAGAAATCAGCGCAGCCAGGAGGAATCCCTAAACCCAATGAACCTAAATTACTATGCTAATCAATCCAACAGGTTGGGTGGGCGTCTTATTGTTTCCAGTCTTGCAGCGCCAGATCTGGAAACTTGGTTGATCGGGATTGGGATTTACCTTAACTCTAAATTTACGGAGCGGGGGGCAGAATTGCGGCAAGGGAGAGCGCCAACTCAGGAAATGCCAGGGGGGAAACCGAGTTCGGCTCAGTCAGGATCAGGTGGCGGGTATAACCCGTAGAACTGGGGTCACGAAAGATATGAAGCTGGCGGTTTGGGAGATCCAGAACCCAGTAATCGGTAATGCCCGCTTGAGCGTAAAGCTTATCTTTCACTTCACAGTCCTGCTTCAGAGTTGAATCTGCCACCTCTACCACCAGATAAACCTGATCGGGTCGAGGATAGTGATCGGTATAATCCAAAAAGTCACCTTGGACAACGGCTAAGTCCGGTTCCGGTTCTGAAAAATCATCCAGACGAATGGGGTCTTGGGTGCTGGCAAACGCATCCTGATTGGCTATGAACAGATCGAATACCCGTGCTAACAAACGTAGCGTCGTTACATGAGGAGTTCCTTTCGCAGCCATCAGGGCAATCTGTCCAGCAATCAGTTCAGTACGTTTGTTTGAATCAAGGAGGCCGAGTTCGCCTAGGCGGTGATATTCCCCTACTGACCAACGTTTAATTTGAGTGGGCTCTAGGGTCAGCGTTGGTAATGTTGGTGTTGCTCAGGATTTTGCTAGCGTCATCTACAATCCTTCACGTCTGGAGCTGTTCCCACAACCATGGTTGAGAACTCATCCTAATTTTAGCGAGTGCAGCATCAACTCCAAATTGTAGGTTGGTGTTGAGAGGAGCGAAACCCAACACAACCAATGCTGATACTGGGTTTCATGATTTAACGTGAGTTGCGGTTAAGCGAAACGAGCACATTCTTCAAAGCCTTAAAATCTCGATGCCAAACCCGGTTGTCAGGGGTCCAGCCCCCCGACACCTCCCGCTGAGGGGGCAATTTCCCCCTCAGACTCCGGCAATATCGGAGCCAGTATTGTTAATTGTGCTGAGTTTCGACCATCTTGCGCGATACCTGCTTATCCAGAACTCAGGTTAATTGAGGGAAACCGTAGCGCAGGTGGTCGCTGAGCGGAGTCGAGGTGCGGTCAGTGAGCTTGTCGAATCTGCGTCCTGCCTGCCTAATGAATAATTCAGCCTAGATCCCAAAGAATTTAAGCAACACAATACCCCCAAAAACAAGTTCTCAGTCCTGCTAAACATGCAGAACTGAGAACTTGGGCTGAGCCAAAGGGGGACTTGGGTTAAAAACTATCGACCGAGCACTTCCACTTGTACCGGCGCAACACCACTACCGAGCATGCCGATCGCACTGGCCGCCCCGCGTGAGAGATCAATCACGCGACCATGGATAAAGGGACCGCGATCGTTGATGCGGACGATCGCCGACCGACCATTGCTTAGGTTGGTCACGCGCACCTGAGTGCCAAAGGGCAGGGTACGATGGGCCGCCGTCATAGCATTTTGGTTAAACCGCTCGCCGTTGGCAGTGCGCCGCCCATGGAAACCGGGGCCATACCAAGAGGCTTCGCCACTCTGCCCGGCAAAGTTGGGGGTGGAGCGGGGGTTAATCGCCGCGCGATAGCGGGGTCGGGGCGTATGGGGAACCGAAAGCGCGGGGGCATTCCCCACCTGACGACGCAACAGGTTGGTGACACTCAAGGCGTCTTGATCCAAGTTGCGGGTCGTCTTGGGCAAAATATTCTTGCGATCGACGGTTAAGAGCGTTTGCTCACCCAGTTGTACGGCGTAGGCAGACTGCTCATCATCCCAATGGAGGCTGATTTCGGTGGCGACATCGGGCGCGACTTGGCTAATTTGCTCTGCCGCCTGTGCTGCCCGCCAGAGGGGGTCATCTTCACTCATCGAGGGGAGTTGGCCCGCTTGAATTTCTTCTAGGGTCAGCGCTGCGGGCAGTTCTGACCCATTCGCTTGATCCTGATCCCCCAGGAACGTCACCACGGGAATCTGATTCACAAACAGGGTTGCGGCGGCGGCTGAACCGACCTGGTGGGGATAAATCACCGTCTGGTTGAAGGCAACCTGAAGCGGCGCATTAGTCCCCACCTCAGGGGCTTCGGGAGCCGCGTCAACCCCAGTTTCATTTGGGGTCTCACCCGGTGCTTCGCTGGGCGTCCCGCCTGACGCTGTGAGTTCGATTCCTGGCTCAGCAACGATTTCAGGCCCAGTCTCGTCGCTTGCCGCATAGACCTGAACGGTCTCGCCTTGCTTGGTCTTATCCAATTCCGGCTTGGGGAGGAGGTCTGAGGCGATCGCTGGGAGTTGAGCGCCGAGGAGGGTCGTAACCACGGTAGCACTCACGCTACCCCACAATAAATTACTCATAGGCTGTGTGAAGTTAGATCTTGGCAAAGGTGTACGCCAATGGTCATCAACGTTTGTTTCAGGTATGCAAGGGAAGTTTTGCTTGACCGGAGACACCTTAGCATGAACTTTTGTTGCAGAAAACCGTAACTGACGCGATCGGTTGTGTAAAGCGATTTTTATCTGATCAGAGCCAAAATCCTTGAAGCGTGATTTGGCCAGGTCTGACGCTGGCTGGCGATCGCTCACCGCGACGCAAGACATAATTTGGCAATGGCTCACTGATAAGCAATTTTGACTACCGATTTTCTTAAGATTCTGGTTCAACCGGATTGACGGTCACCCCCTAAAATAGCCCCACAGTCGTTCCCGACGGCTTCCTCTTTATTCCTTTGCAGCGATGGAGCCGCTATGGACTATAAAACGGCAGGTGTTGATGTGGTCGCTGGGCGGGCCTTTGTCGAACAGATTCGTCAGGCCGTCGAGCGCACCCACCGACCCGAAGTCCTCGGTAACTTAGGGGGGTTCGCGGGCTGTTTTGCTCTACCCACGGGCTACCAGGAGCCCATCCTCGTCTCGGGCACCGATGGTGTGGGCACAAAGCTCAAAATTGCCCATGCCCTCAATCAGCATCAGGCTGTGGGGATTGATCTGGTGGCAATGTGTGTCAATGACATCCTCACCACCGGGGCCCAGCCGCTGTTTTTTCTGGACTACATCGCAACCGGCAAACTGGCACCCGACCAATTGGCTGAGGTGGTGACCGGGATTGCCGAAGGCTGTCGCCAGAGCGGTGCGGCATTGCTGGGGGGGGAAACCGCTGAAATGCCAGGGTTTTATGGTGCAGGGGAATACGACTTAGCGGGGTTTTGCGTTGGTATTGTAGAGCGCTCAGCCATTCTGGATGGGTCTCAGGTTCAGGTGGGCGATCGCATCCTCGGCCTTGCCAGTAGCGGCCTCCATAGCAATGGTTATTCCCTGGTGCGCAAAATCGTCGAGACCCAGGGCTGGTCTTGGCAAGATGCCCCCCCAGAGCTGGGCGGCCAGACGCTGGGCGAGCTCGCGCTGACGCCCACCCGCATCTATGTCTCTGTGATTCAAGCGGCTTTGGCTGCGGGCTTACCCCTTCACGGTATGGCCCATATCACAGGCGGCGGTCTACCGGAAAACCTGCCCCGTTGCTTGGGTGTGGGGCAGGCGGTGCGAGTCGATCGCCGCACCTGGAAACCGCCCCCGATCTTTCCTTGGCTCGCCCAGCAGGGGCAGGTTGTCGCCCAAGACATGCTGGAGACCTTCAACATGGGCATTGGCTTCTGTGTCGTCGTCCCCCCACCCGCCGTGGCGGATTGGCTGACGAATTGTCAAGCGGCTGGCATTGAAGTTGCAGAAATTGGCGAGGTGATCGCCCGGGCAGATGCAACGCAACCGCTAGAATTTGTGGGGTAGTCCCTTACTTCTCGGAGCCCCAATCATGCCTGCTGTTAGTTTCCTCCGTGCCGAAAGCTACGATCGCGCCGACCTCACGGCCAAACTGGAAGATCTGCTCGCGCCGCTGGGGAGCATCGCCGCCTTTGTAAGACCAGGCGATCGCATTCTGCTCAAGCCCAACCTGCTCACGGGTAAGCGCCCCCAAGGGGAATGTGTCACCCGTCCCGAGCTGGTGGCGGTAGTGGCTGAGCTAGTGCGGGAAGCAGGGGGGCAGCCGTTTTTGGGGGATAGTCCTGCCTTTGGCTCAGCACGGGGAGTGGCTCTAAACAATGGCTACTTGCCCCTCCTGGAAGAATTAAACCTCCCGATCGTGGAGTTTACGGGCGATCGCTATGCCATTGACGCCGACACCTTTGGCCATCTGCGCCTCTCCAAGGAAGCCATGCAAGCCGATGGCGTGATCAATTTGCCCAAGCTCAAAGCCCATTGCCAGCTCACCATGACCATGGGGGTGAAAAATCTTTTTGGCTGTGTGCCGGGCAAGATGAAAGCCTGGTGGCATCTCGAAGCGGGCAAGGATGTAGATCGCTTTGGCGAAATGCTCGTGCAAACGGCGCGGGCGATCGCCCCCAACCTAACCATCATCGACGGCATCATCGCCCACCAGGGCAACGGCCCCAGCGGCGGCACACCCCGGCCGCTGGGTCTTCTCGGTGCCTCATCCGATGTTTTTGCCCTCGATCGCGCCTGTCTCGACATCCTCGACGTCAATTCCGATTGGGTTCCCACCATTACAGCGGCCGAGCGGCTTGGCTATATGCCCGACCCTGTCACCATAACCTATCCGTTATTAACCCCCGACACCCTACGCATCAGCGATTGGCAACTCCCCGACGCCCTACTGCCCATCGATTTTGGCCTGCCCCGGATTCTACGCTCCACCGTCAAGCACCTTTACATTCGCTGGCTAAAAGAACCGATGCAGCTCTACGCTCGCCGCAATTAGTGTCGTGTCACAGCTTAATTGGTGCATTAGAAAATCTCTGTAGGGGCAATCCCCCCATGGTTGCCCTGGTGCGTTGCGTGGCAAGGGATTGTCGGTAGACGGCCGAGACCAGGGTAGGCACGGGGGCACTACCCCTACAAGCGTTTACAGCAAAACTTTATTGCCTCATTATTAGGGCGCGTCATCCATTAATCTCAGAAGCCTGACGGGACAAGCGATAGAGCGCCCGACCCCAAAAAATAGGAAAAGGGGCTGTAAGCTAGATGCAGCAATAGTTTGAAATCTAAATGATGACAGCCCCTCGTTGTGCCACGGCACTAGGGTGAGTCCTCCATCCTACTGAGCGCATGGGTGCAACGGTAATACCTGAATCCATCCGTCCCCGCTTTGTGAAGTGCGCTGCAACGATTTGCAATGCCAAGTTGCGAAATGTTGATTTTGTCAATAGGGAGATCCGGGGTGGGCGATTAGAGATGTCTGCTATACTAAAGCCAAAAGCATTGTTAAATTATTTTTTCACACGGCTTGCACGTCAAGGTGCGTCCCACAAAATAAGTTTCCTTCCAACTACCCCTTACACTTTGTCCTCATATGCAGTGTTCACATCCGGCAGCTTGCACGATTATCACTCCATCCCTGCTCTACAACAACATTCGGACAAGGCCATCAAGAACAAGAGTCGCAATACGTTAAATTGCCTGAATCGATACATCTCTGCAGGTGCGTCTCTTTAGCGCTTTAAGGGGTCTTTTACCCCATGTTGACGAATCAATTTTTTGAGTTTTCGAAGCTGGAGGTCATTTGTTGTGATTGCAATTCCGCTGCCAACCCCGCGAAAATATGACTGGCAGACCATTAGATTTGCTTCAACCTTGTATCTATGCCCAATCCTAGATACTTTGCTAGCAAAGGTTCCAGAACAGTGGCATTTAGAGCTGCGCCTGGGACTTCAAGAAGCGCTTGTTAATGCTGCCAAGCATGGCAATAAGCTTGATCCCAGTAAGCAAGTCTCTGTGACGTTTTCCGTAACTGAAGGCCTGTACTCTTGGATTATCAAAGACCAAGGCAATGGCTTTAAGCCTCGATGTTCCTGTCCGGATGATCCCAATGAGCTGCTACCGGATGATTGGGCAGAAAGCGGTCGGGGGCTCTGCCTCCTTTATAAAATCTTCGATCAAGTCCATTGGAATGAGGCCGGAACGGAACTGAGGCTCTGTAAATTTGATCGGTGTGAACGTTAGCTTGAGATTGACGTTGGCACCTTTTTTTATGGGGTGTCGAGCCCTAAATTTTTAAGTACTTTCAGGCACCCTGTTTTGGGGTGCCATGGGTTGGGCAAGGCGGGGGGCTAAGGCTGCGATCGAGCCAGCCTACTGCCTGCTTTAAATGCTCTAGGGCGAGTTCCGGCTCATCGTGGAGCAGAAATGAAAGACTAGCAGCAATTTGCTGGCTGGCCTGGGCTTTGCGGTTGCCCTTGTGCCGATGCCAGTCTATCGGAGCGATCGTCAGGCGCTCCGCCAACGCTTGAGCAAGCGCTAGGGTTGACTGGTCTTGCAGTGGGGTTGAGGTGGGGGAAGTGGCTGGCATAACGGAGAACAATCTCGGTACAGTGAGGATGAGTCGGATTGAGCGTCTCATGTAGGACAGCAGAAATAAGCTTCTTGGTTCAAAATCCACAGGATGCTCATTGGTTGCATCAATACGCTGAACTTTGAACTCTGCCTTGCGATACTAGTATAGACGCGATCGCCATTCAATACACCAGTTCTCACAAAATCATTCTCGCAAAAACGTTCCCTTTGGTTTCCTCCTCTTCCGCTCCCCTGGTTTCCCCGCCCACTTTGACCGCTCCCTCCCTAACCTATCCCATCGTTGAAACCTTCCATTCCATTCAGGGTGAAGGCTATTGGATGGGAGTCAGTGCTTTCTTTATCCGCTTAGCAGGCTGTGATGTGGGCTGCCCTTGGTGTGATACCAAGGTATCTTGGCCCATGCGTGCCCATCCCCCCGTTACGATTGACCATCTGGTTGAGCAGGTTCAAGCTGCCCGTCCTCAGATTATTGTCATCACGGGCGGCGAACCGTTGCTCCATGATCTTTTGCCTCTCTCCCAGGCCTTAAAACCCCTAAATATTCCCCTGCACCTCGAAACCTCAGGGGCCTATCCCTTAAGGGGTCAACTGGACTGGGTGACACTCTCGCCAAAACCCAGAAAGCCGCCCCATCCTAGTCTTTACGCCCAAGCTCAGGAACTCAAAGTGGTGATTCAAACAGCTGCTGATTTTGCCTGGGCGGAGCAGCAGGCAGCACAGTTGCCCCGCCCTATCCCCCAATTTTTACAGCCCGAATGGTCCGCGCCCGCGAGCCAACAGTTGGTGTGGAACTATGTGTGCCAGCATCCCCAGTGGCGTTTGAGCTTGCAAAGTCATAAGCTGTTGAACGTCCGCTAGGGCATGCCATCCATGGAAGATTGGACGATCTATAAAGACTTTCGCTTTGAAGCCGCCCACCGTTTGCCTAACCATGATGGCAAATGTCAGCGGTTGCACGGTCATTCCTGGCGAGGTCGGGTCTATGTGCGGGGTCAGTCCTTGTGTTCTGAGGGCGCCAAGCAGGGGATGTTGCTCGATTTTGGCACGATCGCCGCCTACCTCGAACCCCTTGTAGCCGAGTATTTGGATCACCATTACCTCAATGAGACCTTACCCCTGACCAGTCCCACCAGTGAGGCGATCGCCCGATGGCTCTATGAGCAGCTCGAAGCGGCGGGTTTGCCCGGACTCATCGCGGTGGAAATCAAAGAAACCTGCACCTCGGGCTGTCTCTACCGTCGTGATACGAACGACAGGATGCCATTACCATAGTAATGAGTGCAAAACAGCAGCAATAAGCCACGGGTTCAAAAGCCATTCGCAGGATGCCCGTCTTAACAAGCACTCTGAACCCTGAACCCTGAACTCTGAATGACCGACTCCTCTTCCCCTGATGAGCCGTGGCACGAGATTGAAGCGGCGATCGCGCCCGTTGAGCAACAGCTCCAAGAGCTGAAGACCCGCCTTGGGCAAGTCCAGCAAGCGCAAGCTCGCCTTGAGCCGCTCAAAGCCCGTGAGCATCACCTCCAAACCGCCCATCCCCCTGCTTGGAAAACCGAGCTGCGCCAGCTTAGCCAGGCGATCGTAGCGATCGAACTCAACCTCGAGAGTCGACTAATCAACTGGCAAAGTTTTCGGCAACCCTTTTGGCAGATCGTCCGCTTTGGTGGGTTAGGGTTTGTCCTAGGGTGGCTTCTACATGAACTCACCCAGTCGTCATGACAAAGCCTCCGTATTCTAACGGCTGATTTTCGGGAAAGGGTGGTGTAGGCTGGAGAAGACACATTAAACTCTGTTGGAAATTTAGGGCACATCATTAAATTGACCACAGAAGCCTTTGCAGGATCAGCAATAGAGTGCCCGAACCAACAGCATCAACCGGGGCGCTCAACATTAGCTGTGACACAACTTAGAACTCCAACGGATAAGAGCCCCTAATTTCGCTGCAACAGCTTTCCTGATATCCATGCCTGTGGCTGCTCCCCACCCTGATTCGAGCGCATTTCCCACTGAACTCATCGAGTTTAGTCGCAAAGTCGAGGAAGCCCGAGGCAACAAGTCAACCCTCTGGCCCAAGGACGGTGGCGAAGTTCTGATCGCAGGGGAATACTTTGGCGCTCAGTTACTGCCCCTCCATAACCGTGATGTGGAAGCATTAGAAGCACTCTTTCAGGACGAAGATATCGAAGCCATTGACCTCAACGTTCGCTCCGCACTGCATCTCCTCTGGCCAGAACTCTGTTGGGAAGACGATCCCTTCGAGGAGTTTGACATGAGTGAGTTTGATTTTCTCGCGGAGTTTTTGTGAGTGGCTGAACATTGTCACGCCAGCAGGGGATTCTTCAGTCCTAAGCCCTAACCTGAATGATTCATGACATCTACAAAAATTTCTGGGCGCTAGATTCAGCAAGGGTGGCGGGCAAGATGCCCACGCTACGGACTGTAATTGAGGAAAAACCGTAGCGCAGGTGGTCAGTGAACTCGTCGTTGGCGCAGCCTCCCGGAGGGATATCTGCGTCTCGCCTGCCCGATGAATAATCCAGGCTAAGCAAGCACTCTCCAGTGCTCTCATCCGTGGGGCGATCGCCTAAAATAGAGGATGATATTGAAGCCCAAAGTAGGCGCTATGCAATTTCTGAATCCAAAAACCGACTTCGCTTTCAAAAAAGTCTTTGGCTCACCTCAGAGCAAACCCATTCTCAAGAGTTTTTTGGAAGCGCTCCTTTATGATGAGCAGCAGATCATCGACGATCTCGATATCATTGACCCCTATCAAGCGTCTAGACTCAAGGGTTTTAAGGATACCTATCTCGATGTCAAAGCAAAACTCAGCGATGGCACAGTTGTGATTATTGAAATGCAGGTGCTTCACGTTGAGAACTTTGAAAAACGTGTTCTTTACAACACCGCCAAAGCCTATTCTTTGCAGCTAGGTAAGGGAGAAGACTACCAAAAACTCTTCCCGGTGGTCGCCCTAACCATCACCGATTTTTTGATGTTCCCAGAATTCGAAAAAGCGGTCTCCCGCTTTGTGCTTCGAGAACGAGCAGCCCTGACAAATTTTTGCGCTGATGAATTTGAGCTGGTGTTTGCCGAGCTACCCAAGCTCAAAACCCCCCTTGAAAAGCTAGAGACCTTGACTGAAAAGTGGCTGTACTTTCTCAAATATGCTCGTAAGCTTGAGATTGTACCTGAGCAGTTGGCTGAGGTGGATGCCTTAAGCCAAGCCTTTGATGCAGTCAATCGGAGTAACTTTTCGCCGGCAGAACTCGAGGATCAAGAAAAACGAGAGATGTATATTTGGGATCAGCGGAATGCATTGATCAGAGCCCAGAGGGTTGGCCGAGAACAGGGCTTAGAACAGGGCTTAGAACAGGGCTTAGAACAGGGCTTAGCTAAAGGTGAAGCGATTGGCATTCAAAAGGGTGAGCGCCAAAAATCCTTGGCGATCGCCGCCCGCCTTCTAGGTGTGTTGGATGTGGCAACCATCAGTGAGACAACGGGTCTCACGATTGCAGAGATTAAGCAGTTGGCAGAGGCGTCAACTCAATAGCGCCTCGACAAATTCGTAGCTCGAAAAAGGACGCAGATCTTCGATGCCTTCCCCCGCACCAATAAACCGGATGGGTAGCTTGAGCTGCTGTGACACGGCCAATGCCACACCGCCTTTAGCGGTGCCATCTAGCTTGGTAAGCACGACGCCGGTTAGGTTGGCGGCTTGGGCAAACACCTCCGCCTGACGGAGGCCGTTTTGCCCCAGCGTCGCATCGAGCACGAGTAGAGATTCCACTGCTGCATCCGGTGCTTTTTTATCGATAATGCGACGGATTTTCGCCAGCTCGTCCATGAGGTTTTGCTTGTTTTGCAGACGCCCAGCCGTATCGACAAGAAGCAATTGGGCGTTGCGAGCTTGGGCAGCGGAAATGGCATCATAGACGACGGCCGCTGGATCAGTATTTTGCCCTGGATTGGCGATAACAGGCGTATTGGTTCGCTCACCCCAAACCTTGACCTGTTCAACCGCAGCAGCACGGAAGGTGTCGGCTGCCGCAATCACACAGGCATAGCCGGATTGTTTAGCCATGTTGGTCAACTTACCCACAGTCGTCGTTTTACCCGCCCCATTGACGCCGGTCATCAACCAGATGTTGAGCTGTTGGTCTTGCGGGGTCAGATTCTGCTGGGCATCATCCGGTAAAGCGTCATCTAAAATTGAGCAGAGAATTTCTTTGAGGTAAGCGATCGCCTCTTCCGGAGGCAGGGTCTCTTCCCGCAGGCGATCTTGTAGGGTTTCGATAATGTAATCAGTGGCCGCAATGCCCACATCGGCCTGGAGCAGCAATGATTCAATTTCTTCGATCGCCTCATCGTTGAGCGGGCCTTGACCTACCACCGCTAAGAGCTGGTTAATTAAACTGCGACGGGTTTTGCCCAACCCTTCGCGCAACCGCTTGAGCCAACTAATTTCTTCGAGACTAATCTCGTCTGGGCTGCGCCCCTGCTCAGCCAGCACTCGCGCCGACCAGAGAAAATCATCGTCAAAGGGTAGGGGTTCAGGTTCGGGTTCGGCTGTCTCATCAATGGCGGTTTCTTTGAGCCGCTCTAAACCCTCTGAGCGCTGCATCCAAGCGGGCTGCTTGGGAATGTCTTGCGTCTCAGGCGCAGGAGACCCACTTGGAGGTTCGGTTGCAATGGGTTTCGTCTCAGGCTCAGGCTTAACCGCAGGGGGATCAGTTGATTGAGCTGTCTGAGGTGCAGAGGACTCACTGGGGAGGGCGTCGGCTGCAATGGGTTTCGTCTCAGGCTCAGACTTAACCGCAGGGGCGTCAATTAATTGAGCTGTCTGAGGTGCAGGGGACTCACTGGGGGGGGCGTCAGCTACAATGAATTCCGTCTCAGGCTCAGACTTAACCGCAGGGGGATCAGTTGATTCAACGATTTCCGTCGGTTCAACCCGTTCAACCACCTTGGGTTCAGATTCAGGTTCAGACTTTGCTTTGGCCTTTGCTGCCGACTGTTGTTGGACGTTCTGGTAGGCGGCTTTAGCCCAAGCTAAATAGTCGGCGGCGATTGCGGGTTGTGTATTAGTCTCGGTTGTTGCTGAAGGCGAGGCTGAAGTCTCCGCAGGCTGCGGAGACTCAGAACTGTCTTCCCCCGGGGCAGCAGCGGTTTCTTTGGTAGACGGTGTTTCTGGAGATGGCGGCTCTGTCGCTGAATCCTTTGATTTGGGGCGTTTAAACCAATTGAACGGCATAGAAAAATCAAGCCTCCGATGAGGGGTCTGTTACAGCGGTCGCGGGTGTTGACGCTGCTTTGAGTTGATTGCTGACTCGCCGGAGCACGCCATTGATAAAGCGAGCCCCTTCATCATCCGAATATTGCTTGGCCAATTCAATCGCTTCGTTAATTGCCACCCGTTCTGGTACGTTCAAATAGCAAATTTCTGCGATCGCCAACATTAAAATATGGCGATCGAGCTGGGGCAGGCGCTCTAATGTCCAATTGACCAGGGCGACCGTTAAGCAGTCTTTGATTTCCGCTTTGCGACGTTGAACCGTTGCAATCAGTTCGATCGCATAGTTGCGGACGTCCTGCTGACGGGCAATCTGGGTAAACTCCGGCAGATCCAGCGCATAGCCAATGCGTTCGAGGGCAGTTTCTGCCAAGTTTAAGCCTTCCGTTGCTGCCACGCAGGCACTCCGAAGTTCTGGTGCTGATGACCCCTCTAGACCCTGAGCGTTGGGTTGCAACTGCTCCCGGCTGCGGCGAATTTCCGTTGCCGCAGTCTCAAGCAATTCCCGCGCTTCTGTCGTCAGGGTTTGAATGGCTGCCCACAAGAAATCGTGCAACACCTGCTCTTGGAGTTGAGCTTCGCTGCGGCTATGATGACTCAGACCCAAAATGGCCAGTTCACGGGCGATACGGCGGGGCTGTTTACGGGCAGGCATAGCGGCAGTAGAGCAAGAGGAAAATGTCCAAATAACAAGTAGGAGTAAACGACTACCCTAGGGAGAATTAGCACGCTCGCTCGTCATCCAGTGATAAGGACTCAAGGGATATAGGTGAGACGATGCCATCTGGCATCAGCGGTGACTTGAGAGCCAATGGTGTATTGGCCACAGGAGCAAGGGGTTCTCCAGTGTCGGCGGGGGGGAGCTGCTGGGTGCTAGTCTGCTCTGCTGATGTGTCGGGCGCTTGAACAACCTTGGGACTGACGATTCCCCCAGAAATGAGCACCTTGAAGGCATCTTCAATGGAAATATTGAGTGTGATCGTCTCAGACTCTGGCACGATCGCATACCAACCGGAGGTCGGATTCGGGGTGGTGGGAATAAACACATTCAGCATCGGCTCGGGCAGATGGGGCTGCAATGTGGCACTCAATGCTCCCGTAACAAAACCAATACTCCAGACGCCCGCCCGGGGGTATTCCACCATCACGACGCGACGGAATTTGCTTTTTGAGTCTTGCAGAACGGTTTCGAGCAACTGCTTGAGCGTCTTGTAAACTGTGCCTGCGAGGGGGATCGCTTGCAAGGTGCGCTCACCGAGGTTCAATAACCATTGACCGGCAATATTCCGGGCCATCAAGCCAATCAACAAAATAAAACTCAGGGGCACAGCAAACCCCACCAGAAGATTCAGGATATCGATCAGAATCGGATGCAGCCCTTGAAAAGGGTTGAGCTGCTTGGGGATTTTAGTGAGAAAGTCAATGACCCAGCGAGCGATCGTAATCGTCAACCAGATTGTTGTCGCCAGGGGAATCACCACCAGCAAACCGGCAATGAGGTCATTCTTAAAATCTTGCTTAATACGTTGCAACACCGAGGTGGAACGCTCCTTACGAGTATGAGGAAAAATTGGGGCAGAACGCTGGATCGAAAAATAGGCGATTCAATCCCCCTGCAAACATTGTGAAGCAATGTAAAGGAAATGCGCAAGCTGGAAACTAAATCTCTGCTACGGCCGGGGTGCAATCCAGTGATGTCAAATATTGGTCACATTTTATACTAAGACTGCTGCTGTTGCTTGAGTTCCCAGACCTTGAGCAAAATCATGTATTCATAAAACGCCTGTAGGACACACCAGGTAAACCCTGGCCCTCCATCCCAAATACCGCCCAGCCCAAAATACATGTATAAGAAACGCAACAGCGGACGAAAGGGCAAACGTAAGGACAGATCTTTAAGTGCACGCCGACGCACCACCTCTGAATTGCCCCGGAAAAGCTCCCGCCAGCGGACGGAGCCCTGTTCGAGTTGTCGAAGGGTTTCCTGGGCTTCATCAGTAGAATAGCGATTATGCTTCTCGAACCAGCGGCTAAAGCCCTTGCCGCTGGTGTAGTGGGGATAGGTCGCCTTGAGAAACCCTGTTGGCCCGTTACAGACTTCCCGCTCGGTATGACCGTAATCTTCAAACCAGACATAGTCTTTGTGGAGCAGGCGCAGTTGGTAGCGGGGATATTGGGTGGCGTGGCGAATCCAATGGTTCATGAACATCACCCGCTCAGCAGCATAGAAACCAACATAACCAGGGCGTTGGCTGGCGGATTGACATTCGGCAAATAGCTGGGGCGTCATCCGCTCATCGGCTTCGAGGATGTAGATCCAGGGAAATTTTGTCTTGACTTGGCGCAGCATCCAAGTGCGTTGCTGCCCATGGCTCTCAAAACCATGTTGGAAAATCTGAACCGGGTATTGCTGGGCAATCTCCACCGTGCGATCGCTGCTGTAGGAATCCACGATAATGACGTCTTCACAGAGCCCCACGACCGACTCTAAACAAGCCGCAATTTCCGTTTCTTCGTTATAGGTCAGAATATAAACCGACAGCATGGTGAATTAAAGCGAGGGAATATACGCCGATACAATACAGTTCGACTCCACCCAGCCACCAAGAGAGCAATCTGAGCGGAGCCGTAATCGTCTCGTGTTGCCAATGGGTTGAACCTACTTCATCGCCGTCCGGCGGCGAGGGGCAGCACCGCCACCACCCGCTAGGCCACGGAAACCGTTCCAACCAATCAGGATATAACCCACAGACAGGAGCAAACTACTCAAACCGATGCGGACACCGGATTTGAAAGCGGTCAGATTGGCTTGCTGCTCTGCTTCCTTACGGCGGGTTTCAAGCTGGCTACGGGCCTCATCGGCTTGGGTTTCCAAGGCTGTGGGATCTTGCTTGAGTTGATCGATTTGATCTTGAATCGTGACGAGCTGCTCAAGCTGCGCTCCCTCAATTTGACCGCTGTCAATCGCTGCTGCCAACTCCTGCTGGCGGGCGGTATCCCCCAACAATTGTTCGACTGCATCCAATTGACCTTCAATTTGTGTCTCAGCCGCCACTGCACTCTGCTCAATATTGAGCATGGCTTGCTTCTTAGCTTTACCTAGGGTGCTGATATGGAGGGGGATGAACACCAAGAACATCAAACCCAACAAACTGGCCAAAAGAAATGACCAAAAGCGCAGATCAGTGAAGTTAATTTTGCCGCTACTGCCACCGCTGACATTTTCTGCAACCCAATACCCTGCCACAAGGAAGGCGATGCCCACCATGGGAATAATGCCACGATCGACAATTTGGTTAATAAAGGCAATCTGCCATTCAGGATTCAGGGGGCTAAAGGGAATCGCTAGAATTAGATAGTCAACAAGAGAAGAAATGATCATGATGACGCCCACTACCTTAAGGGCAAGGGACGTAAACATTGCAAAAGCAGGGTTACTCATCGCTGGTTCAAATAAACCTTAGTTGTTAGTGTGTGCAAATAATGGATCGGGGTCAGAATTGCTCAGAACCCCACCGACAACCAAACTCCACGGTCTGCTAGGAAAAGCTGCACTGTAGGTAAACTCAACTCGAACCGAATGCTGGCTTTGAGGCAGTTTTTACTCCCATACCGCTTCCCGAGCCTTATTCTAGGGGATGTTGGCGAGATCCGTAGGAAATTATGAATTTTCCGTGACGAATGATACGCAATCAGTATAATTTTCCACGCCCATCAACATTAAGAAATCCGGCCCGTTCCGGGCTTCCCTCTGCAACAGCCTTTAAGGTGGCGACAACGCTTCAGAAACTGAAATTCGCCCCCTGAAATTCACCCGAGTACTGTCGCTGGACAATTCTGTCATGCCAAGAACTATCGAAGTTTACCCTGATCGACCCGCCCTGGTACAACGTGCCCAAGCCCTGATTGTTGAACAGATTCAGACCACGTTGGAGGGGGGCGATCGCTTCACCATTGCCCTAGCTGGCGGGGGCACCCCTAAGCCGCTCTATGCTGCCTTAGCGGCCGAGAATCTGCCCTGGGAGCAGCTGCATATCTTTTGGGGTGATGAGCGCTACGTCACACCTGATCATGCCGATAGTAACCAGCGCATGGCCCGACAAGCTTGGCTGGATCACGTGCCGATTCCAGCGGCAAACATTCATCCCATGCCGACCCAGGCGAGCGACCCCGCCCAGGATGCGGTCATGCACGAATCTCAGCTCCAAGATTTTTTCCAGACTCAACCAGGCCAATGGCCCCAGTTTGACTTGATTCTGCTGGGCATGGGGGATGATGCCCATACGGCTTCGCTGTTTCCCGGCACGACAGCACTCCAGATTTGCGATCGCCTCGTCACGGTGGGCAACAAAGGAGAGAGCCAACGCCTCACCTTCACGGTTCCCCTAATCAACGCCGCCAAGCGAGTGATGTTCTTGGTCTCGGGCGCAGGCAAACAGGGCGCATTAGAAAAAGTTTTTGCCCCGGAAGCTGACAACAGCCAATACCCGTCCCGATTCATTCAGCCCCAATCTGGAGAAATGATTTGGCTCCTAGATGCGCCTGCGGCGGCAACGTTACCGCAGGATCTCTATCAAGGGTGAGTTGGGACTTGAACGGTTCAATTTTGAAACCATGGACAAAGCCCAACTCCTCAAGCTCCTCTTTGGTGAATTTACCCTCTGGCGGCTGGTGCGATCGCTCCTCTTCATTTACAGCAGCTTTGCGCTCTATGTCTTTTTCTTTGCCGATCGGATGCTCTTCTTGCCCCAACCGCCGAGCTACCCCGATACTGAGCAAATTCTTAAAATTCCTGTCACCGAGACCGAACAGATTTCCGCCCGCCATCTGCCAAACCCCGACGCCACCTACACCCTGCTCTATTCCCACGGCAACGCCGAAGACCTCGGTGATATCGACCCGATTCTCCAGATTCTCCAAGGGGCAGGCTTTAATGTCTTTGCTTACGACTATCGCGGCTACGGTACGAGCGATGGCCGCCCCAGTGAGCGTCATACCTATGCCGATATTGCAGCTGCCTACCGCTATTTAACGCAAGAGCGGAATGTACCACCCGACAAAATCATTCTCTTTGGGCGATCGGTCGGGGGTGGGCCAACCCTTGATTTGGCCGCAAAAGAACCGGTCGCAGGGGTCATTTTGGAGAGCACTTTTACCCAAGCCTTCCGGGTAGTTGTGCCCTTCCCTCTGTTGCCCTTTGATAAGTTTTATAACCGTGCCAAACTGCCTAAAATCGATTGCCCGGTGCTGATTATTCATGGCACCGAAGATATCACCATTCCTTTTAAGCATGGCCAGCAATTGTTTGAGGCTGCCCTACCGCCTAAAACCGCCTACTGGGTCGAAGGCGCAACCCATAATGATCTAGTCTGGGTTGCCGGAGTAGAATACCCCCAAATGATTCAAGCATTTAGTGAGCAGCTTGAGTGATGAGGTGGTCTTGGCAGCGTTTGAACAGATCATGCAATACCCCCAAGAGGAGATCAACCTCTTTGCTGGAGTAAAGCAGAGTTTCTTTGACTTGCTGATTAACCGAGAGCTGGTAGAATCGCCAGCCTTCTCCATTGGTAGCAATCCCCACAATATCTAACGCTAGATCTTGCTCCTGGTTCCATTTCTGACAGGCTTTCAGTTCGGCTAAGCATTGGGCAAGTCCTTGCTCAAAGTCATCCTTTTTCGCTTCGACAATACAGAGGAAGGGCGTATCGAGATAATCCTTACGAGGTGCAACCAGGTAGTCTATATTTCCTGTGGTAGTTTTGCTTTCTAGCTTTGCCCCTTTCCAAATTTTGAGGCGATCGACCCCCTCCAATGCTTCTTCACAAAAGGCATCAATGAGTAGCTCTTTTGACTTTTCACAGTAGCGGAGATCAAAATGGGTTCGTAGTCGTTTAAGACGTTCTTCAAAAAAGGCAGTGGGAGAAATTTTGTGCTCAGGAATAGCCCAAAGTTCAAGGGTTTCAATCCCAAGCAACTGATAAGCCTGAGGAAGTATAAAAATCGCAAATCCCTGCTTTTCTTCCAATCTCATAAATCAAAAAAAATTAAACTTTTTATATCTTTTCTTTATTAATTTCGCTCAGTGAAGTAATTGTGCCATTCAAAAAAAATTCATCTCTTCCAAGAATCTTCCAAGGAATCCAAAACCATTGGCATGATAGGACTATCAGGGGAACGCTCTTTCATTCTGCGTTTCTCTTCAGCCTGAATAACTAAGCATAAATATATTAAGCTTGCTCTACTTAAACGCAGCATTCTCAATGCCTTATCACCGAAGTCAGCACGAGAGATGGATTTCGCAAGTGTATCAGCAAGACCAAGTCTTTCTGAATTATTCTCTTGGGTTAAAGAGAATAACGAATCATGAACCTTGAGATAGCGATGTTCTGCGTGCTGCCTAAGTGATTCAATTTCTTGAGCATCAGGTTCCAACGCTTCCACAAAGCCTTCTCTCTTCTCTGATAGATCTTTGCTCAACCAGAATAATCCTCTCAATGGATTATTATTTAAAGCCTCGAATTTTGGATTTATCCCTTTGTCTCTATTGCACTTTTCATACCAGATAGTCTTAAAGCTAATCCTTCTTTCAGAGATTCCAAGATCAATGTAGTAGTTTAGGAAAAAAGCAATCTTGTCAAACAATGAATATGCGACCCTAAAGGCAATTTTTATTTTCTCTACAGCCAAGGAATATAAAGGATAGTCAAACGTATTCATCAAGGTTACATCACGATCAGAGTAATGAACCTCATCTGAATGAAGCCCTTCATAGAGTAGAAAACGAGCAGAGATAAATTCTTGTTTCAGTTGATTAAAGGTTCCAGCATAATATGGTCCTTCCCCTACAGGAACTACAATATTGGGCAAATGAAGAGAATCTTTCGATGCAATTGAGTAAGCCCCCAAGTCATTAAGCGGATTTATGAATAATATTTCATCAAGACACCATCTTCGATAATCGCTCTCTTCCTTAGAGTCTCCTAAAACAAAGTCATTTAAGTCAATCTCTTCTTGCAAGAAATCTTGACAAAGAGACAATTCGATGTTTGACATAAATTCCCGAAAACCATTCTCTGCCTCAGGATAAAGTTTGAATTTTAGAGCTAAATCTAAATCTTCATGTGCTTGCTTCAATAATCAAGAAGATTGTTCTTGATCATACAAAGATCCTGCATAGTAGCACAGTGCAATACCTCGATTGCCGTGAGCCATTGGAAAATCGGGAGACTTTTCTAATACCCTATTCCAATATTCAACAGCCTCTACGGAACGACCAACATAGTTCAATGAGTTGCCAAGATTTGTAAGGATCTGACAAGAAATATTTTCATCTGTATGTTCTTGTTCTGAAAACGAGAGTGCCATTCTTAGATTTAGGATTTCCTTTTCAAGCTCTGGCTGCTCCCAAGACCAACTATCATTTCCTATTCGTAGAATTCGCCGCTTTCCACTCCATGCATTGGCAAGATAATAATAAACGATTTTTCTATATCCAGTTGATTCATGATTCATAAGGACTTGCTGACATCTATCTATGGCTCTGTCTAGTTTGACTATGTCTTTTGTCTCTACTGCTTGATCTATTAATTGACCTAGTTGAGTTAAATCACGATAAAGCATGATGGTAAGAAAGCACTAAGACTAAGTGGATAAGTAGAGAAACAGCATGATTTTCACCAGAAATAATGAAAACTCTGCCTACTTAGATTGCTCCAAAGCCGCCAATGCGGTCTTGATCAGGCTGTAATAGTGGGGCTGGGTCACATCGACCGGCACAGCTGTCTCGCGCCGCTCACCGAGTAAGCCGGTGCGTTGACCCTTCTGCACCGCGAGCACTTTGCCCTGAGCATTGCGGATGCGTAATTCGGTTTGGGATTGGGCCAAGCCACAGGTGTAGAGGCGATCGCGGTAGCTAAACTCCACCGTATTCTTGGGTTGGGGCGCAGGGGGCATTATTGGAGACACAGCAGCAGCAATCATCGCGGATTCAGAAGGCGTCTGGGACAATTGCGGCACTGCTGGCAGCGCACCGTCTGGTGATGCTGATGGGGAGCGGTGAGCTGCCGCTATTGCCGTCTCTTCGCGACTGACGTCCTGTGCCAAGACCGAATTCTCTGCGGTGAAGTCAGCATTGTCTACGGTGAAGCCAGTCGCCAAGATTGCTTTCTTGGGCTGGGGTTCGTTTGCCAGAAGGGCATCCAGAGCAGCGGGTTCGGGGTTCACTGGTGTCAGGGCCACCTCTGGCGGGATATCTTCGGCGGCGTTGGCGTCTGAGGCGCTTGCTGGCTCAGGAACGGTAGCGTCTGCGGGAATGGGTTCAGGGGGCAGTGATTGCACGGGCAGAGAAATCACCTTGGCCGAAGTCATCGCCATCGGTTGACCCTCAAGTCCTGTGGGTTGCATGTCAGGATCATCCCCCCCCGTTTCAGGAACAGTGTCAACGGTTGCCACTTCAGCCGACGCGCGCACCCCAACGACTTCTAGCTCAATCGTGGTTTTACCCCGCCATTGATTTTCGGTGAGCTTATAGGCCACATCAATGGGACTAGACAGCGGTGCATAGTCTCCCCAACGCCAGGCGATCGCTTTCAGCTTGTGGCACTGACCCTCGCAATCTTGAGCCAATTGCAGTTTGAGATGATTGCCTTTGACCGTTTTCTGACTGATAATTTCGACGTTAGCCGACCAAAAGACCGGCGTGGGGTTGCCCATGCCCCAGGGTTGTAAGTCTTCAATTTGCTCGTAAAGCTCAGCGGTGAGCTCCGCAAATGTCGCCTGGACATCGATCGTGACAAGCGGCTTAAGATGCTGGGGCTCCAGGCATTGGTGAGCAAACTCTCGCAGGCGATCGCGGAATGCAGCTAAATTCTGAGCCGGGCAGCTAAAGCCCCCAGCCGCTCGATGGCCACCATATTTAGGCAGTAGATCATCACAAAACTTGAGGGCTTCATAAACATGAAACTCGGGAATGCCTCGTGCTGAGCCGCGAATTTCTCCTGCCCCTTCATTGGTGCAGATAAACACGGGCACACCGTAGCGTTCCACCAACCGTGAGGCGACAATGCCGATCACACCGTGATGCCAATCGGGCTTAAACACCACCAACACCCGTTCGGCTTGGGCATCCAATTGCTCCGTTTCGATCACCGCCAAGGCTTCAGCTTCAATGGCTTCGCAGAGTTTCTTGCGACGACGATTGGTCTCTTCACAATGGTCGGCCTGCTCCTGAGCAACCGCCGGATCATCGGTGGTCAACAATTCAATCACATGCACTGGATCGCCGATCCGTCCCACCGCATTGATCCGGGGACCGAGGCGAAAGCCAATCTCATCCGGGCGCATTGGCTTCTTGGCATCCAGTACACCTGCTGCGGTCATCAGGGCTTGCACCCCCGCCAGTTTGGACTTGGGTAAGGCTCGTAGGCCCTGTTTCACCCAGCGCCGATTGACGCCGGTCAGGGGGGCTAAATCGGCGATCGTCCCAAGAGTGCAGAGTTCAAGCAACGGGGAAATCAGCACCGGATCAGCGCCGAGGCGATCGCCCAAGGCCACCGCCAACAGATAGGCCACTCCCACCCCGGCCAAACCCCGATAGGGAGAATCCTCCGGGAGCAGTTTGGGGTTCAAAATCGCATCGGCAGGCGGCAATTCTTCCGGAATATCATGGTGGTCAGTGACAATGACGCTTAAGCCCAGTTCGACGGCAAATTGGATCGGCTCAAGGGCGGCGATGCCATTGTCCACGGTGATAATGACGCCAACCCCTGCCTCGGCGGCTTGCTCAACGATCCGGGTGTTGATGCCGTACCCCTCTTTCATTCGGCTGGGAATTGCGTAGTTCACCGTCGCGCCAAAGCTCCGCAACGCCCGCATCAAGAGACCTGTGCTGGTCATGCCATCGGCATCATAATCCCCACAAATGACAATCGGTTCAGCGCTGGCGATCGCCTCGGCCAAAATTTCCACCGCCAGACCCAGCGGGGTAAAGGCGACCAGCGGATCGGGCAATTCGGCTTGCTCAGGGTAAAGATGTAACTGAGCCATCCGGGGCTCATTGAGCTCTCGATTGAGCAACACCTGGGCCAATAAAGGCGGCAGACCCGTCGCCTGGATCAGGGGCGCGAGGTGTTCGGGCTGGGCCGGGGCGATTTGCCAACGTTGGGAGGGAAGGGTAGACATGGATGCGAGTTGTTTTGTACTCAAGTCCTATGGTATCAGACCGCCAAAAAGCGCGACTCAATAAAAGTATTGAATGGCTCTGTAACCCAACGTGAGTTTTGGTTAAGCGAAGCGATCGCATTCCTCAAAGTGCTGAAATCTCGATGTCCAACCCGGTTGTCAGGGGTCCAGCCCCCCGACACCTCCCGCTGAGGGGGAAATTGCCCCCTCAGACTCCGGCAATACCGGAGCCAGTATTGTTGATTCTGCTAAGCTTCAGAGTTTTGCGCGATGTCTGCTTATCCAGAACTCACGTTAATAAAGCTCTTGATCTCGATCGCAATTCGTTCATTCCCTCGCTCCGCAGCAATCAGCCGTTCAGCAGCCCAGTCAATCTTAACGTTGATCTCTTCCCACTCCAACTCCAAGGGGTCATCTGTAACTTGCCACTGATCCTTGATCAATGCTCGCTTAACCGCATCATGGAAGAGATCTCTAGCAGACATGGATTATGTGGTTCAACGCCAAATTCTTCACTTTACCTTATAGCCCAACTGCTTAAGCTTGGCACCAATCTTCTCCCGATGATCCCCCTGCACCTCCAGCGTCATCTCCTTCACCGTGCCACCCGAACCGCAAAGTCCCTTGAGCTGCTTGAGCAACTGGGTGAGCGTGGCCGACTGGCATTGAAACCCCGAAGCGATCGTCACCGTTTTGCCCTTGCGACCCTTGCGCGAGACCTGCACCCGGATGGTTTGTTTACTCGGCGGGAGTTCTTCAAGCGGCGTTTCTGCCGTGGGTTGGGCGGCG
Organism: Cyanobacteria bacterium P01_G01_bin.54; assembly: GCA_039180005.1. Classification (GTDB taxonomy): domain Bacteria; phylum Cyanobacteriota; class Cyanobacteriia; order Cyanobacteriales; family Spirulinaceae; genus SIO3F2. The sequence goes on along the minus strand of JBCDEB010000002.1, from coordinate 34,209 downwards.
GGGCCAAATTCAGCCCAGACGACGCGGTTTTGATCAGGGTTTTTGTTGCGTTTTGCCATGGTTCATTACCCCACCAAAAACTGCTGATAAATCGCCTCTACCTGCTGATTCGTCTCCGTCAGCTCCTGCATCGTCTGCTGCAGGCGATCGATTTCTGCCCCTTGATTAATCTCGATCACCTCTTTTTGCTTGACCAAATTATCTAACTCCGCCTGCCGCGCCTGGATATCGGCATTGATGCGATCGCCCACCTCCTGAGCATAGGTCTTAAAGCATTCGGCGATCGCCTCTGCCACCTTGGGCGATTGCTGATCCGCCACTTGGGGCAGGTGTTTGACAATTTCCCGGCGGGCAGCTTTGACCATCTCGCGACGACCCTGCTCCGTTTGCAACAGGCCCACACCAAAGCCCATCAACGCCAAACCGATGGGTCCGAGGACAATGCCCGTGAGCGCGGTGATCACGCTGCCGATGCCGAGCACGGTAACAAAGTTGAGCAGAATATTCTTCCAGTCAAACCCTGCTCCGGCGAGCGCCACCCCTGCTAGGTTGCCCCGGGTGAGTGAAAAAATCCCTGCGGCCCATTTCGCCCAGGCCGGTGCATCTTCCGCGTCCGGCTGGCTAGTATTGGGCAGGAGGGGCTCGCCGGTGAGTTTGGCGGCGATCGCCTCCGTGACCTTGGCATAGCTGGCCCCATAGGTCTGGGCACTGGTGGCTAAGGTCTCAAAGGCTTGCTGCATTTCCTGCTCGGCCGAGCGGGTCCAGGTGGCTAACTTATCGTTGAAATATTGGGCAAAGGCCTGACGCAGCCCCGCCTCAAAGGACTCCCGCTTCGAGCTAGAGAGAAAGTCTAAAAAGCCCAGCTCCGGCTGATAGCGGAGAAAATCCGCCTCAAACGTGTCGCCAAGACTCAAGACATATTGCTTAAATGACGCTGCGAGGGCCTGGGAGCGCTCCGCCTGCAGGGTTTGAATTTCCGCCTGGAACTGGTCGCGGATCTGGTGCAGTTGCCGGAACTCCGGTTCCACGGAGGTGATACGGCGTTTGAGTTCTTCAATGTCATTTTCCAGCAGGGGGATGCGACGTTGAATTGCGCCCTGTACATTGCTCGTGGCCTGGCGGGCCAGGGTGCGGGCCTGACGCAGTTCGGCCACCGCCCGCTCCTGGGTTAAAAAGACATTGAGGGCTGCCAAAAATTCCGGGAAGCCCGTACCGCTCAGGTCCGCATCGGCCGCTTTCACCCGTCGTCGTAGGGCCTGGAGCGAGGAGATTTCAAAGACGCGATCATCGTAGAGATCCACGCCGGTTTCCTGGCAGTAGTCGGTGAGGTTGGCAGCGAACACCTGACGCAGCTTCTGCGCCGCCTCCGCCAGTTCCTCCGGATCATCCGGGTCGATTAGGCTCTCTTTGACCTGATCCCAGGCATTGATCAAAAAGAAAATCGTCAAGCCGCGTCCCTTGATGTAGTTTTCCAGGTAGCGCCGCTCGCCCAACGTACAGGGCTGGGAGGCGCGCAGCACAAACAAGATCGCATGGCAGTTGTTGATATAACCCAGAGAGAGGGCATTGCGGGCTTCGGTGTCGTTGAGCCCTGGGCTATCGACAATTTCAATGCCCTGTTTGAGCAGGGGCAGGGGATAGTCCACCACCGCGTAGTCCACCGTCGGAAACGCCTGTTTCTGCTCGGTTTCCAGGCGTTTAGCTTCGGCAGGGTCAATTGTGTAGCGCTGCTTGAAGTCTTTAAAGTTAATCTGCTCCGGCTGGGAGCCATCGTTGAAATGCACCGTCACGGTTTTGCTCTCGCCGTAACGCAGCACGGTCAGCAGGGCGGTGCAGGGGTTGACATCGCTAGGCAGCAGGTTTTCGCCGATCAGGGCATTGAGGAAGGTACTCTTGCCTCGCTTCATATCCCCCAACACCAACAGCCGGAACTTGCCCTGGCGCAGGTTTTGACTAAGTTTGCTTAAGTCAGCAATTTCCTGCTCCAGGGCTAATTTGCCCGAACCCTGCTCCGCTTGGATTTCGCTGCGCTCTAGGGTTTGGGTCATGCGATCAAGGCGATCAGCCACTTCAATCCGAACCTGGGCAAAGCGAGCCAGACCATCAAGAAAAGTTTGGGAGTCGAGAGAATTAGACATAGCGAAAAGAATGGCGCTGAGGGAATGGAATAGGAATCGTTTATCCCGAGACTATTGAGCGGCAGAGCACAACAGGATTAACGGTGTGACAGTTTATGCATTCTGCAACGGTAGGGTCGTAGCACCCCTTATGGAACTTAAGAAAATAAATCGGGAAGTTCCGTAGCGCAGGTGGTCGCTGAGCGAAGTCGAAGTGCGGTCAGTGAGCTTGTCGAATCTGCGTCTCGCCTGCCAAGGGTTTAGCGCCTTCTGCAATTACCGGATTAAATTCTTAACCTTCATAAGAGGTGCATTAGAAAGTCCCTGTAGGGGCAATCCCCCCGTGGTTGCCCCAGCGTTTTCGTGACAGAGGGTTGGTCGGTGAGCAGCCGAGACCAGGGTAGGCACGGGGGCACTACCCCTACAGGCGTTTAACACAAAATTCGCTTGCCTTTTTGTAGCTGTGTTACAGCAGTCGTATTTGTCATCACTTTGAACCCTGAACTTTGAACTCTATTGAGAGTTCCTGAAGTTCTGGCAATATCGGTGAATGAGCGGATTATGATCTAGAAGTAGCGGGTTCTGTCTCGCGCTCCAGATGAACGAAATTCTCCCATGCCTGTCACCTCCCAATCTACTGTAACCATTCTTGCGGTTGACGATAGTCCCATTACCCGCAAACTGATCCAAAACGCCCTGGTCGAGCATTACACCGTTCTACTGGCCGACAATGCCGTTGATGCCCTTTCTGCGATCTATCACCAGCCGATTGACCTGCTGCTGCTGGATGTCACCATGCCGGGTGTAGACGGTCTCGAACTCTGTCGTACCGTCCGGAGCCTGCCCCAGTTTGAGACCCTGCCCATCATTATGCTCACCGCACGGGATGGCGCGTTTGATAAAGTCCAAGGCCGTCTGGCGGGAGCAACGGAATATCTAACCAAGCCCTTTGAGGCAGACTATTTACAGCAGACGGTTAGTCGCCTGATTCAGACAGTGGCTGGACAGTCCTAGGGGGAGGACCGGTTGGGGTTGCCCGCTGGAGATCGGTGAGGGTTGCCAGATGGGCACGAATGCTGGTTTTGGTGAGGAGTCCCAGAACCTGCTGATTTTCGTTACGCACCAGTAGGGGGTGATCTGGATTTTGCTCAATCAGGGGCACAATGTCGAGCAGGGACTGGTGGCTATAAACGGTAACGAGTTCAGGGGCGATCGCCGCAGCATCCCGTTCACCCTGGAGTTCAAACAAAGTCATTTCCGTCCAGCGAGAAGTGGGAATCGTCTTGAGATCCTCCGGTTGGATAAATCCCTGAAACTGTCCGGCCATATCGGCGAGCACGTAGAGGGGGAAGGTCGTCTTGCCGATGATGTGGTCATTGACAAACCGCCGTATGCTTAGCTCGCCAGGAACCACCGCGCCTGGCACCATGGCCGCCGCAACCGTCTGCTGGCCCAAGGTGCTCTGCACCTGGGCTGATTGAGCTGAGAGACCCGCATTCTGCAACAAAAACAAACCCATAAACGCCGTCCAAAGGCTACCGTAGGGGCTAATGCCCAGAACCCCTAACCCCCCAAGCACAATCCCGAAAAGACCAAAGCCTTGCCCCATGCGACTGGCCCAGAGCAGCCCAGTGCTAGCATTACCCGTAAATTGCCAAACAATTGCCCGGAGCACATTGCCGCCATCCAGGGGCATTCCCGGAATCAGGTTAAACAGGCCCAGAATCAGGTTGAGGTTTGCCAGGGAGGTCAGCATCAGGAACAGGGGCATAGGCAGGTTGCCGCTGTCCAGCTTAGCCAAGGTGAGAACAAAAAATAGGCCAAAGCTGACCAACGGGCCTGCCAGGGCGATCGCCAGGGACTTCAGCGGCGTTTGGGCGTCTTTTTCCAGCAGCGCCAAACCACCAAAAATAAATAGGGTAATCGACTTGACCTCAATGCCCTGGGCGATCGCCGCAGCACTATGACCCAACTCATGGGCCAGCACCGAGGCAAAAAGCAGCAAGGTGGTCAGGAGTCCCAGGGCGATCGCCCCACCACCCGCCAAGCCCCCCAGCGCCTGAATGCCGGGCAGACGCCCAAAGTCTTGGGCAAAAGCCAAGGTCCCCAGAGCGAGCACCACAAACCAAGAGGGATTGACAAAAAAGGGAATACCAAAAAGCTGACCGAAACGAAGATTGCCCTTAAACCAGTTACTGTTCATTTAGAACCCCAGGCGAGAAGCGTAATCGTTTTATTCTAGCGAGGATGGAGGTTGCCTTTGGTACTGTACAATCGCGCCCGGGCGGCGATCGGGTTTCCGCCCCCCATTTCCTGGTAGCTTGGGCATAATGAGAATGAATTCTGTTGGTTGAGCCACCATGACCCCGCTGACCACCCCACCCAATTCCACCCCCGCCACGGATGACCCCACCCTCTACCCAGCCGATGACGTTCAGGAGATCTTGCGTCTGGCGATCGCTCGCCAAAACCACGAAGGGGTACTGACCAAAACACAACTGCTCGAAATTGCCCAGGAGCTGGAAATTTCCGCCGACACTCTAGTACAGGCAGAACAGGACTGGAACCAGCAGAAAAGCCAACTGGCCAAGCGAGACGCTTTTAACCGTTTTCGCAACGATCAGTTTCGTCATAAAACCGTTAAATATTTGCTGGTCAGTGGCTTGTTTTTAAGCCTTGACCTGATTAGTGGCGGCGGTCTCGGCTGGTCTCGCTATGTACTAGTCATTGCCGGCTTTGTGACAGCCCTTAATACTTGGCAGACCTTTTTTGTCCATCCCAGCCATTATGAGCGAGACTTTGAGAAATGGGAGCAACGTCAGCAGTTTCGTCAGACCCTCAGTAGCGTATGGCGATCGATCCAGAATGCCCTTTTGCCTTAGATTGGCACCGCCTTAGGACGGTTAAGCAATTAATATGCTAACCGAAACCTGCGTGAACCCCTTGGCAGGCGAGACACAGATTCGACAAGCTCACTGATCGCCTGCGCTACGGAATTACCGATTTATTTTTTTGAATTTCATCAGGTGTCTCCAGTCCATAACTCTAACGCCATTGCAAAAGACGCCATAGGCGTTTGACGGGGCGCTCGACATACTGCTCAACACGTCGCTCGATATATCGTTGCAAAAGCCATGGGGTCGGCTGCCCTGCTTGCCAGAGAATTGTGCCGTTTGCCACTTTAAAGCGAAACGCTGAGTAGTAGGAAACAATTGGGGCAAACTGGTTAGGATGCTGGTCTGAGACCGGGATCAAACCCAACTCTTCCTTCAACTCCAGACTTTCTAGCTCCGGAATCTCGAAAATAAACTGATCACAATACAATTGAAAATCGTTAACCCTAATGTTTTCAAAAGGTGCCTTAATCACCGCTTGATAGCAGGCTTTCTCTCCCTCCTCAGCATCTCGAAATTGCTTAAGAAAAACATTCTCAAACGATACATCAAACAAGCGGGTCAGGATAATTAAAATGATATCAATGATTCGTTCCAGTTTTTCCGGACTCACAGCAATCTGTAAATCAGCATATCCTGCCAAGGCAAACTGCCTCAATTGACCCCTAATCGCGTCTCGATTTGCAATTAGATCTGCTAAATCTTCAACTTTCAATCGTGTATTGGTTTCTGTTTTATTCGTGACTTGAGTAATACGCTGACGAATCGCTGGATTATTAATGCCAAAGATCTGCCAAGCCACCGCCTCAAGACTCAAGGGTTGGTTAATGTCAGGCCCCGTTGGCATCTCAATCCAACCCCATTGCTTGGGAAAACCATAGACCTCTCGTCCAGAGGAAATCGCAATTGAGTCACTCGCAAAAATAAACGGCGTAAATAGAGTAACACCGTCTAGCGTAAGATTCTCAATACTACCGACAAACGTCTCAATTCCATCAATCAGTTCTTCAAGAGTACCCGTGAATCCTTCAAGATCAACGATTGTCTTCTCAATATCAATAATCAATTCCTCGATCTTCTTACCCACAACAGTCTTGGCATCCAAATTGGTTTTCAAGGGCGGAAGATCTGAAACTTCAAACAGATTCCTATCCACAACGGGCACCGCAAAAACAACTTCTTTATAGGAAATAAAGCCCTGCTCTGGGTGAGGAATTGAGCCGAGATGAGGATAGTCATTGAAAAGCACAAGAATTAACGGTACAAGGGGAGCATAGTTAGCGGCTCCTCCGGCTGGCTCATTCAGATAGCGATCGCAAAGGGCTTGCAGCTTATCGGGTTTGGCAAGCAAATAAAAACCGTAGGCTTTAGTATTGTAAGTCTGGTAGGGCTGGAGCAAAGATTGCTCTCCCCGCCGATCGATATAGTTCGGTAAGCCTGATGTTGAAATTTTGGTGTTCATCGCCAATACAACGCCGAGCGTTGTCGCAACAGCTAAGAAGTTTGATTAGATGCTGGGTTGTTGGATTGAAACAAATTTGTCCAAAGAGCAGCGGATAGGCAAAGCCAGCGCGGAGCATCTTTGCCAGAAATAACCCAACATCTGCAGACTATATTCTCGTTAGACAACCCCATTTTTTGAGAAGCGCAACGCACTATCTCTACATATCCTCACCTTGATCCGATTCCTAGAAAATGGAAAGATACCCTGGCTCCTGATGGAGAAGGGTAGGGGATGGACTAAATTCTAAATCTACAACAGTGGGATGCACTCCATCGGTAAGCAGAATAAGACTCACACCCTTGCCTTTCTAACACATCCCTTCAGACCTGTCACGACATTAGCCAGAGCTTGCGTCGATTTTTTACAACCAATGTCTTATACACATGCACTAAAAACAAGAAGCTTTGTTGGACAAACGTTGATACTAAATCCTAATTGTATACCCTAAGATAGCGAAGCCTGAGCGGAGTCGTTGGCGCAGCCTCCCGGAGAGACAGGGAGTCGAAGTCTCATACTAAATCTGGATTGTATACCCAAAAATAAAAGTGCAGAATACTAGCGAAGACTGAGCCTGCGGTGCGGTGAGCTTGCCGAACTGTCGAAGTCAGAGCGGCCGGGCTCTCCCCGCTGGGGACGCTACGCGAACGGGAGCATCCCACTTTGGCACATCCAGACTGCATCGCCCTCATCCCCCACCCCAGCCCCTTCTCCCAAAAAGGGAGAAGGGGAGCCGGATTCAAAGTCCCTCTCCCAGCTTGGGAGAGGGATTTAGGGTGAGGGCTTGCGTAACTGGGATGCACCCACGCGAACGACAAGCTCAGCCCTCGTCCCAGTTTTATTTAGGATCTAATTAGCAGATTTGGTATCAGCTCTCGTCCCAGTTTTATTCACTCTATACTTTCCAGATTTGGAATGAGAGCTATCGACTGGGCTGATCGAAGAAATCCAACACCGACAAGGCGTTGGGCGATTGCGCTCTGCGCAGTGCCAAGAGCAATCGTATGGGGCTACTCTGGCCAGAAGCAAATTACTTTACACTCAATCTAACCTACAGAATTACATAGGTTTCAGGTAACGGTTTATTTGTTGCCCTGTACTTGGGTGAGCCACAGCCTATGTTGCCCCAGCTTGCCAGAGAATTGTGCCATTCGTCAGGTGAAAATCAAAGACCATATGGAAAGCCAACAAGGAAATGAATCGATTCGGCTGATCGTCTGAGATAGGGCGCAGACCCAATTGTGCCTTCAAGGGCATACTCTCAACCTCCGGAATGTCTACCACAAAATGGTCATGAAGATACTCAAACTCACTGACCTTAATCTCGTCATAGGCCGCTTTCAGCACCGCCTGATAGCAAGCCTTGGTTCCATCAACCGTATCCCGGAATTCCTTGAGAAAGACATTATCAATCGGCTTTTTAAGCACATGCGTAATAATAACTAGAAGAATATCAATAAGCCTCCCCCAATCAGTCAAAGTCACTGTACTCTGCGAGTCAATGTACTGTGAAACACGTTGTAATAGGCGCGCTTTGACAGATTCACGATCAGCTTCTAGGTCTGCCGGATTCGCTGCTTTGAGTCGATCATTGGTCTGTGTTTGATTCATGATTTGAGTAATGTGCTGACGCACCGCTTGGCTGTTAACGCCAAAAGTCTGCCAAGCCACCGCTTCAAGGCTAAACGGCTGACTTAGTTCTGGATCTGCGGGTAATTCGATCCACCCCCATTGCTTCGGGTAGCCATAGATTTCCTTGCCAGAAATCATTGCCATTGAAGTATCGACAAAAATGAACGGGATAAATAGCGCAAAATCTTCTAGCAGATCTTCAATATCATCGACAAACCCCTCAGTGCCGTCCTCAACATTGCCTAGGAACTTCTCAATTTTACTGAGAATTCCCTTCTTTGACTTCAAGGGATCGGCTTCTGATGATCGAGCATCTTTCCGATTGATAACGGGGACAAAGAAAATAACTTCTTTATAAGATAGAAAGCCCTCATTTTGGTTGGGGATCGAGGAAAGATAAGGATATTGAACAAATGGAACCAAGACCACTGGCAGGAGGGGGGCATAGTCCACTGTTCCCCCAGACGGCTCATTCAGATAGCGATCGCAGAGGGTTTGTAGCTTCTCTTGTTCTGCAAGTAGAAAAAAACCGTAGAATTCAAAATCTCGGGTTTGGAAGGGTTGGAGTAAACATTGCTCTCCCCCCCGGTCATAATACGCGGGTAAGTTCGATAACGAAGTTGCGGTATTCATATCCAATAAAACTCCTGTCAAGACATCTGAGTAAATTCAAAGAAGCGTCATCTCACGAGGCATCAGCCTGCCAGAGAAGGGTGCCATTCACCAGTTGAAAATCAAACACTGTACGGTAGGGAACGATGGATTGAAATTGATTCGGGTGCTCGGTCGAGAGCGGGATCAACCCAAGTTGCGCCTTGATCGGCATACTCTCAACCTCTGGGACTTCCACTACAAATTGATCCAGAAGATACTCAAATTCACTCACCTTGACCTGTTCATAGGGTGCTTTTAACACTGCTTGAGAGCAGGATTTGGTGCCATCGACTGCATCTCGAAACTCCTTAAGAAAAACATTCTCAAAGGACACATTGAACAGGCGGGTCAGGACAATCAGAATCAATTCAATAAGCTGGTTCCACTCGGACAAGCTTATCGTACTTTGTGAATCAACATCCTGTGCTATGGTTCGCTGTACTAGCTGCGTTTTGATCGACGCACGATCTGTTTTTAAGGCTGTCGGATCTGCTACCGTTCGTCGTTTATTCGTCTGGGTTTGATTAGTGATTTGGGCAATGCGCTGACGAACGGCTTGACTGTTAATCCCCAAGGGTTGCCATGTCGCTGCTTCAAGGTTCAACGGCTGAGTACTCCCGGAGTCTTGCGGCATATCAATCCATCCCCATTGCTTGGGATAGCCGTAGACTTCTCGCCCCGAAGCGATCGCCAACGAATTATTCGCAAAAATGAATGGATAAAATAGGGCAAGCTTACCGAGCAACGCTTCAATATCAGCGAGCGACTGTTCAAGATTATCTTCACCATTGCTCAAAAACGTCTCGATTGTCCCCAAAACACTTTTTGCCTTTGAAGCAGATGTTGCCGAGGACTCATCAGCACTTATCTCAATAACTGGCACAGCAAAAAGGGCTTCCTCATATGAAATAAAGCCTTGATCTTGCTGAGGAATCGAGGCTAGATGAGGGTAATGGGTAAACAGAACGAGGACAAAGGGTAGAGGAACATAGCTCACGGCTCCTCCAGACGGCTCATTCAGGTAGCGATCGCAGAGAGCTTGTAGCTTATCTTGCTCTGCCCGGAGAAAACAACCGTAGCTCTGGGTATTCTGAGTTTGGTATGGTTGTCGCAGACATTGCTCTCCGCCTCGATCAATATAACTGGGTAAGGTCATAACCGATAAAACTCCTGGAACGATTTTGCAGTAATTCAATCAATAATTTGCTATGCAAACAGCCAACACAGCACAAGCAGATCACTTAAACAACCCACAAAACCAATTCCAAGAGTCAGCGCAGGAAGATCGTGTGGACTCCCAAACGGCTTTCCCCTTACCCAGTTTGAAGTCCAGTTCCATAAAGATCCAGAGTGTTGCTTTAAAATGTTGCTGAGGCGAGTCCTTGGGATTCCGATTGATCGGCAGCAACCCTAAGTCTTGGGCAATGGGATGACTCTCCATATATTCGATATAAACATCCGCTCGGGTAAGCGGTAAGTCACAGAATATGGTTCGATTGTGGAATTTTATATCGCTATAATCTGCTTCAATGATGGCTTGATAGCAGGCTTTCGTGGGCTCATTCGCATCACGGAATTGCTTGAGGAACACATTGGTAAATGAAAAGTTCAACAGCCGCAAAGTAAAGGTATTGATCAAAAGATCCAATAACGGATCGATTAGGGAATCCAACCATTCTATTGCTTCATGGATGCGAGGAAACTTAGCTGCTGTCGCGGCAAGTCGATCAGCCAATATAATCCAGCTAGGCAGCTCTAAATCCTCAATGCCCAGTCCTTTTTCGCGCAATAGTTGACGCAGGTCATCTATATCTGAACCCTCAAAATTCTCACGTAAAGATTTAGAGAATTTTTTTATTTCTTCCTTTAAGTCATCGGTCTCAGGCTTATCGATCCGTAATACACCTTCGGGGAGTTCTTTCTGCTGTAAAGATTCCTTGAAGTTTTCTTGCATTCCCTTGGCAATCAATTGGTCTGGCCAGTGAACCGTCAGCAGTCGTTTGGTTTCATCAACTCGCCCATCTTCTTGGGGCCAAACAAAGGCATTGAGCGTAAACATTTCATTCTCACCTGCCTTACCATCCCTATCCTCATCCACGTCATAGAACTTAATCTTACCCCATTGTTTGGGATAACCGTAGACCTCACGCCCTGAGATCAAGGCCGGTGAGCTGTTAACAAAAATATAGGGAATAAAAAGACAGATATCCTCAGGCAACCAGAAATTAGCGCAGAGCTTTCGCCACTTGATCACAGGCACAAAAAACAAGACCTCACCCTTTTCTTTCATGGCTACCTTAGAACCATGGGGAATCAAAGCATCCACTCGATGAAAGAGCATCAAGACAAAATTCAGTGGCTGATAATCCACATCGGTGCTGACACTATTGATGCATTTGTTACAAAGTTCTTGGAGCTTTTTGCGATCGGCCCTGAGCGTGAATCCAAAAATCTCTGAACCGGTGAGATGATGCGGGGGAGCAAAGGAATGCTCACCTACCCAGTCGATGTAGTCTGGCAACGTGGACATAATTTTTTCCTCTTCAATGATGTGTGGGAGTATCTTGAAATTAAGTCGATCGCGCTGCACCGTTACGCTAGCACAGTCACTCGACTAGAGCCACCGTATACATCTGAATGTTTCAAATCTTGTCGTTATTAACGCAGAATGTAGTCCAGACTCATCAGGAGCATTCCCGTTTTGTAGTCCTCTTTCTAGATTGTTTTGGCAAACTTAAGGGATTGTTCTTCCAAACTCTCCTCCTAGTTTTGGAGAAGGGTTTGGGAGATGTAACGATAGCATTCCGCAGGGTGGGTTATTGTCGAGACTGGCCAAAGGGAGAGACACCCGATTCACGGATAATCTTCCCCGCCTCCAGCCTGAAGTCGGATTTTGCCCAGAGCCAAAACTTACCCTGGAAGACTTCCGGTTCTTCTCGACTTTTTGGTTTTAGTCCCAACTCCTGGGCGATCGGATGACTCTCCAGATATTTAATTTCGACATCGATATCCGTTGGATTGGTGAGGAAGATTTTGCATTCTTGGAATTTGTCTGCAACATATTCACTCTCAACAATACCTCGATAGCAGGCGTCTTCGCCTGCTTTAGCATCTCGAAATTGCTTCAGAAAAACAGTCGGCAAGGCCAGGCTCATAACCCGCTTGGAGATTGACTCAAATACTTTTAAATCAAAGAGCTTGGAAAGATAGGGGAACATTCCCATCACCTCTTGATCCATCGACTGCGCAAAACTTTCAATCAGGTGTCGGGTGCGATCGATTGCCTTCGCTGAAACGACAACATCACCCTCATGTTTAAACTCATCAGGCTCCAGTTTTAGATTATCAAGCAGCTCATCGAATAGCGTATCGAAATAATCATCAAATTGCTTGCTAAATATTTCTTCAATTTTTTCACTAAAATTATTGTCAAGCTTATGGGTAGACTGATCGACGAGCAGCTTGCCGATCTGCTTGTCGATCATCTTGAAGAGTTGGTCTTCGAACATCTCGTCAATGTCCTTTTCAATTTCTTGATCGCTTTCGCTCTTAGAACGGCTGATGCGGAGTAGCAGATGTTTTTTGTCCGATGTACCATCTTTCTTTTGCCAACCCCGAATCTCGAGTTTAAAATCTTCAATACCTGCGCTAAGGTTTTTTTCGCCATGCTTCTTGAGGATATTATCCTTGATCTGATTCAACTCTTTATCAAACTTCTTTTTTAAATTTTTTTTCAACTCCTCACCAAACGTTTTCTGCAACTGTTCCTTTAGCTTAGAAGCATTATCCTCATTCACTCTTTCCTCATTTCTAAACTTACTTTCAATATCATTTTCAAGCTCATCTTTAAGTTTATTTCCGAGTTCACTCTTGAACTCATCCTTTTTTCCTTCCATTTCATTGAGGATTTCATAGTAAATCTTATCAAATTTCTCTCTAGTAGAAATCATGTACTGCCATGGAAACTTAATGTCTCCCCATTCTTTAGGGTAGCCATAGACTTCTCGCCCAGTGATTAAAGCAGGAGAACTATTGAGAAAGATATACGGGACAAAAACCCCAACGACTGTACTCGACTTCGACAGTAACCGTTCTATCGTCCCCAAAGCAAACTGAAAGAAGTTTTTCTCGATTTTAATAAACGGGATAAAGAACGTAACTTCGCCCTCTTCTTCGATAGCCACCTTGGAATCTTGGGGGACAAGGGCTTTAACGCGATGAAAAACAATCAGTACCTGATCGAGGGAGCGGTATTCAAAGCTAGGGGTGAGATCATTGAGGCATTTATCAAAGAGGTTTTGCAAGATCTCTCGATCGGCATCAAGGGAGAAGACAAAGATTTCTGCATCACTGAGGGTGTGGGGCGGCGAGAAGCATTGCTTGCCCCCATATTCAACGAATTTTGGTAACGGAAACGGCCATGGAAACATAGTGAGACTCCAACTTGTCGATTACACAAGGATGCACATTGGATTGACAATTTTAAGTTGTTGGTAAGGTTAATATCACAGCAATCAAACCGCTTAGGACATCCGAGATCTTTAGAGAAGCCCCAAATCCTCTAGTCCATCCTGAACAGTTTTCGTAGTGCTATAAATGGTCAAGCGAGACGCTCTAGGCGACATGCCTAATGTTGACCAATTATTTTAACTATTAAGCTATCAACCATCCTACGGAACTTAGGATAGCTGATATCTCTCATCGTATGAATTAAGAAACTCTAAGTTTTGCAACTTGAATATTGCAACTTGAATTTTTCAATTTGAATTTTGAGCTGCTTGGTATTTTCCAAAGGGATGAGAGGCTGATTCAAAGCCCCTTTCCTGGGGTGGAGTTGTTTTATGCTTACCAGAGAAAATTCTGAATTGTCTGTAGGGGCACGGAAACCGTGCCCACGCAACCTTTAAATCTATCCTGTTGATGTCATAGAGGGGGTTGCAGGGCGGGGTTTCCCCGCCCTTACACGAGAACCATCGAGTCTTCTTGGTCTCGCCAGAATAGAAAACAGCCCGACTCTCCTCAGGAGAGTCGGGCTGGGGAGTGAGAAATATGCCCGAGGATAACGAAAAGGACTCGCGTCATGCATTCACGATGACAGGCTTAAAGTCAATCGTACCAATGTCGATAGGCTTCGCGGGCACCGGAGCGGGAGTGATGCTTGGACTCCCAAATAATTTCACCAGGCTCTAGTTTGAAGTCAAAGTTCAGCCACGCCAACCAACGTGCTGGCACGGTGTAGGACTGCTCCGCGTTGTTGGGGTCAAAGGGAGCAAGACCGAGTTCCTTGACCAGGGGGTGGCTTAGGGTATTTTTGATTTTGACTTTAAAGAGGCGATGTTTTTTGAGCAGTCGGATTTGATGGACTTTGGTGGACTGACAGGGGGCTTCAACGATCGCTTGGTAGCAGGCATTTTGGGCATCCCGGACATCTCGGAATTGTTTGAGAAAAACATTAACGAAGGAATGCTGGCAAAAACTACGAATCAGGGTATTCAGCCGTTTGGGGCACGGTTTGCCTTGGGCTGTCTGGCCGAGATATTGCGAATCCCAGTCGGCTGAGGTCATCACCTCCATGAGCGAGGTCGTGATCGCCGCGATCGCCGCATCGACCGTTCCCGACGCTGTACCAAACAGCTTAGAGGTGGACGATGGGGGCTGTGGAGATGGGGGCACACTTGCTGCATCATGGGTGAAAAAGGGATTGAGCGCATTAGACCACCATTGCAAATTCGAGCTTAACGTACGCCAGTTACTATCGAGCCAACTCTGTCCCCAATCCCAAGGACTGGCCCAAGAAACGCTCAGGAGTTCATCCCGCTTACCCTGCACTGTTTCATCGCTCGGTTTGTTTTCTGCTTGCCAGACGAGGGTCTCTAGCTTAAGGTCTCCCCCTTGCTCCAGCTTGCCGCCTTTGGGAAAATCAACCCAACCCCATTGTTTGGGATAACCCAGGGCCTCCCGTCCCGAAATCAAGGCAGGTGAACTATTGAGAAAGATGTAAGGAGTAAACATCAGCGGTGCAGACAATTGAGTCGCAGCATCTGCCTGGCCGGCTGCTGATTTCAGCCGCTTCCAAACCGGAATCCAAAATAACACCTCACCCTCTTGGGCAAAGGACAGATTGGTCTGTGCGGGTATCAGGGATTCGCAGCCATGAAACCCCAGGAGGACACAGCCCAAAATGGGTCGATATTCAAAAGCTGACTTGGGATGGTTGAGGTATTGGTCGCAGAGCGCCTGGAGCTTTTGGCGGTTGGCTTTGAGGGCAAAGAGGTACAGTTCCGCATTTTTAATTTGATAGGGTGGTGCAAAGGACTGCTCACCCCCCCGCTCAATGTAGCGTGGCAAATTGGCGGCTTGAGCTATTTTTGCCGGGTTAAATCGCTGACGATATTGGCTGAGTTTGGTATAACGAGATACACTAACTAGATGTTGAAACTTTTGCTTGGCATTAGGTAACCTCCCCAGAGAGGGGGTTAAGGGTTTAAGAATAGTCACAGTTCGCTTCCCTGATGAAATAGCACACGTGAGGCTGGGTGTGAAAAACAGGGATGATGACTTGCAATTATAAAAATTGCCGATGCAGATGCTGCACCCCTGAACCTCCAGCAACTCATTGGATAGATAGGTTCAGAGTAGCGCAAGTTTATCAGTTGATGAACAATGTCAGCAAATCTGAGTATGAGTGATCACTCATACTCAAGTTTGCTGAATCGATACACCCACCCTGGAGCGATCGTTGCTAGACACTGCAACCGTTGCTGTAATTGACTGGAGCGCTTCAAGTCTAAGCAGCGTGAATTCTGAATAAGCAGACACTGCGCAAGACGCTGAAACTCAGCAGAGTCAACCCTACTGGCTCCGGTATTGCCGGAGTCTGAGGGGGCAATCTCCCCCTCAGCGGGCTAATCCTGTAGGGGTTTCTGCGAAACCCCTTACAGCGAGTAGGGCGGTTTTCTGTTCTGGAGAGAAACAAAGAACTCCGATGGTTCTATGGTAGGGGTCGGGTTTCCCGACCCTGCGTTAGCCCGATCCACCCTGCAACCCATTGTCTAGGGGTTGGTTGGTTCAACAATGGGTCTGGGCGCGGAAACCGCGCCCCTACGGAAGACCGAGAATTTTCTCGGGTAAACAGATAACAGCCCTACCTTACAGCCAGGATCTTACGAACGTATTTTTTAAGGATTAGCCGCTGAATCCTAGCAAAATCAAAGGAGTGATTTAAAACCCCTACAGGATTAGCTCAGCGGGAGGTGTCGGGGGGCTGGACCCCTGACAACCGGGTTTGGCAATGAGTTTTCAAGGCTTTGAGGAATGCGATCACTTCGCTTAACCGAAACTCACGTTAAGCACACCGTGCCCAAGTGAGGTGCGCACGTTGCGGTTTGCCGTCCATATTCAGGTGTGAAGAAAAGAACGGATGCGATGGGGTTCAAGATCGAGTCACTGGAGTCAATTGTTGAGTGAGATAGTCCAGCAGTAAAGACTGGGCTTGGTGCAAAAAGAGATGATTGCCCGGGAAGACCTGCGCTTGAAAGCCCTTACACGTGTGCTGCTGCCAGGCTTGAATAGCTGCGGTGGTAATCACTTGATCGGCTTCGCCGCGCAGGGCTGAAATCGGACAATCCAGGGGATCACGGGGGGCATACTGATAGTCCTCATGGAGCTGAGCACCGGTCTTAAGGAGTGGCAGAAGGACTTGCATCGTCTTGGCATGGCTGAGTATGGTTGGGGGGACATCCACTAAGGGCAGAATCTGGGCAATGATCTCGGCGTCGGTGTGGTGTTGCAAATGGGGATAGGGGTTGGGCAGGTGGGGGGTGCCCCAAGCCCCGACAAATAGATGCAGGGGTTGGCGATCGCCCGTTTGGCGCATCGCACAAGCCAGTTCAAAGGCAACCAATGCGCCCAAACTGTGACCGTAGAGGGCAAAGGGCCGATCAAGGTAGGGGAGCAATGGGGGCACAAGGGCTTGCACCACAGCATCAATCGTCGGAAGCGGTGCTTCGTGGCGGCGATCGACCCCACCAGGCAGTTGAATCCCGTAGACTGCAACCGTCTCGGGGAGCGCCTCGGGCCAAGTGTCAAATGCGGTGATGCTGCCGCCGTTGTAGGGTAGGCAAAAAAGGCGACAGGTTGCGGTTGGATTCGGCTTGATTTCAATGAGCCAATCGTCCCAATCAGCGGTGAACCCCTCGGTCATGTCCGTCTAGAGAATTTCATGCTTGGGCCAATCAAACCGTACAGTTCAAGTATTCTCTCAAGGCGCTCAACAGCTTACGGATAATGAAGGGGCGTTGGGTTTCAATGAAGTAGTGATTGCCCGGACAAAAATCATAATAGTCCGCAACGTCATGGGTTGTCTGTTGTTGCCAACCCAAAATATGCTCGCCGGTCACGTAGGGGTCGACTCGACCCCCAACGGCGAAAATGGGGATATCCAGGGGGGCTTTGGCTTGATAACGATAGATATTATTGAGTTCGAGATCAGCACGAACCGTGGGCAAGAGTAAATTGCGCATCTCTTGATTGTCAAACAGGGCTTGACTGGTGGAAAAGTCCAGGTCTTTGAGCATCTCTAAGAAGTATTGTTCCGGCAGTTGATGACCTGGGGTCGGACTCAGGGGACTATACTGCTTAACATCCATTTGGAATTGAGCATCGGTGTAGAATTGCGGCGATCGCGCCCCCGAAGCAAACAGCGCAATGGGTAAGGGTTTCTGCTCGGCCTGGAGCCGATGGGTTAATTCAAACATCTGCAATGCGCCAATACAATGACCAAAAAAGACCGCTGGGACATCGAGTAAGGGCTGAATGCTCTCGAGCATATCTGCGATCGCCGACTGCATATCACAGATCCGTTTCTCCTTTAAGCGCTTGCTACGACCAGGAAGTTGCAAGGCATAAACCTCAATGGTGTCAGAAATTTCCTGTGGCCAATCCTTAAAGACCGAGGGGCCGCCGCCTGCGTAGGGGAAGCAAAATAAACGGAGTAGGGGATTACTCCGTGGGGATAGACACGTAAAACCGTGAGCTGATCTTTGAGCTGATCCTTGGGCAGAGGCGGGCGGTTGGGCAATCGCTGGCTGAAGTCGATCAGCTTGAGGCGGGGTGAATTGGGACTTAGGACTGGGCAGAGGGGCCGGGGGAATGATCGCTGTGGGTTGGGGTCGGGCTTGAAATTGTGCCCCGGTCTGCTCGGCAAGCTCGGCAATGCTCCCGCCCGACAAAACGCTATCTAACGAAATCTGGACGCCCACCTGTTGAGTGATTGCAGTTTGTAGTTCAACGGAGGTGAGCGAGTCTAAGCCCATATCGATCAAGGGTTGGTGCAGGTCGACCTCGGCGATCGCCATTTGCAAGACCTGGGCAACCTGTTGCTGTATTTTGCCCTGCAAGGCCAGACGCTGTTCCTCAGGGTTGAGTGGGGGTAGAGCGGCGGAGGTTTGTTGAGGGCCCGGTTGGGCAATAGGCTGGATGCTGGACGCAGCAGCTTGCGCAACGGCTGGGGAGGATTGAGAGGGGGACAGGGCTTGAAATTGTGCCCAGGTCTGCTCGCTCAGATCGGCAATGGTACAACCGGATAAAACGCTATCCAAGGCGATTTTGACGCCCACCTGTTGGCGAATCGCCGCTTGCAGTTCGACGGAGGTGAGCGAGTCTAAGCCCATATCGATCAGGGATTGGTGTAGGTCGACCTCGGCGATCGCCATTTGCAAGACCTGGGCAACCTGTTGCTGAATCTGGCGCTGCAAGTCAATCGGCTGCTGAACTGGGCTGGGCGAGACAACGGGGGGCTGTATTGTGCTGGGTGAGGCAAGACGCTGTGCCGCCGGTTTGAGCGTGGGGGTTGCCACGGCAATCGGCGCTGAGGGAACAGGTGCAGATGAGGGGGATATTGATTGGCGGTTGCCGCCCAAATGACTAAACCGGAACGATTGACCCAAGGCGTGATGCGTCTTCCATTTCGCCCAATTCATCGGTGCCACCACCACTTGGGGATAGTCACTGCCCATGGCTTGACCCAAGATGGCTAAGGCATCTTGACAGGGGAGCTTCACCCAACCCACCCGCTCAAGGGGCGCAAACATCTCCTGCTTCTGCTTACGAATCACATAGCCCACATCCGCAAGCAGCCCCCAATTGACGCTCAAGGCGGGTAAGCCGAGGGCATGGCGTTGATGGGCTAAGGCATCGAGAAAGGCATTGGCCGCCACATAGTTGCCCTGGCCGGGTGTACCCAAGACGGCTGAGACGGATGAGCATAAGACAAAATGCTCCAGCCCATACCGTTGGCTCTGCTGATGTAAGTTCCACGCCCCGGCGACCTTGGGGGCAAATACCTGCTGGAAATGCTCAGGGGAGAGGTTAGCCAGACTGGCATCCTTGAGCACCATGGCACTGTGAATAATGCCACGCAGGGGGGGCAGGGACTGCTCCATCTGAGCGAAAAGTTGAACGACCTGCTCGGCTTGGGACACATCACAACTGAGGGGCGTGACCGTTGCCCCCTGCGCCCGCATGGCGCGGACTTCCGGCAGCGTCTCTAGATCAGCCGGGATCGTGCGACTCACTAAGGCAATCGTCTGACAACCGTTTTCCACCAGCCATTGGGCGATCGCCAAACCAAAGCCCCCAAAACCACCGACGACCAAGTACGTACTCTCCGGCCGGATTTGCAGGGAGGACGCCGGCGGGAGCAATGCCGCAGCGGGTTGAAGCAGATGCAGGTATTTCCGACCCTTGCGCAAGGCAACTTCCTGTTCAGGCTGCTCGGCAAAGAGTTCACCTACCACTCGAGGAATCAGCGTTGGCATCGCCTCTGAATAGTCTAGATCAATACTTTTGCATTGAGCGGTTGGCAATTCGTTAGCAATCACCCGCCCGAGCCCGAAGACCGCAGCTTGACTGAGCCCCTGCAGAGCAGGCTTTTGGCCAGCCAGAACTTGGCCGGAAATAACCGGGTTTTCAGGGGCTTGGGCGCGATCGGTCAGAATATAAATCTTCTCGATGGCGAGCGTGGGGTGCTGTTTGAGCGCTTGTAAATAGCTGACGAGCTCAAGACAGGGCTCTAGAGCATGCTGCAAGAGCGCCGAACCCGACTGCTTCGCCGATCCGGTCGCGGGCCCATTGACGTAAACAATGTTGATAGCCCCACCGCTCTGAACCCAGGCCGCATTCGACTGGAGCCAGGCCGCTAAATCATCGAGCGATTGCGCCTTAACCTGCCAAACAGTCTGTTGAACTTTTTGTTGGCTTAAGGTATCCGCCAAGCGCTCAGCCAGTTCAACGTCTCGACTGATCAAGAGCCAGTTCTGCGACGTTTTCACTTTGGGCGTGATGGGCTCGGCTTTGAGCCAATAGCTGCGACAGACCGTTTCAATCTCTCGGGCCGGGGGGAGTCGGCGATCCACTATAGATGCCTCGGATTCTTTCCAGCACCATTTCCGTTGCCAGGGATAGGTGGGTAACGGCTGCCAGGGAACGGTCTGGGGGTAGAGTTGGGCCCAGTTGATGGCATAGCCTAGGGCATAGAGCTGAGCCAGGGTCTGGAGTAGGGTGGGGCGCTCGGGTTTCTGGCGACGCAGGCAATGCAAGATCTGACTTTGGCTGTTCTGGGGGGCATTTTGCTGGGCGAGATTTTCCGTGATCGCCCGTCCCAGCACCGGATGGCTACTGAGCTCAAGAAACACATTGCCCTGGTGGGCAATGATCGCTGCGATGGCGGGGCCAAATTGCACGGGCTGACGTAGGTTTTGGGCCCAGTAGGCTGCATCGAGGGGAGCATCCGCCTGCAATTGGCCGGTCACGGTGGAGAAAAAGGGAATCCGGGGTGGATGGGGTGAAAGGGTTTGGAGTTTTTCCACCAATGGGGCTTGGAGGGCATCCATGGCTGGGCCATGGAAGGGGATATCCACGGCGAGAAACTTGGCGAAGATGCCTTTGCGGCCAAGGAAATCAGCGATCGCCTCCAGGGCTTCGCGATCGCCCGCCAGCGTCATGGAGCTAGGGCTATTGATCGCGGCAATGCAAACCCGATCGCCATAGCCCACCAGCAACAGCTCGGCCTGCTCTGCATTGAGGCTCACCGCCAGCATCGTTCCCTGGCCCGCCGCCTGTTTCTGGAGTTGGCTCCGCTGGACAATCACCTGTACCGCATCCGCCAGATCGAGGATACCGGCCAGATGGGCCGCCGCCACTTCTCCAGCGCTATGCCCCACGACCATCTCCGGCTCAATACCCCAGGCCTGCCAGAGTCGCGCCAGGGCAACTTGTAGGGCAAAATGGGCCGGCTGGGCAATGTCCACCTCGCCCATGCGGGAGTCAGCCTCACTGGCAGTCAGTTCAGCGAGCAAGGACCAGCCGACATAGGGGTGGAGGAGGCGATCGCAGTCCTCAATCGCCGCCCGGAAGATCGGTTCCGTCTCCAGTAGTTCGCGCCCCATGGCCCACCATTGGGGGCCCATACCGGAGCACACAAACACTAGCCGTTGGGTTTGGCCCCGTACCGGGCTGCCCTGGTGATAATCGGCAGCGGGGGCATCCCTCAAAAACGCTTGCAGGGCAGCACTGCCCTGGGCCGCTGAATCCGCCACGATCGCCAGTCGGTGCTCATGATGGCTACGACGGTGGCTGACCAGGGCACAGAGGTCTGACCAAGAGAGAGCATCCTGCTCTAATCGCTTGAGATACGCCTTGGCTAAGGGCTGGAGGGCATCCTTTTGGCGGGTGGAGAGGGGCAAGACTGCCGTTTGCGTGGGGGCTTCAGAAGGTGCGGCTGGGGGTTCAGGGGCTGGATATTCCTGCACGACCAGATGGGCATTGGTGCCGCCAAAGCCAAAGGAGTTCACGCCGGCCACCGCCGGCTCCCCACCTGTGTCGGGCCAGGGTTCGAGGCGGGTGGGAATCTTGAGGGGCAGCGTCGCAAAATCAATATTGGGGTTGGGTTGCTCAAAGTGCAAAGAGGCGGGGATCTGCCGCTGCTGGAGACAGAGCGCCACTTTGATTAGGCTCGCTACCCCTGCGGCCGCTTCAAGGTGGCCGATATTACTCTTCACCGAGCCCACCCAACAGGGCTGATCGGCGGGGCGATCGCCCCCGAGCACCGTACCGATCGCATTCACTTCCGCCGGGTCACCGGCCGCCGTACCCGTGCCATGGGCCTCAACATATTGGACTTGGCGGGGCGCAACGCCCGCCTGTTGATAGGCCCGTTGCAACAGGGTGGTTTGGGCCTGACGCGTGGGTGCCCCGACGCCAAACTTACGTCCGTCCTGGCTGGTGGTACTGGCCAAAATCACCGCCGCGATTGGGTCGCCATCGGCCTGGGCTTGGGCCAGGGGCTTGAGCACCACCATCCCCGCACCCTCACCCCGCACATAGCCATCGGCCCGGGCATCAAAACTCTTGCAGCGGCCATCACTGGCCAGTAGCGATGCCTGGCTGATCGCGATGGTCATTTCGGGTTTAAGCAGGGCATTAGCCCCGCCGGCCACCGCTAGGGTGCATTCACCATTCCAGAGGCTCTGACAGGCCAAATGCACCGCCACCATTGAGGAGGAACAAGCGGTATCTAGGGTCAGACTCGGGCCTCGCAAATCCAAGGTATAGGAGATTCGGTTCGCCGCCATGCTGAGGATCGAACCGACCACCGTATGGGACGCGCTATCATCCCGCTCACTGGGACTCAGTTGCAAGTCGCCGTAATCGTGGCACATCAGGCCCACAAAAACCCCCGTATCCGAGCCCGCCAATTGCTCCGGCGCTTGCCCCGCGTTTTCCAAGGCTTCCCACGTCACTTCGAGCAGGAGGCGGTGCTGCGGATCCATCGAAATCGCCTCACGGGTCGAAATCTTGAAAAACCGGGCATCAAACTCCTCAATTCCGTCCACAAAGCCCCCCCAGCGGCTGTAGATCTTACCGGGTTCGGTGGGGTCGGGGTCATAGAACTTCTCTAGACTCCAGCGATCGAGCGGCACCTCGGTAATGGCGTCGACCTCGTCCTGCAAGAGCCGCCAAAACTGTGCAGGGCTATTGGCCCCACCGGGAAAGCGACAGCCCATGCCCACAATAGCGATCGGCTCCCGTTGCGGCGGGAGGGGGTGATGGTGGTTCACAGATTTCATAGTTACACCCTGGCAATCTGAATCATTCAACTAGCATTATGCAAGCGGTCAGGTTGGGGTGTCTGACGCAACAACCCCCATGCCCCTTAGGAAGGGGTTTTGCTCAAGACATCCGCAAGCAGATCGACCAAATCATTAATACTCTTCAATTTGGCAAGCTCAGTGCGGGGGAGCTTAACTTTAAGCTGACGTAAGGTGGTGTTGACAATCTCTACGATATCAAGGCTACTTGCGCCATAGTCAGCCATGGACTTTTGGGGATCGATTTCAACATCCTCAAGGTCATCAACATTGAGCTTAATATTGTCAACAACAAGCTCTAGAACTTGGTCTTTAGTCATGGTACAGGACTCCTGATAGAAGATTAATTAAGAACTAAAAATAGGGTACAGTTTTTTGGGTATAAAACCCAGTCTTTCTTTACAGAGAGTAATTAAACTTACGTTGGGAAACACTGGAAAGATTCATCGTTCAAATTGGACTCAGTAGCAGCGATCGCTCCAGCTCTAGCTCAGCTTCAAACCCAAGATTGACCGTGTATTCTCATATCAATCAGTCATGATGCTGCCACATCACTCCCAACGATAAAAATCTATCCCTCTAGACCTGAAATCTCCCCTTCCCCCTACCCTGTGGTTAGCTGCAAGCTTATAAGTAAGGGGGGTGATACCGCAAGCGGCTGGGATGGTTGACTTGAGCCGGGTTTAATTGCAGAACCCCCTTATCAAAGGCACTTATATATTTGGCGCATCGCCCAATCCCCTCACCCAACCCTCTCCCATTGGGAGAGGGCTTCTGGCTCGCCTTCTCCTAGGGGAGAAGGGGCTGGGGGATGAGGGGAAACCCGCTTGATGCTTCAAGTATGTAAGTCCCTTATCAAAGGGGTCGGCGTAGCCGGGGGGATCTCGCTAGCTTCGGTGCAAATGCATCAATCTTGCCTATTTTCAGAGCAATCCGTCATAACGGGTCGTCATGATTGATGGGTATCAGAGCATCGATATAGCCTTTTGCGAAAACACGATGTACGCTTGCATCTTTCGCAATTGGCTTGCAACGTAAGGAGTGACATGCTGTTCAAAAAAAACATGCATTAAAAGCGATAAAAAATGCATGATCGAGTTTTAACGTTGTAGATAGACCTCCTCAATCATTTGACGGGTTTCTGGTTGAGCAAAACAAAGCTCATGCAGTAGATGCTCTCGGGACATGGCTGTTTGCAATGCTTGGCGTCGCGGCTGACTCAAAACATCCCTTAGCTTCTCTAGAACATAACGGGGTTTCTCGGCCATGCGACGGGCAATGTCTAGGGATAAATCGTAAACCTCGTCACGGGGAACCACATGATTAAACAGGCCGCGATTGATCAATTCTCGCCCCTTGTACAGTTTGCCCGTGAGCATCATTTCATTGGCAAATAAATCACCAACGAGCAGGGGTAAAATGGCGGTTGTGCCCATACCGGGGGTAAAGCCCATGGTGGTAAAGTTGACCCCATAGCGACTGCGATCGCTGGCAATTAAAACATCGCAATAGAGCGCTAGGGTGAGGCCACCCCCGACCGCTTGCCCTTCAAGGGCGGCAACGATCGGCACGGGAAAATTGAGCAGGTGGTAAGGCGCAAGGAAGAGCTCCTTTTCACTGGCTTCACCGCTCGAGAGGCGACGGAGAAATTCGAGGCTACCCCCTGCACAAAAGATATCTTGAGACTTTTCATTTTTGCAGCCCCTTAAAACCAGTACCTTCAAGGTGGGTTCTGCCGCGAGCTGATTGAGTGCCGTTACCAAGTCTGTGGCCAAGGCTTCATCCAGACGGTTGTCGTTTTGGGGATCATTGATCTGGAGTTGAAAAATACCAGGCTCTAGGGGCGCGATCGCCACTTTGGACAAGGTGGGTTGAGACATTCGATGAACCTCCGATAATTAGGGACGATTGATTACAGGCCGACTCATTGCGGCCGATACGTCGCAAACCAAGGCGGCGAAAACCCCTCGGCAAACTGTTGAATCCCTGCCACCGTCTCGGGCTGCGCTAGCCAGGTGAGCAGAGTCTCTTGGGCGATCGCCAACTGCTGGTCTAGATCCGCCGGATTGAGCCGCTCAAAATAGGCCTTACTCTGGGCGATCGCCGCAGGCGAAGAGCGAAAGAGCTGCTTGAGCTGCCGCCGGAGGGTTTTGGGCAGGGCGCTGCTTACCTCATCCACCAGACCCCATTGTTGGGCTTGGGCAGCATCCAGACGACGACTGCTCAGGGTCAGATAGTTCAGTCGCGCCGGGGTGAGGCGGCGCAGCAAAAAAGGGGCAATCAGGGCGGGAATCATGCCCACAATCACTTCCGAGAGCTGAAACGAGGCGGCGTCTGTGGCGAGCACCAGGTCGCAGGCGGCCACCAGCCCCACACCACCGCCCGTGGCCGGGCCCTCGACACAGGCGATCGTCGGCTTCGGGGAAGCATATAGGGTCTTTAGCCCGATCATGAGTTGCTCCAGCAATGCCCCGTCAAAGCTGCCATCCGCTCGGCAAAGGCTGGGGAGATCCAGCCCCTGGCAAAAGGCATCGCCCTGGGCCAAAAGCACAATCACACGGCAGGCGACATCGCTGTTGGCTTGGGCGATCGCGTTGCTTAAGGCCGCAATCAGAGCGGGGCTCAGGGCATTGCCATTGTCCGGATTTGCCAAGGTAATTTCGGCAACCCCGGCTTTGAGCTGGTAAGCGATCGGGGGGCTTAGCTGCATCGGTTTAGCTCCATTCCTCTAGCGGCCATCCCCATTAGCTCCAACGGTAACGACGTTGGTAGTCTTGTACGGCATCGAGCACCAGCAAATTCTGGCCGTCATAGGCGCTAGCATAGACTTTCTGGAGCAGGTCGTTATCGATGTACTGCCAATCGCGGCGATCGATTGAGTCCTTCCGCAGCCCCTCTAGGGTTTCGTAGTCCGCCACCGAGATTGGTAGGCGGGCGTCCAGGGCTTGCTCAATCTGGAGCGATCGCACCAACGCCGGAGCATCATCCCCCAGCTTCGCCGCGTAGAATTCGCCCTGACAGCCAGAACCATAGGCAAAGAGGGAAATGGCTTCACCGCCCTCAAGGGTTGCATCAGCGTGCAGCAGGCCCAGCAGACTCAAAAAATTGGAACCGCCATAGGCCATGCCCACGGTTTTGGCAAAGTGGATGCTCGGGGCGACCCGTTCTTGGTAGCTAGCCTCCGCCGCCCGCTTGCCGCCCCCTTGGCCAGTCAGGCTCCAAAGGGTGCGATGAGCTTGGCGGGGCATACCGGGAAAGGGGGCATGGTAGATATGGCGCTGAAAATCAGTCGTGAGATCCACTTCCCCCACCACCTGCTCGTAATGCTGATAGGCCCCTTCGAGGGCATCCAGGTAGGAATACATGCTGATCTGCCCATTAAAGACTTCGGCGGTGGTGGTGGGACGAAAGGTATCACTAATTTCGCTGGTCCAATAGCCCACCTTGGGCAGATCCAGCTCCAGAATCGCCGGATTGTGGCTGACCAGCAAGGCCAGAGCACAGCCGCCCCCGGTGGGTTCGTAGGGCTCGTTTAAAAATTGGCGACTCAGGTCGCTATTGATCACCAGGGCCCGCTTACTTTTGTCGGTTTGGGTCGCCAGCCAGGCTGCGGCCATCTTGAGGGCCCCGGTGGTACCGTAGCAGGCATGCTTCACTTCAAAATTGCGACAGTTGGGCCCCAGCCCGCAGAGGCGTTGCACCCAGGTGGAAATCGGTTTGCCACAATCGACCGCAGATTCGGTGCCGACAATCACCAGTTCAATGCTGGCTCGCTCTTCTGGCGTGAGGTGTAGCCGCTGGGTAGCATTGACGGCGAGGGTGACCCCGTCTTCAAAGGCGGGATAGACGGTGCGGCGATCGCACATCAGCTCTTGGGCGACATAGGAGCCATCCAGGTCAGGGCGGGCCGCTACCAGTTCGGGAATCTCCAAGTAAAGCCGACCGGCGTATAAATTGATCTTTTCGATGCCAATGTGCATGGACTCTCACCCTGTTGCGAATAGGTTGTATCGGCTTTCAGAATAGTCGAAGTCAGCAAAAGGCAAGGTGTGCGACATCACACCCTGCCTTGAAGACCGCTCTAGCAGAGGCTTGCCGCGCTGCTGCCATCTGTAAAGGTCGGCTTCATCTGAGATGCATCAAGCCAGCAGCGCTTGCGTTGGAAGGGATAGGTGGGGAGGCTAACCCGCTGGTGGGCATAGTCTGCATCAAAGCCTTCCCAATCCACATTCACGCCATTGATGTAGAGAACTTGTAAGCAACTCAACAACGATTGCCAGTTGTCCTTAGACTGGCTCAGGGAGGTGAGCCAAGCCGTTCCCTCTTTGGGCAGGCAATGCTTGGCGAGCTTGGTCAAGACCGATTGGGGGCCCACTTCGAGGAAGAAGTTACAGCCAAGCTGGACTGCGGCTTGAATGCCCCCCTCGAATTGCAATGCGCCGCAGAGTTGCTTGCGCCAATATTGAGCATCCGGAATCATACCATCCGGCAGGAGAGCGCCAGTTGTCCCTGAGATAAAGGGAATTTGCGGCGTCGAAAACGTGTGGCTTGTCGCCATGTTCTCAAAGGCATCCAGCATCATCCGGCTCAGGTGAGAATGGTGCTCGGGGTCAACCGTGAAGCGATCGCTGCTGATAAATTCAGCGGTCAAGCTCTGGAGAACCGGCTCCACCACAGAGGCGGGATTCGTGAACTTGGCGCTACCTAACCCATTGCTCAGCAGGGACTGGGGCTGATGGGGAAACGCAGAGGGGATGAGCTCTGCTTCGGCATACACAGCAGCCCGGGCTTGGTTTTTGGGCAACACCTGGAGCAACTTGCCGCGCTCGGCTGCGAGCGCCAGCCCGGTTTCGAGGCTAAAGACCCCCGCAATGCAGGCGGCAGTATATTCACCGATGCCATAGCCCAATACCGATTCAGGCTCGATGCCCCAGGCTAACCATTGCTGAGCCAGAGCATATTCGAGGGCAAAAATCACTGGCTCGCGGTAGGTGGCATCCTTGAGCCAGGCGACTTCACTGGTTTCATGGGTTAGCACCGAGAGGAGCGATCGCTGCAAATGCTCTTGGAGCAGCGCATCACAGCGGTCAAGGGTAGCGCGGAAGGTGGGTTGGGTTTCGTAGAGTTCTCGGGCAATGCCGATGTAGCGGGAGCCTTGACCACTAAAGACAAAGGCGACTTTGGGAGTGGCTTTCTGCTTACTCTTGATCGTTTGGGTGCGCAGTCCTTCCGTCTCTTCACCAGCCAGGAAGGCTTGCAGTTTTTGCAGCAGTGCTTCGGAGGAATCGGCAACAATTGCCAGCCTGGCATCGAGGTGGGAGCGTCCCGTATTGGCGCTATAGCAAAGATCCGCCAGGGCGCGCTCGGGATCTTGGCTCAACTGATCCTTGTAGAGGCTGACCAGTTGCTGGAGCGTTTTTTCTTTCTTAGCGGACAGGCAGAGCAAATGTAGGGGGCGCTCCACCATGGCATTCTGGGCCTGAGGCTGCTCGGTGGGAACCGGCTCAGGCGCTTCCAAGATAATGTGGGCGTTGGTACCGCCGTAACCAAAGGAGTTCACACCCGCAAATCGAGGCATGGCCTGGCGCTGGTAGGGTTGCTCGGGGGTGGCGATCGCAAACTTTCCTTCGGGAAGCTCAATGTTGGGGTTCAACTCCTGGATATGGAGTTGGGGCGGCACCTGACCCTGTTGCAAACAGAGCGTCGCCTTAATCAGACCGGCAATTCCCGCAGCCGCTTCCAAATGACCAATGTTGGCTTTCACCGAGCCGAAGAAGCAAGGCTCCTGTTCCTCGGTGGAGCGTCCCGCACTGAGGACTGAGACCAGGGAATGGACTTCCGTCTTATCGCCCAAGGGGGTTCCTGTACCGTGGGCTTCGACATAGTCAATTTGCTCCGGGGCAACTTGAGCCCGCTCTAGGGCCGCGCGGATCACCTCCTGCTGGGCTTCGCCATTGGGGGCGGTAATCGCCTTAGTGCGACCATCTTGGTTAACCGCCGAACCGCGAATAATCCCCAGAATGGGGTCGCCATCCGCTTGGGCATCGGCCAGACGCTTAAGCATCACCAGACCACAGCCCTCACCCCGCACGTAGCCATTGGCTCTGGAATCAAAGGTTTTGCTGCGACCGTCGTTGGCCATCATGCCCGCCTGGGAGAGGGTGATCGTCCAGTCCGGTGCCAAGATTAAATTCACGCCGCCAGCCAGGGCCATATTTGAGTCACCCAGCCGCAAGCTCTGACAAGCGGTATGCACGGCGACGAGGGAGGAGGAACAGGCGGTATCAATCGAAAGACTCGGGCCCCGCAAGTCCAGGGCGTGGGATAAGCGATTCGCCGTCATGCTGCTGGCGACCCCGGTGCCCCCCCGGGACGGCGGACCGGCGAGGAGCTTGTAATAGTCGTAGACCCAACTGCCGACAAAGACACCCGTTTTGCTTCCAGCCACGCGCTCAGGGTTAATGCCAGCGCTCTCGATTGCTTCCCACGCCACCTCTAGTAGTAGGCGCTGCTGGGGATCCATTGCTGCTGCCTCGGCAGCCGAGATATTAAAGAGGAGGCGATCAAACTGATCAATATTATCGATGAACCCACCCCAGCGGGTATTCATGGAATCTTCACTATCCAAGTTGGGGTCATAGTAGGCGTCTACATCCCAACGGTCGGCGGGGACTTCCGTAATCGCGTCTGTCCCCGTCTTGAGGAGTTCCCAAAACGCTTGGGGCGTATTCGCTCCGCCAGGGAATCGACAACCCATACCAATGATGGCGATCGCTTCTAGGTCTTTCTGGGCGGCAGCCTGACCAGGACGGGTGGAATTGCGTGTTTGTACGTAGTTGTCTCGCGCTGATTGATAGTTGTTCATGGTTTTAAGTAGAGAGCACCCTGAGTACTGCCTCAAATTGTCTTCATCTCTTGGAGATGAATGCCAACCTTTACTAGCGACGCTGGCTATTGGCCATTCACTAGCCCGCCGTTTGGCAATTCACGGGACAGAAGTACTTACTTCATCGGTATTGAGCGAGGCAGTTGCTCGATACCTTAAGTCTAAACACTGAGGTCGAGAGACAAGCAGTCACTTAAGCCCTGGGTCTGTGATCCTGATCACCTCTTTGAGCGATCTAATCCTTAACCCCACCCATACTCTAAGGGTATACACGCAAAAAATCAACTGTGGCTGCGTAAATAAATACAAAGACCCGTATTATCACTACGGTGTTATCCGGTAGACGTCCTGAGCTCGTGTATCTACGTAGACGTAACAGTGTCTTCACCCAGCCGACAGCGACAGCTCACTATCACGCTGATCAGAAATGCCTGAAATCCAGGACGGAGAGACGTCAGGGCGGGCTCACGTCCAAACATGAATCAAATGTACTTCTGGACGGCACGGGCTAGGACTGTTGCTCTTCCATTGGGGTTCTGGCGCTCAAAAAAGGAGACAGATTTGCCCCAAGCAGAGGAATACTCACGACTTGGGAGATGGGTGGTGCGATCGCCAGTGCGAGCTCACCTGTCATCCATCACCCTATTTAAGGAGATGGAGACGGCTCTACTCAATGGCACCTGAATATCCGTAAAATAAACTAGGCAGCGCATCATTCGTCTATATCTCCGTATTTTCACCAGTACACACCAACAATCCCGTTGCAGAGGTCTGCCGAACCCAATCACGGTCACAACCCGGATTCCACTCAACAAACCCAAGCCCCCTGTCCAAGCACTGTCACGCAAAAAATTCGGGAGCATCCCAGTTACGCAACCCCTCACCTTAATCCTCTCCCCAGGGAGAGGAAACACCCCCTTCTCCCCAGGGAGAAGGGCTGGGGATGAGGGGAAGGGAGATTGCTCGAAGGTAGTGCTGAGATGGCATTGGCAAAAGTGGGATGCTCCCAAAAATTCCGGCAGTAGGTAGCAGTTCAACCACCGCCCACCGATTCTCAGTACACCGTAAGGTTTCCCCAAGCCGTTGCCGAGTTATTCACTCATCCCTATGCTTCGCAGTTGGGCAAAAACTCTATATATATGGAGAATTTTGTGGTCGCGATCGCAATAGAGTGCAATGCTCGGAGCAATCAAAGACTATGGTTGGGAAGCTTGGGGGTTTTTGGAGAGGCCCAAGCCCCATTACTAAACCTGAGTTCTGGATAAGCAGACATTGCGCAAGACGGTCGAAACTCAGCAGAATCAATAATACTGGCTCCGATATTGCCGGAGTCTGAGGGGGAAATTTCCCCCTCAGCGGGAGGTGTCGGGGGGCTGGCCCCCTGACAACCGGATTGGACAACGAGATTTTAAGGCTTTGAGGAAGGCGATCGCTTCGCTTAACCGAAACTCACGTTAATCACCTGAATCCGCTGCTTTTCTGTCTAGCATAGAGAAGTGGTGCTGTTTTCTCAACGCGATGCCCCAACGGATCTCCCTAGCCGACTTTGACCAAACCCTCCTCGACATTGCCGCAATTCAAGGCGAGCTGCATTACAAACAGGCCCAAGATGCGCTGCGCAACCTCGTCGGGCAACTCGACCTCACCCCCGCAGAGCAGCAAGGGCTCGAAACCGAACTCAATCAACTCAGCCGCACCCTTGACAAACTCGATCGCTCCCTGATTCAAATCGCCGCCTTTGGTATGGTTGGCCGCGGTAAATCCTCCGTACTCAACGCGCTGCTGGGCGAAGCCGTGTTTGAAGTCGGCCCCCTCCATGGCGTCACCCGCACGATCGCCGACGCCAACTGGTCCATCACTCGCGAAACCCAAACCATCGCCAATGAAACGGTGCAACGGGCGACGATCGCCGGCCTGCAAGACGCTCAAATCCAACTGGTGGATACCCCCGGCATCGATGAAGTCAATGGCGAAGCCCGCGAAGCCCTGGCCAAACAAGTGGCTCAGCAGTCCGATCTGCTGCTGTTTGTGATTGCTGGCGACATCACCCAGGTGGAATACAACGCTCTAGAGCAACTGCGTGACCAGGGTAAACCAATGATTCTGGTCTTTAACAAGATCGATCAATATCCCGAAGCCGATCGCCAGGCCATCTACGACAAACTCTGCAACGATCGCGTCCGGGAATTGATCTCGCCCAACGAAATTGTCTGTGTGGCCGCCGCTCCGCTGATCACGGTTTCTCTAAGGGATGAACAGGGCCAAACCCGCCGCCAACGCCAGCGCGGCGAACCCGAGATCCTCGAACTCAAGCTCAAGATCCTGGAAATCCTACATCGGGAGGGCAAATCCTTGATCGCCCTCAACACGATGCTCTACGCTGATACCCTCAACAGCCAACTGCTGGCACACAAGCTCGAAATTCGGGCCCAACTCTCCGACCCAATGATCTGGCGGGCGGTGATGACTAAAGCAGCGGCGATCGCCCTCAACCCTGTCACCGTCTTGGATTTACTCACCGGAGCCGTGATTGATGTAGCGTTAATTCTCTCCCTCTCAAGGCTGTACGGTTTAACCCTGACCCAACAGGGGGCGATCACGTTGCTGCGCCAAATCGCTCTCGGCATGGGCGGAATTACGCTTGGGGATGTGCTCACCAGTTTGGGTTTAAGTAGCCTCAAGAGCGCTTTGGGTGCCGCCGCACCGCTAACGGGCGGAGCCAGTCTGACGCCTTATATTTCGGTGGCGATCGCCCAGGCCAGCGTGGCCGGCGTGACCACCTATGCGATCGCCCAAGTGACCCGCACCTATCTGGTCAATGGCGCAGACTGGGGGCCCGAGGGTCCAAAAACCGTCATTCGCAAGATTCTGGATTCCCTGGATGAGCAGTCGATTTTGCACCGGATTCGGGCCGAGTTGACCGAGCGACTCTACGCCAAGGGGTCGTGATGCACAGTCTACTAGAGCAAAATCTCGATCAAACGTAGGGGCTGGATTTCCCTGCCCTGCAATAGTTTGAGACATCCTGCAACCCACGATTCAGGGTCTGGATTGTCCCCCAATGGGTTGGGCGCGGAAACCACTGTAAACCCGACGTCAATCCCAATGCAATCGCTCAGCCACACCCGTGATCAATGTCACGTTCTTCACGCTGTCAAGTCATAGTAACAAAAAGTTACAAACCGTTATATTTATTAACAATAAAGCAACACACCCCTTCTGGAGATTGCCACGATGTACACCACTGTTAACCCTGACGGTCAGCTCAATAACTACGCCGTCGAGCCTGAAATGTATTTCGCTGAATTCCCTTCGCTCTGGCAACAACGCCGCTATCTACAGCAGGGTGCCGCCGCCTTTGCCCTCGTTGCAACCCTCGTCTTTATCGCCGTTGGTGTAAGCTAACGTCTCCCCGTCGGGCGTGTTACCGCTAGTTTCGTCAGACTTCGGGTCACGGATGATGCGCCCTCTTGTTTCAACACTCATTCTGCGAGGACTCTAAATTATGTTCGCATCACTCATCATCTTAAGCCGCCGCGTTATGGGCACGTCCGAGTTCAACCGCCTCCGAGGCAAAGTAATTGGGCTTCATTGCAAAGCAATTACTCGGTTCTGCAAGGGGGTCGGGATTGACTCCAAAGCCCGCCAGAGCTTGATTCGTCTCGCCCGCAGTAACGGCAAGCGGTTGGGACTGATGGCCTAGTACCGCAGGGCGGAAGTTCAAAGTGCAGAGTAGCCTTCGGCAAATCTCACTTTGCTCACCAACAAAGTTCAAAGTGTCTGTATGACAGATACTTGATAGATTTTGAACAGGTGGCTTACTTTCACTGTCGAGTACTCGTTCGCTTTGGTGCTCCTGCATTCCTCCTCTGGTTTAGATCAGGGGAGGTTGTTGTTATGGGTAACCAGTAAAACAGCTCAGTAACGTGAGTTCTGGATCAGCAGACATTGCGCAAAACTCTGAAACTCAGCAGAATCAACAATGCTGGCTCCGATATTGCCAGCGTCTGAGGGTAGGGCTATTTTATGTTCTAGAGAGAAAAAAGAAGATCCGATGGTTCTTGGGTAGGGGCGGGTTTTCTCCCACTGGTGTGAACTTAAGCATAAAACCTATGTCCTGAGAGCGATTGAGACAGGTTCTCTAAACCGCAGACAGAGAGGATTAATACCAAATCCTGATTGTATAGAGCCAGAAAGAAAGCGAAGACTGAGCTTGTCGAACATCTGAGCGACTGGGCTCTCCCCGCTGGGGACGCTACGCGAACGACAAGCTCAGCCCTCGTCCCAGTTTTAGTTGGAACCTAATTGACGGATTTACTTTGAAAATAGACAATGTTAATACTCTTGCACCAAGTAAATGAAGCTAGCGAGATCCCCC
>JBCDEB010000001.1:0-122988 GCA_039180005.1 Cyanobacteria bacterium P01_G01_bin.54 | reverse complement strand
GATTTACTTTGAAAATAGACAATGTTAATACTCTTGCACCAAGTAAATGAAGCTAGCGAGATCCCCCCGGCTACGCCGACCCCCTTGGTAAGGGGGTTTTCATCGTTGGGGGTGATAACCCGTCATGACTCGTTGGTATTATATCTCTTTCGCCAAAAGATTTGGCACAGAACCTGCCACGAATGAAGAAGACTTGCCTGAACCCTATAATGAATTTTTGCGCTGGAATAGTACCCTATGGCGATCGGCCAGCAAACAATTAACTCAAGCTGCTAAGGATGCAATGAAATGATCAACGTCAATTATTGACTGACTTGCCCCTTGACCCAATCCCGCACCGCCCGCCGCAATGCCCGTCGCCCCTCCAGACGATGGGCTTCAATCAACTGAGGCAAGGCTCGAACCACCAACTGAGGAAAAATACTGCTCTTTTCTACTTCACAATATTCCCCTTGCTGAAGCTGATAAATCGTCAGTACACCATCGTCATAGCACCAGAGTTCCGGCACACCCAAGCGAGCATAGATGGGGAAGCGATTCAGAGATTTATTCGTCAGATCAACCTCCAGCGCTAAATCCGGCGGTGGATCTATCGCAAGATCAAACTCCAGCTTTCCTCGGACGAGGGCCTCATTTTGAAAGTAAAAACAATTATCCGGTTCAACACCTGCCTGTTTGAGCTTTTTTCGCCAGGTGGTTGAACCATAGCTCTCATAGTCTAGATCTAGCTCATCACCCATATCTTTAACAGCATCGCCAATCACATCTCGATAATATTCATGCTCTGGCAGTGGGGTCATAATCTCTAGATACCCTGAATCATAAGCTAGACGGCTCGAACGCTGATCGCCCAACATCGCCAGCAAGTCTTCAAACTGCTGCCAACTGATGTTGCTCAGGACGACGCGATCGGCCCGTTTTGGTGGTGTTTGCTGCTGTGCTGTAACAACCATTGATTCTCCTTCAACAATTACATCTCAGCTCAAGACATCACTTCTACCTTTACTTTCATTCCCACTCGACCCCAAAAAAAATCAACTCATCCACTATAAATTGATCGATATCGCCACTCATCAAGCATTCAATCTTGTCTGGGGTCTCTGCCAAAAAATTGGCAGCTTCCTGATCAGACCAACTTTGTTTTTGGATATATGAACGCAAATCCAACATTAGATCTGCTCGAATTTTCAGGTTAATAGACTCCTCAGCACTAAATCCCAAATCTGCAAATACATTATCTTGTCCTACCACAACATCTAGCATCTCAAACTTACTCCTTTTTAGTTTTGTGATTGTCTGATCTGAATCATGGACTGATATCGCTGTTGCCCGAGCTCAATATCCTGACGAGCTGTTTGCTGAGCCTTTTTCTGAAAGGCATGGAGTACGTAAACTGCCTCTGAAGATCGGGCCACATAGAAAATACAGTAGGCATCCCCTGTCCAAATCCGAATCTCTTCAACCCCCTTCCCCACAGTCGGCATTGGTTTAAAGTCCGTTGGTTGCTCACCTCTTTGGAGTGCCCGTAACTGAAAACCAGCTTTACGCTTGGCTTCCTTAGGAAAATCGGATAAATCCTTTTTGGAAGAGCCGAGCCAATAGATTTTCTTGTCTGCCACAACCTTACTTCCATTTCAACACATACTGAGTAAAGATTTCATCTAAATTCTGACTCGCTGAAGGTGCAATAACATATTGCTGCATCATTGTTGCTGCTTGAGCTGGCGAGATCTAGCTTTGAGACGCTCAATCACTTGGCCGCTCTCAATGCCTTCCCCACGTACTAATTCTGCCTGAGCTACTTTGAGTTGCTCCCGTGTCTGCGCTAACCAGGCTTCATAGCCCTGATCCCGTTTTTCCAGCAGGCGCAGCGCTTCCGCGATTACATCATTTACGCTGTCATACTTACCGCTAGAGAGTTTATGCTGGATAAACTGCTCCTGATCTGGAGTTAGAACAAACACCATCTTTACCTCAACATGATTGAGACCTGTTCAGGATTTTAGCAAATACGGTGCGATCGGCCCGTTGTAGCGATGTTTTCTGCTGCACTACGACAACCATTGAATTCCTTTAAGCAATGACTCTTTTCCAATTGACTAAGCTGCACCGTAGCCTGTGTAAGGTCGCTTATAAGCAGGTTGTAAACCAAGAATAATATCTTCTTTGGGAATGCCGGATTCCACCAATGCTGTGGCAATATCCGTTTCAGTCATGTTGCGTTGAATCCAGATTTTACCCTCTCGGATTTCCAAATGAATTACACAAGCATAAATCCGCTTGAGATCTTGCCAGCCCATGTCAATAAGTAAGTAGCGATCGCGCTCTGAATCAAGTATTAGCTGTGATTCAACTTCACCATGGTCCTCATCAGGCGGGCATTGCGCCAGCAAAAAGTCACAAACCAGTTTGCGGTATTGTTCTACTTCAGCCATGTCACGATAACCTCACTCCTTGGGTCGTAAGCAATTAGTTTTAGTTGTCTCGCATCGACCAGATAATCAAATTACGGATTGCACTGGACTCTGGCAGACGCTGTAAAATTGCCGGTAAAAACATATAGATATGGGAGGAAGATAGAAACGAATAGAGCATCAAAGAACCAATTCCAATTGCCAATAATATAAGCCAAGCTCGGTTGTCTTCCTGTATAGATTTATTGTCAAAATCTATATTTGATATTCCGGCGATACGGGCAGATTCAAGATTGAGATCGACAGACGATTTCTTGTTGCACAAATGATCACATAAAGCTGTGATCGAAAATTGAACCATATCTTGAGGGTTAAGTAGCAAAGGATCAACGAAAACTTTATTTTGCTTAAATTCAGTCGATAAAGAGATGTCATTAGGGATAGACTTGACCTCTTCGGAAGACACAACTTGGTTTACACCTTGAGCCCAGAACTCTAGTGGACTCTCAAAATCATCACGACGAATTGGGTGGCGACCTGTATTACGAATTTCGACCAGAAATGTTGCAACGTTGTCAACAGGTTGTCCTCTATAGCTCAACTTGAATTCCCTTTCAAGTGGTCTTGATAAGAGAAAATTTTTCGAGACAACAATAATTGAAAGTTCACGTTTTGGTAGCCTGGTATCCCAGTATGCCCATCCCAGCCCAACGATTGAGGCTAGACTACCAACGATTCCGACCCACACAACAAATCGATTGAATGGCTTGTTCTCAGACATTGATTTAAGGCGATTCTGGCTAGATTACAGACTGTGTTTAGTTCTAGCCACAGTATAACCACCTTAACCTGCATTATTCACAAGTGGGTCTGGGCGGAGGCGCTCCGCCCCTACAGTTCACGGTTTACCCAAGATGTTCGTAGGGGCGCAATGCTTGCGCCCACGAAATCTATAATACCGATCCAGCCAATTGAAAAATCAATGAAGAATCTAAGTTAGAGTGTTCATACAAAATCCAGGGCGGGCGAGACACCCGCGCTACGGATATTGAGCCAAAGAAAACCAGAAATCCGTAGCGCAGATGCGGAGTCACTGGCGTCGCCTCCCAGAGGGATTACTACATCCTGCCTGCCACCGATTTATACCCGATCCGAATTGTGTGCCCCGAAAACAAAAGATACAGTAGGGGAGGGTTTCAAACCCTTCCTTACGCGGGATTCTTGGGTTCTGCAATACGGATCTAGTATTAATTGGTGCATTGGATTATCAAGGGGTAAAACTTAAAAACATTGGCGGTGTTGGGTTTCGCTGGGCTCAACCCAACCTACAGCCTAAGCACCTTTTTCAGTTATGCTACGTCAGTGTTTTTGGCAAGAGAATTCAATCAAAGGGTTTCAAGTGTTAACAGGTTTAAACCCGATCGCCACTTTCTGCTCCTGCAACTCATAATCATAGGAATGAAACGCTTCGGGAATCTCAGCACTCACCGTCAAACGATCCGCCAACGTCTCCTCACAGATGTAATCCTGATGGTTCTCAATTACGGGGAGCAAACCCTCCGGCAGCGTCAACACCAACTCGATATGATCGGCAATATCGAGATCCGCTTCGCGGCGACTCATCTGAATCAGGCGCACCATGTCCCGAGCCAAACCCTCAATTTCTAGCGCCTCGCTGACCGCCGTATCGAGCACCACAATGCCATCATGGGCGCTGAGAGTTTTGCCGGCTAACCCTTCATGGATCTTGAGCGTCATCGTAAACTCATCCGGCTCCAGAATCTGGCCGGCCACCTCCACCTTGCCCCCCGGTTGCAGCGCCCAATCGCCGGAGCGTGATGCCGCCATCACCTTGGGCATCGCACCGCGCAAGCGTTTACCCACCGAGCCTTGAACTTTAAGTTCCTTAGTGCCGAAGGGTTTGAAGTCCTGCTCAATTTTGAGGGTTTTCACATTCACCTCATCCTCAATCAAATCTGCATAGGGCAGAACCTGCTCACCATGCTCGCCAATCAACACCAATGCCGCCAACGGCAAGCGCACCCGTAGATTCTGCACCTCACGAATTGAGAGGGCCGTGGAGCAGATATCCCGTACATAGTCCATGTCTGCGATCAAATCTGCATCATTGGGGAATACGTCGGCATTGGGCCAATCGCTCAGATGGACACTCTTTTCACCCGTTAGACCCTTGTAGACATGCTCGGTGATTAAGGGCAGCAGCGGGCTAGCCACGCGGCAGAGCGTATTGAGCGCTGTAAAAAGCGTATCGTAGGCATCCTGCTTGTCTTGGCTTTGTTGCTCTTGCCAGAAGCGATCGCGGCTGCGGCGGATATACCAATTGTTGAGCACATCAATGTAGGTGAGCACGGCACTACAAGCCTCGGCAATTTTATACTCCTCCATCGCCTGAGCCACTTCAGTGATCAAGCTGTGGGTTTTGCAGAGAATGTAACGGTCTAAAAGCCCCGTTTGATCCGTGCGAAATTCCGCTTTGAGATTATCCGTGTTGGCATACAAACAGAAGAAATAATAGGCATTCCAAATCGGGTTAATCACCAAGCGAATCACATCGCCGATGCCCTGACCTTCTTTATCAATCAGCAAATCGCCGCCCCGCAACACCGGGGAAGAAACCAAGAACCAACGGAGGGCATCGGCCCCCTTGGTTTCAAACACCTCCTTAGGATCGGGATAGTTGCGCAAACGCTTAGAGAGCTTCTGGCCATTTTCATCCAGCACGACACCGTGACAGATGCAATTGAGGAAGGGTGGCTTATCAAAGAGGGCCGTTGAGAGCACCACCAACGTATAGAACCAGCCCCGTGTTTGGGCCATGTATTCCACAATAAAATCGCCGGGGAAATGGTTCTCAAACCAGTCCTGATTTTCAAAAGGATAATGCACCTGAGCGTAGGGCATTGATCCCGACTCAAACCAGCAGTCAAAGACCTCCGGCACCCGGCGCATCATACTGTTGCCCGTGGGATCATCCGGGTTGGGTCGCACCAATTCATCGATGAAGGGGCGGTGCAGGTTAGCGGGGCGCACGCCAAAATCCCGCTCAATTTCATCGAGGCTACCGTAGACATCCATGCGGGGATAATCCGGGTTATCACTCTTCCAGACCGGAACGGGTGAGCCCCAGAAGCGGTTGCGGCTAATCGACCAGTCTCGCGCGCCTTCGAGCCACTTGCCGAAGAGACCGTCTTTGACATGTTCCGGCAGCCAATTAATCTGCTGGTTGAGTTCGACCATGCGATCGCGGAACTCAGTCACGCGCACATACCAAGAACTCACTGCCTTGTAGATCAGCGGCTCATCGGTGCGCCAGCAATGGGGATAGTTGTGCAGATAACTCTCATGACGAATCACCTTGCCCTGCGCTTTGAGGTCTTTGATGATCGGCTTGTTGGCTTCCAGCACCACCTGCCCCTGGTAGGGCGGTACTTCCGAGGTAAAGCGTCCGGCATGATCCACGGGGCAAACGATGGGAATCTCGTATTCCTGGCAGAGGTTTTGGTCATCCTCACCAAAGCCGGGAGCCAAGTGGACAACACCTGTACCTTCGTCGGTGTTGACAAATTCACCGGGCAGGACTTGGAAGGCGGATGGGATGTCTTTGAAGAAAGGGAAGAGGGGCGTATAGGTGCGGCCGATCAGATCACGACCGGTGAGCGATCGCACCTGTTCCAATTCCCCAAACTCCCGCTTGTACTTCTCCAATGCCGCCGCCGCGATAATAATGTGCTTTTCACCCGCATCCAGCACCACGTAGTCAATGTCTTCCCCCACTGCCAGCGCTAGGTTTGAGGGCAGCGTCCAGGGGGTCGTCGTCCAAGCCACAATTTGCAATGGAACCGTCTCGCCCGGCAGGGGGTCGAGGGTGAAGGCCACTGAAAGCGCCGGGTCTTGGCGCTGGCGATAGGAATTGTCGAGGCGAGTCTCAAAGTTAGAGAGCACCGATTCGGCCGCCCAGGAATAGGGCACGACCCGGTAAGACTCATAGATCAGTCCCTTATCCCACAGTTGCTTAAAGGCCCAGAGCACACTCTCCATAAAGGAGAGATCCATGGTTTTGTAGTCATTTTTAAAGTCTACCCAGCGGGCTTGACGGGTTACATAGGCTTCCCATTCCTGAGTATATCTGAGCACCGAGGACTGACAATGGGCGTTGAATTTCTCGATGCCATATTCGGTGATGCTCGCTCCGCCGGAAATGTCCAGTTCTTTCTCCGCAGCCATCTCGGCAGGTAAACCGTGACAATCCCAACCAAAGCGTCGCTCGACTTTTTTGCCCTTGAGGGTTTGGTAGCGGGGGATGATGTCTTTGACGTAGCCCGTAACGAGGTGGCCGTAGTGGGGCAGCCCGTTGGCAAACGGTGGCCCATCATAGAAGACAAATTGCCCGTCTGCGCCTCGGGCGTTTACGGATTCCTGGAAAATGCCGTTTTGCTGCCAATCATCCAGAATCTCCCGCTCGATTTCGGGGAAGTTGGGGCGGGGATTAACGTCGGGGTAGAATTTCGCGTGGGGCTGCGGATCTGGCATGGGTTTGCGGACTTTGAGACGGTGCTCATTATAACTTGGTTGGGTGGGTTAGCTAGAGCATGTCGTCAGTTCCCCTCAGAAGCCTTGTGAGACAGGTGATAAAACGCCCGCCCAAACAAAAAGCTAGGGGCTGTAAACCCCTTACAGCAATGCATTGGCATCTGGTTGACGACAGCTCCTAGTGGTATATTGTGCCTGCCCGACCGTGCTTCTAACGTTCCAATGTAGAGTAGCAGTATCATGAATTTCTCAGTTCACCGATGACCCCTGCCCGTACTGAAATGCCCCTCTTTAGCATCGCTGCAGGAGTAATAGCGCAAACCAATCTTTGGTATCCGTCCAAACCTGACGAAGCGCGAGATGATGCTGGTTAAAATGATTTGAGAGCGCATCGATTCTAAACTTACGTGAGATTTCAGTTTGAATGGTTTCGCCCGCATGACAGTGGACTTGATAGTTCAATGTCTTGAAATTTATTTTTTGATCGGTATGACAATCCAAATACATTTCAATTTGCCCCAGGTCTTGGTTGTAAACTGCGCGATGGCTGAAGGTGTTGAGGTCAAAATTGCTGCCAAACCGCCAATTTAAGTGGGTGAGCATATTGAGGTTAAAGGCTGCGGTCACACCTTGAGCATCGTTATAGGCTGCATGGAGAACTTCGGGTGCTTTTTGTAAATCGACCCCAAGTAAAAAATAATCACCACTCCGGAGGCTCCCATGGATTTTTGCCAGAAAGCGATCGCTCTGCTCGGGTGTAAAGTTTCCTAAGGTACTGCCGAGGAAAATCATTAAGCGAGGCGTACTCGGTGGTGTTGGTAATTGTGCAAGGGCTTGTTCATAGGTTCCGACCAAGCCATAAACACTAAGATTAGGGTATTCTTTGATCAGTTGATGGGCACTTTGGGTGAGGATTTCACCACTCACATCCACAGGAACGTATTGGAACGCTTGCTCCAAAGCCGTATAAGCCGTCAATAGGTAGCGTGTTTTTGTGGAACTACCGCTGCCGAGTTCAATCAGTTCACAAGGGCCTGTCTCACGGGCGATCGCATGGGAAAAATCACGTAAAATACTGGCTTCGGTTCGCGTCGGATAATATTCTGGGAGATCGCAGATTTCCTCGAAAAGAATTGAGCCGCGCTCATCATAAAAATACTGGGGAGGCAAGTTCTTGGGAGTTTGACTCAAACCCCGAATAATATCAACACCTTGCTCTGCATTGATATCATTCAATGCAGATAAGTTTTGGATGTTAATCGGGGTTTGGACGATCGTGGTCGACATGATGAGTTAAAGGTAAGGAATACAACTTGTGAGCACCTTACCTGAATTGGGGCGTGGGGCCAATCTTTCATCACGGAATATTTTTCAATGATGTCAGATCATAAAGACAATATTAAGGGCTCTTACCAGTTAGCCACCCAACCATTGTCTAGCTGGCTGATAAACCCTTTGCTGTTGGTTGGGTGTGTTATCGCTTGTCCCATGAAGGGCTCAGAACAATCTGATGGCAAGCCCTCGGCTGCTACCATCCCCTGGTGCCGGGCCCACCTTTGAAAGGGCCGGCTAAATCTTGGGTGATCCACCCTCCATAATAATCACCTTCCTGAGGCGTCACCCGTTCTCCATTCACGTAACAGGTGTCCATTTGTTTAGCTGGAAAGCAGTAATATTCAGTAATCGCCACAAAGCTAGGGGAAGGATCAAAAAATCGCCAGGCTGCCCGCGAGGCACTTTTTCCATTCACAACCACATCATAATAATAGGCCCAACCTTTCCATTCACAAAACGATCGCTGTTGTGTTTCAATGACATAGTCTAGATTCACATCGTCTTTTGGAAAATAATAGGTCGGGGGATGACTGGTTTCCAGAACACGCTTGCCATGACGGGTCTCGGCAATAACCACATCATTAAAAACAACTTTGAGGTGCTTATTGGTGTCTTCCCAGCGGGCTGGGCGGGGATAGTCCCAAACCGACTCTTGGCCCGGTTGAGGAGGAATAGGTGTGGGACGAAACATGAAGACTCGTTTATCTTGAATTTACAACTGTGACTGGATCTTATCAAAAATCCAATCTGGAATGGAATGCTCATCACGATAGACGGTGTTGTATTTCTGCTCAAGTGCCTGCCAATCAATGGTGCGATCGCTCAACACTTCTTGCTCAAACATCGTGAGGGCTTGACCAGAGAGCCCCTTCTCAAGGCAGGTTTTCATCGCCAATCGGCTCTCATCAATCTCACCGATACATTCAAAGGGCGTATGCTCCGCCAAGCCAATCATTTCTCGAAATGTGGGCAATAGGTCGGGGTCATCAAATAAGTTCGAGCCAAAAACGGCATTAACGAGCTCTGGTTCAAAAACAGACATCAACCCCAGCCAAACATAGGCACATTTAGGGCATTTCTTACACCAGGGTTTTTGAATATTACAGGAATGAATCTTCGG
This sequence comes from Cyanobacteria bacterium P01_G01_bin.54, assembly GCA_039180005.1. Taxonomy (GTDB): domain Bacteria; phylum Cyanobacteriota; class Cyanobacteriia; order Cyanobacteriales; family Spirulinaceae; genus SIO3F2. The sequence continues at coordinate 113,568 of JBCDEB010000001.1, read as the reverse complement.
TAAGAGTTCAGGATAACGGACCAGGTTCCGAAAGATCCGAAAGTCATAGATGGGTTGCAGCAGACTAAAGTAGCTAAAGTTAGTGAGGAGATGCGCCTGAATGAACTGATTCATCGCCTGCTCAGCAGCATAGCCTTTGCCCCATTGATGATTGACTTCTTGACCGATTTTTTCCCAAATAAAGTTGCCAGTATTGGCACTTTTTTCATGAGCCAAGCCCAAATGGGGATAACCATGAAACAGCATGATCGGCAAGGCTTCAAAAATAGAAACCGGCGTTTCGGGGGCGGTGATCCCGGAATTACCGGAAAAGTACAGCTCAAAAAAGGGGAAATCCAAAAAATCATCGATGATGGAGAGTTTATGGTGGGCCAGAGGATACGTTGCCTCAACCACAGGAGCGATCAAATCATGCTGAAAATCGGCTTTACCATACACACTGTGAGAATATTGCATCGCGGCAAAGGGAACCTCTGCTGCTGCTAGCATCTTGAGCGCAAAGGCGCTGTCTTTGCCGCCACCACAAGGAGCTAAGACGGTGGGGCGATCGCTCGCAATGGTAACTGGCTGGCTATCTCCTAATATCGCCTCAGAATAGAGGATTTTGGGCCCACGGTAATCTACCACATCATTCTCATACCAATGTTGTTTAAAGACGCCCTGGTAGATGTAGCCAAACAAATCTAAGGCAGGCGGGGGTAAATGTTTGGCAATCAGACCCACATCATAGGTTTGGGGAAACAGGGAGCAAAATTTCATGCCCTCAAACAGCGCAATATGAGCAGCAAGGCGATCGACCGTTTCCGGAGAATATTGGCTAGCTAGCGCTTCAAAAGAAACATCATGGTAATAAACTTGAGTCGAGAACCTAAACTGATCGACTTGATAGCCAATTTCGAGATGATGGGTATGGATAGCTAAGTGCTGGATCTGTACGGCTTTGGCGCGATGTTTTTTTGGAGGGGTCATTGGGGAGCTAGGTCTTTTTGAGTAGCATTGTGAATGCAGGCTTGAGACGTTGCTCATTATAGCTTGGTCGGGTGTTTCACAAGGGAAGTGTGGCAATACGGTTGAGCCATTCTTGGGGTTCGGACGCTGACCAGATCAGAATCAAATCATTGATGACAATTTCTAGGGGAACTCTGCGAGAGACAATCAAAACACCTGAGCATTGCTGGACACAAATAAATTGAGCAAATTCGATGGGCATGGTGCGGCGATCGTGGCTGATTAAAATTCGCTGTTTTTGGGCAGCGATCGCCAAGACATCTGGATCTTTTACCCCCTCTAGATTAGCTTCCGTTGCAGTCTGAAAGTCAATGTTGGGTTCACGTCGCAGCACACCGATCACAATCATTTGATTGAGATCAGCATCGGCTTGATAGCGAATTGGCATTATCTATCCTTGAGCCTTAGCTGCTTTGAGTTTTTGATAGAGTTCTGGGGAATCTATCGCCAAGGGTTGTGGCATCCGCTCAAATTCGGCTTCTTCAGCAGCAAGGTAAGCATCAATTGCTTCTCGGTTCGCTAGATAGAATGTAATTGCCCCATAAACTTGCTCTAGGCTCAGTAATGGGAAAGATTGTGCAATGGTTTCAGGCAACATGCCGTTGCAAAATGCGTAGACGACTGAGTCGAGCGAGATGCGGGTTCCGGCGATCCAGTAGCCTTGATCACGGAATTCGATATATTGTTTGGTTTGGGTATTTTGCATTTTTCCTGGTTAGCCCAACTTTAAAATTCAATTCCTTCATATATCTCGGCAATCTGCAGTGAACAATCAACAGATTGTAATTGTAACGTAACATCTGCGTCGGTATACTCAGAGAGTAACCATTGATTGACGTTGGTTTTTACATAATGCTCAACACAAATTTGATATTGATCAATCAGGAGATATTCCTGAAATTCTGCAATGGTACGATAGGCCGAAAACTTAGCCCCATGGTCATAGTCTTGAGTTGAGGTGGAGAGGACTTCGACAATTAGACGGGGGTTGAGTACGGTATCGGTTCGTCCTTCAAGGAGGGTGATCGGCTTTTTGAGCACCATCACATCAGGGTAGGTGTAAAGATTGCGATCGGGAATGGCAAGACGTTGATCTAAGTGGAAGGTGCGATAGGCTTGACCCCGTAGTGCCAGTTTGAGGGCGATGTAAACATTGCCGGAAATGTCGTTGTGGTCGGGTGTACCGCCAGTCATAGGAATCATTTCTCCACTGCGATATTCATGACGGATATCGGAGTTGATTTCTTGTTCGAGGTATTGATCAGGGGTAGTTTGGGGTGGGGGGGCGATCGCAGTAACCATAGTTTATTCGCTCTTGGATTTTAGTAGTAGTGCCGTGACACATCTAAAAAGGTGTATTGGAGTAGGTTGGGTTGAACGGAGTGAAACCCAACACCGTCAATGCTTTGAAGGATTTACCCCTCAGTAATCTAATGCATCAATTAAGGTGTGCCACGGCAGTAGGTTGGAAAAATTGCCATAGCCTACTATTTGAGTGCTTGCCAAATAATTTTGCCCACCTTACAATTATGCTCACCAAGCTGAGATCATTATCAGATTGAGATTGAAGGAACTAATACTAGCCTATCTGAATATAGCGATAGTTACCGTTCTTAATTCTATGTTCGAAGTATCGCCCAGGAGTGTTTGCTGCTATCAAATTAAGGTATTCCCATTCCGGGACACCATAGTATTGATAAACTTGACCACCTATGAACTTATTTTCGAGAATGTAACGATTGAAATCATAGCCTACTGAACTGAGATGACTGGACTGGACTGGAGTATGTCTTATAGTTTCATGTTTTCTGTGCAAATAAGACCCATTTATTTGTCCATTAGAGATTCCTTGCTCCATTTCTGACTGCAAGCGTTCAGTTTTTATATCATTTTCAGTCTCCTTTATGAGTTCCTCATCAACTTCAATACCCAAGTATTCTGGCATATTATCCAAGAAACTTTTCTTGGAGTACATCCAAAAAAATCTACTAGTATATTTTTGGAATTCCATTCTCAACTCATAACGAGGCCCATGCTTTTCTCCGTCTCGTTTGTGCCACCAATCTTCCTTGCCATCTCGGGTAACAAAGATAATTGAATACCCTTTCTCTTTAGAAAAATCCAAAATCTGCTTCCAGATTACTAAGTCGCCATATTTTTTTTGCTCAGGCTCTTTGTCTTTATCTTTGAATCCAGGAGGGACTTCACTTGCGTAGCGAGATTTGCCTTCAGTATAAATAGCTTCCAAGTCTTTTTCACTATATGGATCGCCCGCACAATCATTAAAGGTATTGAGGACTTCTTCTAATATCCAATCATCATCCAATGATATCGAGTATTGATTGCGTATTTTATCAACCTCTTCTTCAACCTCAGATACTAACATCTTTACAAAATCATTCAGCTTTATGAGCTTACCTTCTAGAAGAGAAGTAATCTTTTTACTCAAATACCTTCCTTGTATCGAATTCTTCAATGAATTCTCTTGGGATTTCACCCACTTTCCCAGAGCAATTTTCGTTCTTTCGAAAGATTCCTGTTCACCTCGAACAACATCTTCTTCTCTATTAGTCAGAAATTCTAGAAATACTTGATATGGAATCCAGAGACGCTTTTTTTCTTTGAGCCAGTTCAAAATCCGAATGAACTCTTTTGCGCTCTCTTCTGACTCACGATATAGATCAAGAAGACAGTTGGTGTCAAAGACGAAAAACGCTTTTTCCCACAGTTCTTGACGATCGCCTTCTGTGAGGGGTAGTCGCCAAGCAAAAGACTCTTTGATAGACATGATTTTAATGACAGTGGCGCTTACTCTTGTTTACTAGAATAATTGTACGGATATTATAGCCAACAGCTGCGATCGCCCGCAAACTCAGTCCCACAGTCTAAATTTTTCACTCATTCCATACCCCATCCCACCTCACTGACTCAACACAATCAATCGCTTCAACACCTGTACCACCCGATACAACTCATTCCCCTGGCGCTTCGAGAGGGTCAACTTATCCGAGAGATCATACTGACCCTTTTGGGCATCGAGCTTCACAAATAAATAATCTTCTCCCGTCGTGATCAAACCATAAGTGGGTGATTCCTGGCTTGCATTCCCCATCATATAACTCAGGGTCTAGGGCAATGCTTGCATCACACTAAAGCCATAGCGCTTACTTTCCAAGACCACCAACCACAACTGTCCTTGCATCACCAAAACATCAATCAAACCTTCTAAAATCTGATCGCGGTCTTCGATCGCCACCTTGATATATTTCTCCCCTCGCACCAAATAGGGAGGCTGAAAAACGCCCAACAACTCCAACAAGGGCGCAACCAAAATCAGATTAACCGTGCTCTCCGTAATCGCCCCTGCCGTTTGATAGTAACGATAGCGATCGCCTCTGGCGTGCGCTACAGCGCAATCGCGGAGTTGATCACAGCGGAGTCGTTCGGCATCTGTCAGCTCCGGCAAAGGGGTTTGAAACCACTCAGGAAAAAAATCAAGGTCATCGCTGGGGGCAAGATTGAAGGTGAGGTGAACATCTCGAAGATTAGTGATAGCTCGGGTAATTCCAGTGGTTTTAGACATGGTTTTCAATCCTCTATAAATTAACTCCCACTCTCGATCACAGTCCAGGCAGCCTGACCCGCTCTTCTCCATCTACCACCTCAACATAGCTTTCTTTGAGCATCCCTTCCTCGATCGCAAAAACAATTCGTTCATACCGATAATTTGTTGTATCGACTGAGCCATCCGGTTGAACCACTTCATCATGCCAAGAGCGACCTGTCCAGGAGAAGATTTCACCACTATACCAGTCTGCTCTAACTGGATAATTTTCTTCTGAGAATAAGTCTTTAGCTGACACAATCTCACCGGGGCTACAAGCATCCCGGATCACGCTGACGACATACAAATCACCCTCAATGATTTCCCAAAAGGCTTGATAGCCTCGCCAGTTGCCGCTGCATATTGTTCTAGGCGCAACCCGTTCCCAGATAAACTCACGAGAGAATCGTGCTTCGAGCGGTACGTTCTCAATATCATGACGTTCTTCATCAACCGTCAACACATCGCGAATCTGATAAGTTGCCAGTACTTGAGTTGGTGTAAACAGTAATAATGGCAGGAAAAAATACTGTAATGACTTAAGTCTTTTTAACATTTGAATAACGCTGCCATAATCGTTGGCGAATGGTCTCAACCTCAGTCGAAGCATCGAGCAATTCCTCATTTTCTGCCTCCACTGCTCCTAATAAAATCTCCTGACGCAACGTCTCAAAGCGTCCTTGATAAATCAGCTCTCGTTCTACCAAAGCCTGCAAACCCGCAACCAGCATTTCTTCTAAAGAGAGATAGGTTCCATTGGCAAGTTGTTGGTCGGTGAACTGCTGTAGATTTGGGGGTAAGGAGAGATTCATGACAATCTTTTCAATTCGAGGATTGGTTTGATGGTGTATTTGTATGCCTATTCTAGCGCTGCTAGGCAAACAACCACCCAAACAACTCACCCACCGTCACCTCAAACGGTGCTGCAAACTCCGGCACAGGCAGCTTAATATCTGTCTGATCAAACACCTCCACTTGACAAGGGGGCGAATAGACCAACACGGATTCCGCTACGGGGTCAATCAACCACCCCATCTGGGTTTGATTCGCTAAACAATGCAAGATATTTTTCGTCACCCGTGTGGGACTTTGCTCCGGTGAGAGGATTTCAATCGTCCAATCGGGAGCCAGCTCAAAGCGATCGGCCACTGCCCCCGAGGCATCACGGGGAATCCGTGCCCCGGTAAAGACGGCAATATCGGGTACAGTGGAACGGCCGCCAAAGGTGCAACGCAATTCAGTGAAGGCTTTACCCAGACGATTGCGTTTAAGAACCCCGTTAATTTCGCTAGCGAGTTCCGTTTGTAGGGTACTGTGTTTGCCTTGGGGCATCGGCTTTTGGAAAATGTAACCCTCAATATATTCGCTGGCCGGTTTTGTCTCTGGCCGGGTAAGAAAGGCATCAAGGGTGAGGGGTTTAACAGGGGCTTGTACCATGCGTCCAGTCTGCTCGATTTAGCTGCCCTTATCGTAACGTGATTGCACTTTGCGCATTGCCAAAGGTGATCGCCCCCACCCCCCATTGCTCAACAACAGCAGCACCTAAGCCATCACCATCCCCCCATCCACATTAAAGACCTGGCCAGTGATGTAAGCTGCCGCCGGATCGGCTGCCAAAAAGCGCACCATCCCGGCAATTTCATCCGCTTCCCCGTAGCGACCAAGGGGGATGAATTTCAAAATCTCCTCATTATCGAGACCATGGGTCATGTCTGTGGCGATAAAGCCCGGTGCAACGGCGTTCACCGTGATGCCGCGCGGGGCAAACTCCTTGGCTACGGTTTTGGTTAAACCAATCACCCCGGCTTTAGCTGCGCTATAGTTTGCCTGGCCGGGATTGCCCATTTGCCCCGCCACCGAAGCAATATTAATGATGCGGCCGCTGCGTTGTTTGAGCATCAGCTTGGCTACCGCACGCATGCAAAGAAAGACACCCGTGAGGTTGAGGTTGATCACCGCCTGCCAATCTTCGGGCTTCATGCGCAGCAGCAGGGTGTCTTTGGTGATGCCCGCATTGTTGACCAGCACATCGATGGAGCCGTAGGCGTCTTTGGTGGTTTTGACCAGGGTATCGACCTGCTCCCCTTGGGAGACATCCGCTTGCACCGCCTGGGCTGTGCCGCCAGCGGCGGTGATTTCGGCGACGACGTCCTCGGCGGCGGTACTGGAGCGGGCATAGTTGACGACAACCGTTGCGCCCTCACGGGCCAGATGCAGGGCGATCGCACGACCAATCCCTCGCGAGGCCCCGGTGACGATGGCAACTTTCCCCTGAAGTTTTTGTAATGATTCGGGCAGGCGTTCCATATCTGCTTCTATCGTTAAGTCTGGTAGGTTGAATTTTGTACCCTATACCTTCTCTGAATTTGGCCCCCAGCGCAATTCACCCCCGCTGCCATCGAGCAGCATCGCAATTTCCTCTTCCCCCCTATGGCTGTCAAAAAACAATTCACCAGCTTCCAAGACCTACTCACTAGCGTGGATAAGCCCGTCCTGGTTGATTTCTACGCGACTTGGTGTGGCCCCTGTCAGATGATGGCCCCGATTCTCGATCAGGTCAGCAGTCGGTTTGGCGATCGCCTTCAGGTGGTCAAAGTCGATGCCGATCGCTACCCTCAGCTCGCCAGCCAATACGACATTCAAGCCTTGCCGACCCTGGTGCTCTTTAAAGGCGGCCAGCCCGTGGAGCGCTACGAAGGGTTGGTACAAGCCCCGCAATTGATTGGTCATTTACAGACCGTTGTCTAATGCGGATCAATCAATAGATATCCTTATAGGGGCGGAGTTGAAACCCGCCCCTACCCATTCAATATTCTGCTGCAAGAGAGATAAACCACCGTGAGTTGGACCACAAAATTAACGCTGCTCGGGCTAGCCCTGGCTCTGGGTCTGATTGGCCTCGCTTCGCCGATTATCCATGGCGTCACCGAGCTCTGGTGGTATCAGAGCGTTGAGCAACAGGATGTATTTTGGACGCTGCTCTGGGCTCGTTCTCTCTGTTGGGGGGGAACTTTCGTTGTCTTTGTGCTGGCGCTCTGGGGTAACTATTGGCTGGCGAGTCGAATTACCCGTTACTCCGCCTTTCGCATCAAGGCGGCGGCTTACCGTGATTCCCTCCCCATCCAAACCGTGGCCAATGTCGCGGCGATCATTGCTGTGCTGTTTCTTTCTCTGGGCGCAGCGGGAAGCTTTGCCAACCTCTGGGTGGTGGTGCTGCAGTTTATGCATCGTCAGACGGTGGGTGTTATCGATCCGATCTATCAGCAGGATGTGGGCTTTTATTTATTTAGTCTGCCCTTTTATCAACAGATCAAAAACTGGCTGCTGACCCTCCTCTTTAGCAGTTTGCTCGTGACGGTGCCCGTCTATATCCTCAAGGGCAGTATCGACTTGGGGCGGGGCTGGCGCAACCTGATGTTGGGCCAGGTCAAGACCCATGTCTTGTTACTCTTGGCGGGAATAAGCTTTCTCGTTGCCTGGGGCTCCTGGCTCGATCGCTACGAAATCTTGTATTCCGCCGAGGGGGTTGTTTTTGGCGCAGGCTACACCGATGTCCATTCTCGGCTGATGGCCTTGGTGGTCTTGAGCCTCACTGGGGCGGTCGTCGGGACTTCGCTGCTCTTTTCCCTGCGGGGCAACAATACCCTGTTCCCGCTCTGGTCCGTGGCGATTTACGGCATCTTGAGCCTGGTGCTTCAAGGGGTGGTTCCGGCGCTCGAACAGCAGCTCGTGGTCGCACCCAACGAGCTGGCCAAAGAAACTGAGTATATCAACTACAGTCTTAACTTCACCCGCCGTGCCTACGGTCTCGACCAAATCACAGCTGAGCCTTACCCGGTAGAGAACCAGCTCGATCGCGCCACCTTGGATGCCAACCCGGCCACGGTTGACAATATTCGGCTCTGGGACTATCGCCCAATGCTCAGCACCTATCGCCAGCGCCAGGAAATTCGTCTCTACTACCGATTTCAGGATGTGGATATCGATCGCTACTCGATTGAGGATGAAACGCGACAGGTGATGCTCTCAGCCCGAGAGTTAGACTATAGCCAAGTCCCCGATCGCGCCAAAACCTGGGTCAATCAGCGCCTCAAATATACCCATGGCTACGGTGTGGTGATGAGCCCGGTCAACCAAGTGACGCCAGAAGGCCAGCCCGAACTCTGGATTCGGGATATTCCGCCCCAGTCCGTGATCGACCTGGACGTTGAAGAGCCCCGCATCTACTACGGTGAGGTCACCAATAACTACATCTTCACGGGCACAAGTACCGATGAGTTTGATTATCCTCTCGGCCAAGATAATGCCAGCAATCGCTACAGCGGCTTGGGCGGTGTCTCCATTGGCAATGCCTTTAAACGCCTACTCTATGCCTTCGATCGTGGCAGCCTCAAGATCCTGATCTCTAACTATTTCACGCCGGATTCACGGATTCTCTATCACCGAGAAATTCAGGAGCGGGTTCGTCAGGTTGCGCCGTTTCTGCGTTTGGATGCGGATCCCTATTTGATTTTGAATGATGGCAAACTGAAATGGCTCATCGATGGCTATATGGTGAGCGATCGCTACCCCTATTCCGAACCCACCAGCCGCGGCTTTAACTACATCCGTAACTCTGTCAAAGTCCTGGTTGATGCTTACGACGGTACAATGCAGTTCTTTGTGGTTGATCCTGATGATCCGCTGATCCAGGCCTATCAGGAAATTTTTCCCTCCCTCTTTACCAACGCCACCGAAATTCCCGACCCGATCCGTGCCCATTTCCGCTATCCGGTTGGCTTGTTTAGCATTCAAGCCCAGATGTATCTGGCATACCACATGACCAACCCCGAAGTCTTCTACAACCAGGAAGACCTCTGGCGCTTGCCCATGCAGCTCTACGAAGACAAGGAAGAGCAGATGCGCCCCTACTACGTGATCATGCGCTTGCCGGACTCAGAGCAGGAGGAGTTTTTGCTCATTTTGCCCTTTACGCCTGTCAATAAAGACAATATGGTGGCCTGGCTCGCCGCTCGCTGTGATGGCGAAAACTACGGCACCGCCCTGCTCTACGACTTCCCCAAGCAGGAATTGATCTATGGACCACAGCAAATCGAGGCCCGCATCGACCAAACCCCCTCAATTTCCCAGCAACTGACGCTCTGGAGTCAAAAGGGCTCCAAGGTCATTCGCGGTGACTTGCTGATTATCCCGATCGAAAATTCGCTGCTCTACGTTGAGCCGATCTATCTCCGGGCAGAGCAAGGGGAACTCCCCGAACTGCAACGGGTGATCGTGGCCTATGATGAACAAATCGTCATGGAAGAGACCCTCGACGCGGCGCTTAATGCCGTCTTCGGTAAAACCCAACAGCGACCGGAGAGCAACGCATCGACAGCCGCTGCTGATGCTACAGCGCCTGTGCCCAACCCAGCCGCGACTGCGCTGCCTTCAACCGGCGATCTGCCGCCCCTTGCGCGTCAAGCCTTAGACCTGTATCAACGGTCTCAGGATGCCTTGCAAGCGGGTGAATGGGCCGAATATGGTCGCCTGACGGAGGAGCTAGAAGACGTGTTGTTGGAACTCAATAATGGGGCTCCAGCGCCAGCCGCAACGGGTGAATAGATCTGCTCAGGTCAGCGTAGTGCCATAGAGCCATGTCCCGAGAAAATCCCCCGATGATTGTCCGAAAAGCAGTAGGGGAGGGTTTGAAACCCTCCCGCTTGGGTTACAAAATAGAGGGGTCACTACTGCGATCGTTATCACCAAAAATGCAAGCGCTCCAGCCACAAATGATTTATGTTATGGCATAACCATGACCCGAGGACAAGGGTTGCAGTAGGACTTAAACCGACGCAGGGCAGGGAAACCCAGCCCCTACAGATTTGTGCTAATTTCCAGCCAAATGCTTGGGAACTACAGCAATCTTTATCAAGATCCGTAACAGAATGAGCCAAAAAATTAACTGGCTGCGAAATCCGGCTTTGCGCTCTTGAGGAGGAACTATCCCTTAAAGGCTATCTTCTAAATAAATTAATGAGGACGGTTTGTGGTGTGGGAGGACATAACAATTCGTGGTTCTGTTCATTCCTGGATGATTTCTAGCTATGTTTAATCCCTTTAAAGCCTTAGGCCCTAATGCTGTTGGAGCCAGTGTAACGCTTTCTCCTGCCCAGCGAGTACGACAACGACTCTATGCTTGGCAGGGAGAGGCAATCGTGGAGCAGACGATCGCCCCCGATCGCCTGGGTCGTGTTCGTTTTCAGGGAACCTATTGGTCAGCAAAATGCACCGATGCGATCAGTTTTGCGCCGGGGGTGATGGTTGAGGTGATCGATCGCCATAACCTGACCTTGATTGTTCGGGCAATGCAGACATTCATGACCCAAACCACACAACTCCAGTAGTATTTATCTCATTCGATCGCCTGTCTTAAATTATGGCGAGCGGAAACTTCATAAAGCGCCCGAAAGGTAGGCGTGTGATAAATCGTCTCTTGGGCGAGCAATATCTGGAGAAACGCCCGTCGCTTCGAACGATAAACCATTTCGGGAACCCAAGCATATTCATGGCGAATGGCGATCGCATACCGCTCAAACGCTGACTCGCTTCGTCCCAGAATACTCAGGTCAATATCAATAATCAACTGCTCATCCACCGTCTGGGGTCGGGCAGGATGTCGGGTTGCCAGGATTAACTGGGTAATGCGATCGCAGACATCGATGTCCAGCCCCTCTTGGCTCAGATAGCGCTGGGCCCAAGCGGCACTGCGCACCTCATTATCACTGCGCTGGGAATGATAGACCGCGTCATGAAACCAGAGGGCGATCCCTACCTCTGCAGGCCGCTCGGCAAGGGTTTGATGGCACTGAAGCTGGTCGAGGCAGTCCGCAATATGGGTCGCCGTATGGTAGTGACGCTGGGGCGCACCATAAGCCCGTTGCAGCACCGGAAATAAATCGGTTTTGGGTGCAAGCCCTAGGGCTTGGCGGTGCGATCGCCAGGTTGTCACAGTAAATAGATTCATCACGAGGGGCTTAACACTAAACGAAAACTCAATTGAGTGGGGCTGGTTTTCGGGATACGGTAAAGGAACTCCCTTCCACCTTCCCCTATAATAGACAGTATGATGCCAGCTTCATCTGACCCTGTCTTGTCGTGGCAGCAACTGAATCAGCAACATCTGCAAATGGCACTTCAGACGGTTCGCGCGGCTCTCCTGCAACAGAGTACGGACTCGATAGACCCAGCGTTCGGTTCACCTCTCCCAAGAGCAAAAGAGGAGGGGTTCGAGGGGTCTTTGCCTCACCTGTGCCAGCAATTCCAGCTCTCGCCTTTTGAACGGGATGTAGTACTGTTATGCGCTGGTATGGAACTACAGGGCGACTGGGATCAGCTTTGTGCTCAAGCCAGTGGGAATCCTCAACAGCCTTATCCCACCCTCAGTCTAGCCCTAACTGTATTGCCCCGGTCTGAATGGCAAGCCCTAACGCCCAGTGCCCCCCTACGACGCTGGCGACTGGTGGAACTGGGTGAGAGCCAAACCTTAACCCGAGCCCCCCTTCGCCTGGATGAGCAAATTCTCCATTATCTAATGGGGGTTCAATATCTTGACCAACGCCTAGCCGCTCTGTTGGAACTCGTTCAGACGGGCACGGGTTTGGTGGCATCCCACCAAACGATCGCCGCCCGCATTGCCCAACTGTGGCAACAGAGCCGTCGGATTCCCCCCGTGATCCAGCTCTGTGGTGCCAATGGGCAAACCAAACGGGCGATCGCCCAGGCGGTTGCCCAGCAATTTCAGGCCCAGCTTTTTGCGCTGCCGATGGAAGTGTTGGCGACGCAACGGGATACTCTCAGCCTGACCCAATGCCTGATTGAACGGGAATGGCGACTGAACCGGACGATGGTCTTACTCGATTTTGACTATGCCGATCAGTTGCCGCCGGGCCTACAACGATTCGTTGACACCTTAAACGTGCCTCTACTTCTGAGCACGATGATCCGCTATAACCAACGCCATCGGCCGATCGTCACCTTTGACGTAGCCCCGCCCACTGTCCAAGAACAGCAGCAACTCTGGCTGACGGGTTTGGACGCAACTGAGGTGGAGCAAAACAATCCAGTGCATCGCCTGGTTTCACACTTTAACCTCACCCCTGGGCAGATCCAGTCGGCTTGTTTGACCCTAGCAGGCAGCGAGAATCCAGATTTTGCCACGCTCTGGGAGATTTGCCGCACCCAGAGTCGGCCCCGCTTGGATGAATTGGCGCAACGAATTGAGGTGGGAGCAAGCTGGTCAGATCTGGTATTGCCCGAGCGGGAGCAGTTGGTTTTACAGGCGATCGCTGCCCAGGTACGGCAACGGATGCGGGTGTATCAAGATTGGGGCTTTGGTCAAAACAAACAGCGGGGCTTGGGCATTAGTGCTCTTTTTGCGGGAGCCAGTGGAACAGGAAAGACCTTGGCGGCGGAGGCGATCGCCGCTGAACTCAAGCTAGATGTTTATCGTATTGATCTCAGCTCAATTATTAGCAAATACATCGGCGAGACGGAAAAGAATCTACGCAAGCTCTTTGATGCCGCAGAAGGAGGCGGGGTCATTTTGCTCTTTGATGAGGCTGATGCGCTATTTGGCAAACGCAGTGAAGTGCGAGACAGTCATGATCGTCATGCCAATGTGGAAGTGGCCTATCTGTTGCAGCGAATGGAGGCATTTCAGGGGTTGGCGATCCTCACCACCAACCTCAAAAGTTCCCTGGATCAAGCGTTTCTGCGACGGATTCGCTTTTTGATTAATTTCCCATTTCCTAGAGCCCCCCAACGGGAGGAAATTTGGCGACGGGTGTTCCCCCAGAAAACGCCCACTCAAAACCTAGAGTATGAGTTGCTCGCTCAGCTCGAAGTGACTGGAGGCAATATCAAGAGCATTGCCATGAATGCGGCGTTTATTGCGGCGGAAGCAGATGAGCCAATCCAGATGAAGCATCTGTTGCAGGCGACGCGGAGTGAATATATCAAGATTGAGAAGGTGTTGACGGATGCAGAGATTCGAGATTGGGTGGACTAATCGATTTTGCCCACCTTACCCTTGGCCATTAACGACGACCCTGCATAATTTTCTGGATATATTCTTCTTGATTACACTTGTGATTTTCTAGTTCACCTATCAGTGGATAGGGCAGAGGATACGCTATTTGATCGGTTCGTTTGAGGTACTCTTCATAATAAGAGCCAAAATCAGAAGCTGACACCTCCATTTTTCGTAATTGCTTTAATAGCTTTTTATCTGACTTATTTCTGATTTTCTCTAGCTTTTCTAGACGTTCATCTTCTGGCCAATTCATAAAGTCATTAAGCCGATCATTTATATCTTCTTGAATGTGCGAGATAGCCCATTCCCGTGTCGCACCTTGACCTACATCCTCTGACCAAGCCCATTTTTCATCTTTCCCCCACCTGGCATTAACAAACGGCCAGTTTTTCACCGTCCATTCACTGAAGCACCATGCCAAAATCACAGCTCGGTTGGAGCCGGGCTTCATCCAGCTTTCGATCCGTTCTTTGCGGTGATGCTTCACATCCAGGACTGTGACCCAACCCCCTTTGTCATGCTGGTGTCCTTCTAGACTGAGATCTTCTTCGTAGAAGACTGGATCACCGGTTAGATTTCCTTGCATATCACCATGGGTTCCTGTCAAGATTTGAATATTGGTTCTGTCGGGTGATTGGTGGATGCAATTCACTAACTCTTCTACTTCACTATGTACAATTTTGCGATCGCTCCCAAAAAGACCATTCCCTAAATCGTAAAATATTGCCCCTCTCTCCGTCTGATATTGCGACAGATCCTGGACTGCCTTTCTTTGAATTTGCTCACCCCGATTCGTCTGAACCGGAGAACTCCCGGCGATCGCATCGCCACATTGCTGTACCACATGGGTTAATTCATGGGCGAGTAATCCTTGGCCGGCCCGACTCTCCGGTGCATAGGCCCCCTGCCGGAAAAACACATCCTGCCCCGTTGTAAACGCCTTGGCTTGAATTGAATGATTGAGCTGATCCGCCGTATTGTCGGTATGGATCCGCACCCCACCAAAATCAACCCCAAAGGCACTCTCCATCGGCTGACGCACGTCCTCAGCCATGGGTTGCCCCTTGCCTCGCTCCCGTTGTATCGATCGCTCTAGATCCGGTGATGCCGCTCCGCCGCCATAGGCTCCCCTCAGCTGCATCATATTTTCCAAGGGCTTCATCCGGATGTCGTCTTCCTCTTCATCCTCATAGCCCTCCGTGCATTGAATCTGGGCTCGCAACGGTTTTTGCTGGAGTAGATTGTCCTCCTCCTCTTCCGGGGCGTCGCGCTGCACCGGAGCAGGCTGGGGATGGTTCAACTGCTGCACTACTTGCGCCGCAACCGCATCCGCCTCTTGCTCATACTTGTCGCCCAATGCGCCGATCGCCAGTTTGGGCCTAATCGGCAGCGTCTGGACAGGTGAGGCATTCAAGATTTCCAGCAGACTCCAAGTGGGCGGCTGGGTAAGCGGTGCGACCTGCCGATCCGCTTCTTTCGATTGCAGGGGTTGAGGCTTAGGGAAGGGTCGAGAATATTGTGAGATCTCAGGTTGGTTTTGAGCTTGAGGTGTGCTGCTCTGGTTGGCGTACTTGTATTTACGACGACGGCGACCCATAAGCTCAGTCCTCTCAGGGCAATAATATCCAGATACCTCAGTATGACTTTTATATCGACAAGCTGTCTATTCTCCACAGGTCAAAGCTGGTTAAAGCTTAATGCTGGGATGAGGAGGGGCGATCGCCCTCTTACTCAGCCAAAAGCTCTCCACTGAAGGGTTCGAGCCAGATTAAGGTCGCATTTGTGAGACTATTCACGTTTTTGTGTAATGAGCCTCGACAAGAACGGGATCTCGTTGTTTCAGAAACCTTTTACACAAAATTCTGGTCAGACTCATTTGTGTAAGCCCTGGCTTAGGTGTTGGCTGTGGGGAAGTCTCCCTCTGATAAACAATCTGGGATGGTGGTGATTGCGTGGTAGCGTAGTGCCAGAGGCAATCGCCCAAACCCGCACTCAAATTCTTGAACAAGCTAATATCAAATCCGGAAAGTAAAGGGTGGCGATCGCCCACTTCTAATAGTAAGAGAAAGCTAAATTGGTGGTCGCTTTGAACAGTTTTCATCAAATAGACAATAGCCCAACGAGAATGTTCAGTTTTTTGTATAAGCGATCAATCTATGCTAAGGCGTTTAAGCGATCTATATAATTCTGTTGAGCCAAGCCGCCGTTAGTATAATTTGTTAGATCAAGTTGTGGCAAATTCTTGAGTCGTTCCACTCCTTGTGCAACTCCCTGAGCAGTACAGAATGCCATCTCTTCCATATGTGTATTGAGTTTATCTTGAATAGCAACAGCTTGCGGCTTCTTTGCTGGCCCTCTTCCTATCTTCAATTCAGGGATATCTCCTTCTCCATAATCATAACCATAGTTATGTGCTCCTCCTGTGTCCAACAAGGTATTAACCAACGTAGGCAATATGGCAATACCCATTTCATTAGTCAATAAGAGCGCATTGGCAACGCCAATGTAGTCTCCATCTACCATCATCTGAGGAAGATTACTATAATGGCCTAGCCATGCATTGAGACTACTATTCTGTGAAGCTAGCATTCCCACTTCGCCACTATTATCAATTCCTGTAATTGTGCCACCACTAAATTTCTTTCTAATAAATAGATTTTCGGGATTAAACTTATCTGCTAAGCGATCCCAGTTCCCCAAGAAGATATCAACGGCAGCCATACGTCCTAATGCCATCATAAAAGCATTGTCCATCAATAGCTTCAGCGGACTATCTTTCTTGACTTTGCTTTTACTTGAAGCTATTCGTTGTTCTCCAGTGGTAATATGATCCTGACCACGAGTATCTGTCAACATATCGCCAAACTCTTCACCCTTTGCCATTGAAGTCACCATTACATCCTGACCACCAATGGCTATCCTCCCGAGTAAGGACATTGTACGCCTACCTTTAATGGCAATATTTTCAGTGACAGCAGCTTTTTGCATTTGCTTAGCCATATTTTGAGCTTCATCAGCTCCCATGATGCGCACATCTGGGGTGCCAATCTGCCATTTGTCTTTATTATTGTTCACCCCCGACATGAGCGCTGCCATGGCCGTTTCCTCCGCGCCCTGAATACCGGGTTTAACAATCAGTTGATGCTCACCCTCCTTGTCCGAAAACATTAATACTCCACCACCACCTTTTTCACTGGAATAGATCTGACGGACACGATCCCATTGAGTGTTTTCGACACTCAACTTCCGTGAAATCATTTCGGAGACCGATCCTCCTTGCTGTACCACATGGGTCAACTCATGGGCTAATAACGCCTGCCCCCCTTTACTCTCCGGTGCATAAGCCCCCTGCCGGAAAAACACATCCTGCCCCGTCGTAAACGCCTTGGCTTGAATTGAATGATTGAGCTGATCCGCCGTATTGTCGGTATGGATCCGCACCCCACCAAAATCAACCCCAAAGGCACTTTCCATCGGCTGACGTACGCCCTCAGCCATGGGCTGCCCCTTGCCCCGCTCCCGTTGTATCGATCGCTCTAGATCCGGTGATGCCGCTTCGCTGCCATAGTCTCCCCTCAGCTGCATCACATTCCCCAAGGGCTTCATCCGGATTTCTTCCTCCTCGTCCTCATAGCCCTCAGTCCGCTGCACCCTATTTCCTAAAGGCTTCATCCGAATTTCTTCCTCTTCATCCTCATAGCCCTCCGTGCGTTGAATCTGGGATCGCAACGGTTTTTGCTGGAGTAGATTGTCCTCCTCCTCTTCCGGGGCGTCGCGCTGCACCGGAGCAGGCTGGGGATGATTCAACTGCTGCACCACCTGCGTCGCCACAGCATCCGCCTCTTGCTCATACTTGTTGCCCACTGCTCCGATCGTCAGCTTGGGCATAATCGGCAGCGTCTGAGCGGGTGAAGCCTTCACACAATCCAGCAGATTCCAGGCCGGCGACTGGGCCAGCGGTATAACCCTCTGCTTATCTTCTTTCGCTTGCAGGGGTTGAGGCTTAGGGAAGGGTCGAGAATATTGTGAGATCTCAGTCCGGGTCTGAGTCTGGGGTTGGGTGTGTTGCTGAGCGTATTCGTATTGACGGCGGCGGCGACCCATAAGTCCAAGCTTCTGAGGGGAATCTTTGCGAATACCCCAGTATTGCGCTTATTGTCTGGACTGTCTATTCTTTGCAGGTCGAAGAGTTAGCACGATGAATCAAATAGGATTGCTATATATTCTCATTATTACTATTGTCATTTTTGTTCTTCCGGGGTCTAGCTGACATGGTTGCCATAACAAGCTTAGTGAAATCATCGTATTTTTTTCGTTCTACATATCTGGACTTAAATGCTTTCAAAACTGAATTCCATCCTAAATCTTTGTAGATGGCATAAATATCTATCTCATTCCAACTCCAGGTTTCATAACCCTCCATCTCAACTGTCTCTGCATGTATCTTGAATGCTTCAGTTCCCTGACTTAAAACTTGACCGATCTTATTCTGCAACCGATGAATCCATTCTTCCAAGCAAACCGGTAGAACTCTCATCGCTAATTCAGCATCGTTAAAAGCCGTTCTCCCTGCGAAAGTGTTGGGTGGCGAGATTGATACCTCAGGCAAAACTATTTCTTTATCAAAAGACATTCCTTTTTTGATAGCTTCTTCGATCTCTATATCTATTGTACTTTGGTCTTTATTCGTTGGATCTATGAAGCAATTCTTAGAGCTAATACGGAACCCACATTGTTTTGCTACTTTACGATCCCATAAGCAAGCATGGGCTTGTTCCCAGTTTTGGGCATTTATAAATTGGATGATTTTTAAAATGTGATCGGCAAGTAGACGTACCTGCTCGGTTTCTTGATCGTTCAAAATAATTTCAGTTAATCTATCTGTTATCGGATTTCGTTGAATGACTAATCCTGATGCAGCTTCAGGGGACTGCAATCTTATGACTGGCTCGGATGGTAACGAAGAGCGCTGCACTAACCCCCCACTCTGCTGCACCACATGAGTCAGTTCATGGGCCAACAAAGCCTGTCCCCCTCTACTCTCGGGTGCATAGGCCCCCTGCCGGAAAAACACATCCTGCCCCGTCGTAAACGCCTTCGCCTGAATCGACTGGTTTAACTGATCTGCTGTGTTGTCCGTATGAATCCGCACCCCACCAAAATCAACTCCAAAGGCACTTTCCATCGGCTGACGTACGCCCTCAGCCATGGGTTGCCCCTTGCCCCGCTCCCGTTGTATCGATCGCTCTAGATCCGGTGATGCCGCTTCGCTGCCATAGTCTCCCCTCAGCTGCATCACATTCCCTAAGGGCTTCATCCGAATTTCGTCTTCCTCCTCATCATCATAACCCTCCGTACGCTGCACCATTTTTCCCAGGGGTTTCATCCGGATTTCATCTTCCTCCTCGTCCTCATAGCCCTCCGTCCGTTGCACCTGAGGCCGCAACGGTTTCTGTTGGAGTAGATTGTCCTCCTCCTCTTCCGGGGCGTCGCGCTGCACCGGAGCAGGCTGGGGATGATTCAACTGCTGCACTACCTGCGCCGCCACCGCATCCGCCTCTTGCTCATATTTATCACCGACTGCGCCGATCGCCAACTTGGGCATAATCGGCAGCGCCTGGGCCGGTGAAGCATTTAAGCAATCCAGCAGATTCCAAGCGGGCGGCTGGGTAAGCGGTGCGACCTGTCGATCCGCTTCTTTCGATTGCAGGGATTGAGGCTTAGGGAAGGGTCGAGAATATTGCGAGATCTCAGTCCGGGTCTGAGCTTGGAGTTGGGTGTGTTGCTGAGCGGACTCATATTGACGGCGACGGCGGCGGCGACCCATAGTTTTTTGCTCCCCTAGCTCGATGATGGTCTCCATCATAAACTGGACAGGGGGTTAGCTCCCAATCGCCAAAGGTCGGGTGTTCTGAGTCAGGTCGCCTAACCCTGTGCGAAATGACATTACAGCGCGATCGCCGCATCCACCCAGTTCTTTAAGGTCTCAACCACAGTCTCCAACGGCAACTCCTGCGTTTCCTTCGTGGCTCGTTGCACTACTTCCACCTTGCCCTGCTTGAGCGATCGCCCCGTTACCACCCGGTAAGGAATACCAATCAGGTCGGCATCTTTAAACTTCACCCCGGCCCGTTCCTTGCGATCGTCGAGCAGCACTTCCAGCCTGACCGCTACACAATCAGCATAGAGTTTCTCCGCTGCAGCGACCGCTTCGGCATCACTGATATTGGGAATAATAATCACCACCTGGTAGGGCGCAATGCTGACGGGCCAAATGATGCCGTCCTTGTCATGGCGTTGCTCCACCGCCGACTGGGTCAAACGGGAGACGCCGATACCATAACAGCCCATCACAAAGGGCTGCTCTTGACCCGCTTCGTTGGTGAAGGTGGCAGCCATGGCTTGGGAATATTTGATCCCGAGCTGAAAGATATGACCCACCTCAATGCCCCGAGCCACTTTCAGGGTTTGCTCAGGGTCATGGACGGCGCGATCGCCCGCCTGAGCCGTGCGGACATCGACCACCCCCTGGGGCAGCTCAAATTGTTCCCCCCAGTTGGCTCCAAAAACGTGATAGCCCGATTCATCTGCGCCCGTGACAAAGCCCTTGAGGCCTACGGCGGTTTGATCCACCAAGCGCACGAATTGGGGATGAATACCTTCTTTTTTAGCAATATAGTCATCCGCTAAACCGGGAGAAATGTAGCCCAAGGGCAAGGGTTTAGCCGCCCATTTTTTCTGAGCATCCACATCCGGCACCTCTACAGCGAGGACGGTATTGGCTGCAAGTTGCGGTGCCAGTTTGCTAATTTCGTTTTGCAGCTTAGTCTCATTCACATCCTGATCGCCGCGAATGCTCACCAAGACCAGAATCTTCAGACCCGTATCGTAGACCGCTTCGTAGAGCACATTTTTCAGAATTGCCGTAGGGGAGCAGTCGGCGAATTCAGCCAGGCTAGCAATTGTCGGCGTGTTGGGTGTTGCACGTTTTTCGTAGCTTGTGAAGGGAGAGGCGATCGCCTCGGAGGGCAGAGAAACTGCCTTTTCCACATTGGCGGCATAGGTTTCATCGGGACTGTAGATAATTTCATCCTCGCCGATGTCGGCAACCACCATAAATTCCTGAGAGCCCGAGCCACCGATCGCCCCCGAATCCGCTTCCACAGCCACAAAATCCAGGCCACAGCGTTGAAAGATGCGGCGATAGGCCTGATCCATGGCGGCGTAGGTTGCCTTTAGAGAGTCTTCCGTTTCATGAAAGGAATAGGCATCTTTCATGATGAATTCTCGACCCCGCATGAGCCCAAACCGGGGGCGAATTTCGTCGCGGAATTTACTTTGAATCTGGTAAAGATTTTGGGGCAATTGTTTATAGGAGCGAATCAGCTCCCGTGCCACAGTGGTGATCACCTCTTCATGGGTGGGACCAAGGGCCACATTGCGATCTTGGCGATCGCGGAAGGCAAACATAATCCCCTCGGCTTTGGTATAAGTGTCCCAGCGCCCGGACTCCTGCCACAGCTCCGCTGGTTGCAACTGGGGCAGCAAGCATTCCTGCGCTCCGGTGGCATCCATCTCTTCCCGGACAATCTGGGAGACCTTGCGCAGCACCCGCCACATCAGGGGCATATAGCTATAGAGCCCGCTGCCAATCCGTCGAATATAACCCGCTCGCAGCAACAGTTGATGGCTCGGAATCACTGCCTCAGCAGGGGATTCACGGAGCGTAACAAAGAGCATTTGCGAAAGACGCATGGTCGAGAAGTCCTTGGCAGCGAAATTAGTGCATCCCTAAGAATATCAGCAAGGGCTAGGTATTGAACGGTAGGGAATCAGAATTTGGTCTGCGGCAGAACCCAACTTCAGTGGCGATCGCAGTAACCGCCAAGATCTGAAGTCGAGGGCTGCAGGGAGGGACTCACAACATCAAATCGCTGAAGATTGTTTGATGAAGGTTAAAACATTAATCCGGCAATCGCAGAATGCGTTAAACCCTTGGCAGGCGAGACGCCTGCGCTACGGAACTCCTGAGTTATTTCCTAAACTTCCATAGGACGGATCGTCTTGATGCCTTTGCTTGCATTGGGGACGGTGAACCTCTGTACTAATAGAGAACGTCAGTAAGGGCGATCGTCAAGCATCATCACGCTTTCCTCCGGATCTCTGGCTGATTTCTGCGAATCATCACTATGGGCCGATGCCCATTCAGTCACCTTCATTCCCCTCAACCCCTGATCCATGAAGCGACGTTCTTTTTTAGGCTATGCCTGTCTCTTTCTCGCAAGTTGTACAGCAGCTCAACAACAGCGTAATGCTGGCTCCAGCACAGCAACTGCAAGCTTACCCGAGCCCCTTCGCTTTGCTGTCACTGATGTAAGCGGCCTAGAAGAATTAGAAGCCGACTATAAACCATTTCGACAAGCCCTAGAAGCAGCATTGGAAACCACGATTGAGTTCTTCCCCATTGATAGTCCTGTCGCAGCTGCTCCAGCAATGCTCACTGGCGAGATTGATCTCGCTTGGGCTGGTCCTTCAGAGTATCTTATTTTGCAGGCAAGAGCTAAAGCGGTGCCCGTTGTATCGCTCAAGCGCTCTGATTTTAAGAGTGTGATTGCTGTACGATCAGACAGTGGCATTCAATCCATCGCAGACTTAAAGGGGAAAGCCATTGATATGTACAAGCCGGGGTCAACCAGCACATATATTGGGGGTTCACAGATGTTGCTTGCGGCAGGGCTTGACCCAACAACGGATGTCCAGATTGTAACATCAGGCAGCTTTTCACTGGATATTCTAAAAAGAGGTGAGGTCGATGCAGTGGTTCGAGCAAGTCATCGTTATCAGACCGTGATTGAAGCGGAAAACCTCGCTGTCAGTGATTATCCGATTATTGCAACGGGTGAGCTACTACCGGGTGATATTTTCATCGCCAACAACCAGCTCGATTCAATGGTAGTGAAAACGATACAGACAAAAATGCTGGAGCACCAAGACCAATTGATGGCAGCGATCTTGGAGACCCCAAATCTAGCAAAAAAATTCAGCAATGCATCCTTGATCCTTGTGGATACCAACAAATACAAAATGTTCCGAGAAGTGTACAAGGCAATCAATCAAGAAAGTTTAATCAATTAATATTACATCCAAATCCATCCAAGAGCATTATGAGAAGACTATCTAGATTCGTTTCCTGCGTTGTTGTCTGGAGAACTTAATATTGTTATGGCGGGGACTTCAGAATATTTGCTATTACGAGGACGATCTAAAGCTGTGCCAATTGTAGCAAACCAAAAATACATCAATTCTGAGTTGGTTGCGGTTCAAGACACCGATTACCAAACATTGCGAGACATTTACTGTGCCATTGGTGAAGGCTCTGCTATTGAGTAATCAATCCTTGGCAACCCCTTCAACCCTTATGCTGAATACCGCTCTACTCAACAATGATCAACCGACGTAATTTCTTACTATATTCTCTGCTCTTTGCTGCAGGCTGTAGCACGGCCAACGTTGCCGAATCCGAGCCAGATTCTGGGTCAACCCCCTCGAACCTGCCCGAAACAATCAAATTCACGGTAACGGATGCTGACGGTTTGGAGGAATTAGAAGCTGATTACGGTGCGTTTCGAACGGCATTGGCAGAAGCCCTCGAAACCAATGTGGAATTCTTTCCGGTGCAGGGGCATTTGGCGGCTGCCCCCGCAATGCAGACGGGTCAAGTTCATCTCGCTTGGGCGGGCCCGTCTGAATACCTCGTCTTGCAGTCCCGAGCAGAGGCTGTGCCGGTTGTTTCGCTCAATCGTCCAGATTTCCGCTCCGTTGTGGTGGTGCGGGCGGAGAGTGGTATCCAATCGCTGAACGACCTCAAGGGTAAAGTGATCGATCTGCGTAAGGTGGGCTCCACAGCCGGTCATATTGGCGGGTCACAAATTTTACTCGCTGCCAATCTCGACTTCCAAATGGATGTAGAGACTGTATTTTCTGATAAGCGAACTCTGCAAGGCGTGAAAACAGGTGAAGTGGATGCAGTGGTGTTAGCAAGTCATCGCTATGAAACGCTGTTAGAGGACGAAAATCTCAGCGCAGAGGACTACCCCATCCTTGAAACGAGTGAACTGTTACCAGGTGATATTTTTGTCGCGAGTCATCAACTGGAAATCGGCGTGATTGAACTGATTCGCGATCGGATGCTAGACCATCAAGAGAAACTGATTGAGGGGATTATCGCAGCCCCCAGCCTGGCCCAGAAATTCAAAGACTCTTCTCTAACTGCAGTGGATATGGCTGGCTATGAGGCATTGCGTGAAGTCTACAGGGCGATCGGACAAGAAGCGCTGATTGAATAATAGGAATCGGGACACATATGTTACCTAAAGACAGGCATTTTCTTGATCGATTGAAGATTCGCTGGCACATCACTCAAAAAATTGGGGTGGGCTATGCGGTAGCGATCGGTATTGCCGTTTTAGGCGGTATTATTGGCCTAGTTATCGGTGATTATCATCAAAACCGTGCAGACCAGTCTCTCAATCTTGCCGAAGAACAGCTTGGCTACTTAAGTCTGCTCGAAAATACCATTTTAGAAATTCGCTCCCATCCCCAACAGCTCATCACGGTATTGGATGATCCCATCTGGTTTGACTATGAGACGAGTAAATTTGCCATTAATATGGTTCGCCTTGAAGGTGTACTGGAGGATATTAAGCAGTATGTTGAATCGTATCCTGAGAGCCTAGCGGCTCCAGAAAATATCTATTTAGATTTGGATCAAGGTTATGTCGAAACAGTGGCTGATTATAGACAATTAATCCAGCGTCTATCGACAGATCTGAATCCCCTTAACTTGCACGGTAAAGATCTGCTCACAACGCAAAGACGCATTATTGAAGGCATA
This sequence comes from Cyanobacteria bacterium P01_G01_bin.54, assembly GCA_039180005.1. GTDB lineage: Bacteria > Cyanobacteriota > Cyanobacteriia > Cyanobacteriales > Spirulinaceae > SIO3F2. The sequence goes on along the minus strand of JBCDEB010000001.1, from coordinate 88,989 downwards.
ACCGGTGAGCAGTCGATTGAACTGCGGTTACAGTTTGAGCGTTTAGCGGAAGATTTATCACTCCTTGAGCAGGCAGTTGAGAAACAAAAAGAAGCCGCAATTGTGGCTCAAGTGGGCGCGAGTCGTCTACGGTTACGAATTATCATTGGCAGTTTTACTATCGCGATCGCCATTGCCGCGATCCTTGCCTGGAATACAAGTCGGACGATCGCCCAGCCCCTAGTTGCGGTGACAAACGTGGCCCGCAAGGTCACGGAAGAGTCCAATTTTAATCTCCGCGCCCCCGTCACCACCCGAGATGAAGTGGGCGTGTTAGCCCATTCTCTCAACCGCTTAATTGAGCGTGTCGGTGACTACACCCATGAGCTGGAGCGCTCCCAGGAAACCTTAGAGCAACGGGTTGAAGAGCGAACCCAAACACTGCAAGATACCTTAACCCATCTTAAAAGTACCCAAGCCCAGCTAATTCAAACAGAGAAGATGTCCAGTTTAGGGCAGATGGTAGCAGGCATTGCCCATGAAATCAATAATCCGGTTAATTTTATTCATGGCAACTTGAGCCATCTGACCCAATATATTAATGATTTGTTTGCATTTGTCGATGTCGTAGAATGCCAAAATCTGAGTAACAACTCTGACGTTCAGGCGGTGATTGAGGATATTGATTTGGACTTCTTAAAGTCTGATCTCCCTGAAATCATAAAGTCCATGCAGATGGGCAGCGATCGCATCCAAGAAATCATCCTCTCGTTGCGTAACTTCTCTCGGCTGGATGAAGCCGAAATGAAAGATGTTGATCTGCATGAAGGGCTAGAAAATACGTTAACCATTCTCAACAATCGTCTGAAGTACACGGTTGAAGTGGTTAAACAGTATGGTGATCTACCCTTGGTTTTCTGTTATCCTGCCCAGTTAAACCAAGTTTTTATGAACTTGATTGCCAATGCCGTAGATGCCATGGAAGAGGCAAAAGTTCAGCCCCAGCAAATCACCCTAATAACAGAGCGACTCGGGGGCGATCGCGTCATGATTAAAATTCGTGACAATGGCCCAGGTATCCCCGAGCATCTTCAATCGAAGTTATTTGACCCCTTTTTCACCACCAAACCCATTGGCAAGGGAACGGGGCTGGGCTTAAGTATCTGCTACCAAATTGTGGAGAAGCATGCAGGAACCATTGCAGTTGAGTCTCAACCCGGCGCTGGTACTGAATTTGTGATTACGTTGCCCGTTGAATCTCAAGAGAAAGCAGCAGCTTAACGTTAGTAGTCCACCTCAACCGATCCCCAACCGACCGGCCAAGGCGGGACTCAAGGGAATCAGGGTTGCCAGCATTAAAAACAGCACCAGCAAACCCAGCGCTGCACGGGCATCGTCCGGTTCGCTGAGTTCATTGAGGCTGGGGCGCTCTAGATCCCGCTGCAAGAACAGGATCACAATACCCCAATAGAGCGGAATAGGGTTGCCGGGGTTGACGATCGCCACAATGCCGAGAATCACTAGGGTGGCGATCGTCGTGCGTCGGGCGGTTTTGCGTCCATAAATTGCCTGGACAATCCGGCCGCCATCAAGCTGCCCGGCCGGCATCAGGTTCAGCGCCGTGATCACCAGGCCAATCCAGCCCACCATCGTCAGGGGATGGATATCGACAACGGTTTGGGTGAGGCGATCGCCCAGAATTGCCTTAGCCAAGGTTCCGACCAAAATCGAGCCCTGGAAAAACTCGGTGGGCAGCGTAAACAAACTCCCCGAATGGGAGAGCAGCAGCCCCCCCGCCAACAGCAAGAGCGAGAACAGCCCGCCCGCTGCTGGCCCGGCAAAGGCAATATCAAACAGCGTGCTGCGATTGGGCAGGAGCGACTCAAAACGGGTGATCGCACCAAAAGTGCCAATCTGCCAACTGGGCAACAACAGGGGAAAACTCAACCGCACATCGCGTCGCCGCGCCCAAATCCAATGCCCCAGCTCATGAACCCCTAGCACCAGCCAGACCCCGAAGGCGATGGGTAGCGCTTCGCCGTAGCGACCGATCTGGCTAAACCAGTCAAAGCCCATCAGTAAACCAGCGGCTTCTAAGCTGGTGGCGATCGTGGCCACCATTAGCACCACCGATAGATTCTTCTGGGCGAGGGTGGCAGGCTGGGGATCATTGCTGCTAGGTAAAATAATTACAATCGGTTTGCCTTCGGGGTTCTCGACCAGAAACAGACGATATTGGTCGGCGAAGCGATCGCGCAACTTGCCCGAAAGCTTTTCATAGGCCACCTCACTCTCGCTGCGCAGGTTGCCCTTGAAAATTGCGCCTTCTAGATAAGAAATCGTCTCGGTGGCAAAGAAGGTATCGATGCTAAAGATTTCTTTGATTTTTTGCAGGTCATCACTGGGGATTTTGGGGACAGCATCAGGATTGTCGGGATCGGCGGCGATCGCAGCCTTCATTTCCGCCGTGGTCTCTGTTGTGGTGGAGCGCTCCTGGGCGAGGCGTTGGGCGGCTCGCTGACGCAGCAGTTCGGCTTGGCCCTCGGCCCGGAGGCGATTGCCCAGATAGATATAGATGCCGGAGGAGACAATCAGCAACGCCAAGATGCCCACAAAGTTGATATAGATGCCCAGTGCAAACAGCCCAAACACAAATAACCAAGGGGCGATGAGCACCACCGATTGGAGCCAGGCGAGAATGCCGAGCTGTTTATATTTCTTGGCGCGGTTATAGCCCCAGACCAAAAAGCCCAAGGCGACCAGAATGACGGAGAGAGTAGTAATGGCTTCGGAAGTATTCAGCATTGCGGGGCGAGAACAGCGGGCAATCAGGCAAAGCGAACAATTTGCCCCTAATAGCCTATCGTTGTTTCCGGTTGTGCCACAACGTCCCTTATTCCGATTTAGGGTTCTCCAGTTCTGCCAGGGTTTGCAGCACCAGGCGTTGGGCTTGGAGTTGCCAACCCCAGCGTTGCAGGGCAATGGCGGCGGGCAGGCCGATCGCCGTCCCCAAGAAATCCAGGGGCTGACGCAAAGAAATCCCCAAGAGCAGTCCCAAACCAGCGATCCCCCAGAAGGGCAGCGCGACGGCTTGCCGCTGCTCTAGCACCAAGCGACTGAAGAGGTTATCCGGCATCTCCTCCAGGAGTTCCTGTTTGACCTGGGCACGCTGGGCAGGTGTCACGGAGAGGCCAATCTTGCGGCGTAGTTTTTCAACTTTGCGAGCATCGGTGCTGTACTGCGCTAGCTCATCTTCGGCCATCATCAGTAGGCGTTCGGTTTGTCCCATGGTGGCAATTTTCTCCTGCGGCAGAGCCGCCAATGATGCGTATCACGGCAGAGTCATGATACGAGATTTTTAAAGGTAGGTGACGCCACAGGCGGCTGGGATCGTTTGCTTAAGCAGGGTTTAACGCTAGAACCCCCTTACCAAGGGGGTCGGCGCAGCCGGGGGGGATCTCTTTCTCTCTCGGTCTCCTGGCAATTGCCAAAGCCAGTCTGGATATGAGATTGTGGGGGAGCGATACAGCACAGTCTCCATTGAGCAAGGATGATGTCGGATGAAAAGGCTGATTCGGGGTTTAGATGAGTTTAGAAGAACCTATGTTCCCGAGCACCAGGAGTTGCTAGAACAGCTCTCCCATGGTCAAAAACCCCGTGTTCTCTTTATCACCTGCTCAGACTCTAGGGTCGCTCCCAGCATCATCACCAGTACGGATATGGGCGAACTCTTCGTCATTCGTAATGCGGGAAATATCGTGCCGCCCTTTGGCGCGGCCAATGGTGGCGAGGGCGGCACGATCGAATATGCGATCACAGCGCTCGGGATCAAGCAGGTGATTATCTGTGGTCATTCTCATTGTGGGGCGATGAAAGGCCTGCTCAAGCTCAACAAGCTGCAAGCCGATATGCCCTTGGTCTATGACTGGCTCAAGCACGCTGAATCAACGCGGCGTTTGGTGCTGGATAACTATGCCCATCAATCCGGTGAAGAATTGATTGAAACCCTTGTGGCGGAAAATGTGCTTATCCAGATTGAAAACCTGAAGACCTATCCCATGGTCAGAGCGAAGCTCCACCAGGGTGAGCTCAACATCTACGGCTGGATTTATGAAATTGAAACGGGCGAAGTGCTCGCCTATGACGCCGAAACCCATACCTATCTCCCGCCCCAAAGCCAACTCCTAGAAGAGAATGGTTCAGCCCCACGCGCCTGTGATCCCGAACCCGAATCCGTTTCTAAAAAGTTAAAAACCGTTCGCACCAAACTCAAGGCTCTGCTGGCGGTGACCCCCCATTCTGCGGGGGCCGCTCAGTTGGCCCTCCGCTCGCTCCAAGAACTCTTTGAGGAAGCCAGTGAATTTGGCATGACCAACCGCGAGTTACGGGATTATCACGCTTTATTTGCGGAACCGATTCAAACCTGGGCGAGAAAGGTCACGGCGGCGGCGAATTAGGGCGGTGGCACGCCTTCATTAGTGCATTAGAAAATCCTGTAGGGGCAATCCCCCCGTGGTTGCCCGGGTGTGTTGCGTGACAGAAAATTGATCGGTGGGCGGCCGAGACCGGGGTAGGCACGGGGGCACTACCCCTACAAATAATTCACGACAAAATTCTATTGCATCTTTTTGGCGGTGCCACAGTACTAGGGAGCGTTATTTTTTTAGTCGTGCGATGGCCCTACCGCGACCACAAGCGCTCCCACCAGAGCGTAATTAGATGTTGGATGTATTCCAGGTATTGCTTGTAGGTGACTTTACTCTGGCCATCTTGGCGTTCCTGGAAGACATAGCTGACTTCTTGAATCGTGTCAAAGGTACCGCGGGCGAGGACTTCGATGAGGATTTTGTAGCCCACGGGGTTGAGCTTTTGACCGGCGATCGCCGCCCGTCGCACCATAAAGTAGCCACTCAAAGGGTCAGAAACCCGGCTGAGCACCCCGGGCAGCACCAGCAGACCCAAAAGCTGTGCCCCCCGCGATAAAATCCGGCGACCAATATTCCAATCACTCACGCCCCCGCCCGACACGTGACGGCTGGCCACGACGAGATCGGCCCCGTCGGCGATCGCCGCCAACTGCTGCAACAAGACTTCGGGAGGATGTTGCAGGTCCGCATCAATCACCGCCAGAATCTCGCCCTGCCCCGCCTGCCAGCCCCGAATCACCGCTGTTGCCAAGCCCCGTTCCCCCTGGCGGCGTATCACTTGCAATTGGGGATAGTCCTGGCTTAATTCCAGCGCCACCTGAGCCGTGCTATCAGGGCTGTTGTCATCCACCACAATCAGCTCATAGCGCCCCGAAAACTCCGGTTCCAAGAGCGCCACCAACCGGGGCACCAACAGCACCACATTCTCCCGCTCCTGATAGGTGGGAATCACCAGCGACAACTGCATCCGAGTCGCCGGGCAATCGGCCAGGGTCAAGGTTCCGGTCGGAGTGGGTACAAACGTCAGGGCAGAGGAAGTCACAAGCTGTGGCATCGAGAAAAGTGAATAATGGCAGCAGAGGAAACTAGGGGCTGTCATCATTTAGATTTCAAGCTCTGACTATGACTGGCTTACAGCCCCTTTTCCTGTTGTTTGGGTCGGGCGCTCCATCCCTTGTCCCATCAGGCTTCTGCGGTTAATTGATGACACGCCCTAGTTTGCTTATTTAAGCGTGTCAGGGTTGAATTGTCGAGCTAGCAGGAGCCAGTTATTAATCTGTTTCAGCGTGTTTTCACCAATTCGCTTTAAGCTCTAGTTCAAAGGGAAGAGTGTTATGGTCTCCCTACCCCCAACCCTTAACCCTTCCCCAGCAAAATAATGATGCTGCCTATTGCTCACAAACGGACTCGTGCGCCCCAGTTCTCTAACCTGATACTGCTCGGCAGTGCCATCGCCCTTCTCACCGCCACAAGCTGCACCGCTCAAGTTCAACCCGGTACCACCGTAACCGAGACCGGGGAGACCGCGTCGATCGCCCAGACCCCAGAATTAGAGGGCGATCTAGACTTGAAAATGGTGACGGTGTTAGACGGTTTAGAACATCCCTGGGGTATCGCTTGGCTACCTGAGGGTGAGGTGTTAATTACCGAGCGACCCGGACGCCTGCGGATTGCCCGCGCGGGAATGCTCGACCCCACCCCCATCTCCGGCATACCAGATATTCTTGCCGAGGGTCAGGGGGGTCTGCTGGATATCGCCCTCCATCCAGACTTTGCTGAAAACCAATGGGTTTACTTCTCCTATGCCCACGGAACGATCAACGCCAACCGCACTCGTATTGCCCGTGCCCAGTTTGATGGCGAGACCCTGAGTGATTGGCAGGTCATCTTTGAAGTCTCCCAAACCAAGTCCCGTGCCCAGCACTTTGGTTCGCGCCTAGTCTGGCTACCCGATGGTACATTGCTGGCCTCGATTGGCGATGGGGGCAATCCGCCCGTTGAACTGAGTGGCGAATTGATCCGCCAACAGGCTCAGAACCAGGGTAGTCATTTGGGCAAGGTGATTCGTCTCAATGATGACGGTTCAATTCCAGGCGATAACCCGTTTGTGGACGATGCGGATGCCGCACCGGAGGTCTGGAGTTATGGTCATCGCAATATCCAGGGGCTCGCGGTTGATCCGGCCACGGACGAGATTTGGGCAACGGAGCATGGGGCTCGCGGCGGGGATGAGGTGAATCGGCTGGAAGTGGGCGAAAACTATGGCTGGCCGGTGGCGACCCACAGCCGCGAATATTCAGGCGGGCTGATTTCGCCGGAGACCTCGTTGCCGGGGATGCTGGACCCCAAGGTGATCTGGACACCGTCGATCGCCCCCTCCGGCCTAGCAATTTACCGGGGTGAGGCATTTCCGGCCTGGCAGGGCAACCTCTTTGCTGGGGCATTGGTCTCCCAGGAGGTTCGACGCCTTGAGGTGGATGAGGCAGGCAATGTGGTCAATGAGACGGCGATTGCGATCGGCCAGCGGGTGCGCGATGTGCGCCAAGGCCCCGATGGCTTGCTCTATGTGTTAACGGATGAGCCAAATGGGCAATTGATTCGGCTAGAACCAATAGAAGATGCGACCCGTTAACGGGAGGCTTACAAAAAGCTTAAGCCTGGGGGTTGCTAAGAGGGCTTTGCAATAATACAAAGGCGACATTGCCAACAATTTTGCCCACTATCCCCAAACCGTTCTACTACCATGACCGCCTCCTCTCCCTCGCTCATCCAGCGTTTGTTTGCCTCTAGCAGCTCTGAAGATACCCTCTTTCAAGCCCTGTGGCTGCTGGCCCGGCTGGTGGCTGGCGGCTTAATGATCCACAATGGCCTCGACAAGCTGGCAGATATTCAAGGGTTTGCTGAGAATGTGGTGACCTTTATTGGCTTGCCTTACCCGGTCTTTTTCACCTACTGTGCGGCCTATGTTGAAGTGGGCTGTGCCGCCTTGATCATCCTGGGCTTGTTGACCCGCCTCAATGCCCTACTGCTGCTCGGCACCATGGGCGTTGCGATCTTTTTCCATCTCAAAGCTAATGGTCTGGTGATTCCGCCGCTGGAGACCGCCTCACTGTATGCCACCCTCTATGCCTTTTTACTAATTAATGGCTCAGGGCGCTTGTCCTTAGATGCATTGATTGCTAAGAAGTTGCCGGGTTAGGTTGAGGCTGGAGGATAGAGGCTGAACCTATGGTTAGTCTGTTGCTGATCATCGGTGTTTTTCTAGGGCCGACTTTGCTGTTGGCTGTGGCGATCTGGTTTGGGTTTCAAGGGTTGCAAAGACTCGCCCAAGAGCTGCGGCAGATCTATCACCTGAGAATGACGCCGTGTGGCCAATGTTTGTATTACACCCATCAGCCTGAGCTGCGCTGTGCGGTGAATCCCTACGCTGCGCTCACATCGGCAGCGCAGGATTGTCGGGATTTTGTACCGGTGGGCTCGCGAGTGCTTACTCAAAACGGCAAGGCAACGCCTGGGCAGAAAATTGGGTTGCCCAGGAATGCTACCACGTTGAAGTGGCTACAGTGGGTTATGAGGTGACCGATTCCTTCCAAAATAGATAACCTGAGTTCTGGATAAGCGAGGCGATCGCATTCCTCAAAACCTTAAAATCTCGTTGTCAAACCCGGTTGTCAGGGGTTCAGCCCCCCGACACCTCCCGCTGAGGGGGAAATTACCCCCTCAGACTCCGGCAATATCGGAGCCAGTATTTTTGATTCTGCGATTTTGATTTCGATTGGGCAGTGAATGCACTAGGGCAGTTCACAACCCTTGTTCTGTCCTAAGACTGTTGAGCTATCGTGTTAGAGCATTCCCTTTTCCCTTGAGATGCTCCGATGAAAATTGCACCCATTAGATCTTGCTTCTGGCGTATTTTTTATGCCACAGGCGTGATTACTTTAGGAATCGGTGTACTACACTTCACCGCCCCCGTTCTTGCCCAATCCATCACTGCGGCAGCCGATGGAACGGGTACTGTAATTACGATTGATGGCAATCAATTTAAAATTGAAGGCGGCTCGCTCTCTGGAGATGGGGCAAATTTATTCCACAGCTTTGCGCAATTTGGCCTCTCCTCCCAGCAAGTCGCTACCTTTCTTTCTCAACCCGGCATTCGCAACATTTTAGGTCGGGTCATGGGCGGCGATCCGTCGGTGATTGATGGGTTGTTGCAAGTGACCGGCGGTAACTCGAATCTGTATTTAATGAACCCAGCGGGACTGGTTTTTGGCCCCAACGCTAGCCTCAATGTACCCGGCGACTTTACCGCCACAACAGCCAATAGAATTGGCTTTGAGGACAGTTGGTTCAATGCCGTGGGTAGTAATGACTATCAAAACCTAATCGGTTCTCCCCAGAGTTTTGCCTTTCTGGGCGCTCAACCCGGCGCGATTATCAATGCGGCCGACTTGAGCCTGAAAACCAGGGGCAATCTGAGCCTCAGTGGGGGAACCGTGATCAATGCCGGAACCCTTAAAGCACCCGGCGGCACTCTTACCGTAACCGCAGTTCCTGGGGAGAAGCTGGTGCGGATTTCCCAAGACGGGAGCCTCTTGAGTTTGGAGGTTCCCGCCGCTGCCCTCGCCGGGGGAATTACGCCCACTGACTTGCCAGTATTATTGACCCATCCCGCCCTAGCAGACATAGGACTAGCGGTGGAAGCCGATGGAACAGCAAGCGTTGGCGAGGCCGTTGTGCAACCAGGAGATTTAGTTTTAGGCGGCCAGGTTTGGGGTGAAACGGTCAGCCTCAACGCTGCAAACCGAGTGACGCCCCTGGCTGCCAAAACCCCTCGGGTGCTGACGGGTGATGGGACTTACAGCGCTCCCACGGTCAGGCTGTTTCCCCAAAGTGCAGATGACCCGATTGACTATGTCTTTATTGATGCCACCGTGCCGGACTATGAAACCTTCCTCTATGGCGGCAAGCCAGGAACAGTTTCTGTTGTCGTCACCCCTGAGGAAAATGGCATCACCAAAATCACTAAAACCCTCCAAGGTGTTACAGACGTTGACGCGCTGCATATTCTTTCGGAGGGGAATCAGGGTAACTTCTGGTTAGGAAATACCTTTGTCAGCAACGGTACCATCGAGCAGTACAGTACCGATCTGCAACGTTGGGGCAGCTCTCTAACCCACATGGCGGATATCTTGCTCTATGCCTGTTATACGGCTTTGGGCTCTGAAGGCATCACCCTGATCCAAACCATCAGCGATTTAACGGGAGCAGATGTGGCGGCTTCAACAACCCTGACCGGGGCGGCTGCCTTCGGCGGTGATTGGCTGCTGGAAACCAACACTGGAACGATTGAATCGGCTTTAGCGTTTGAGGCGGCGAGCCTGAGGGGTTATGACGAGACACTGGCGATCTTCACGGTGACCAGTAATGCAGATTCGGGTCCGGGCTCGCTGCGTGAACAAATCAATTTGGCAAATATGGCAGCAACCGATGATGAAATTCGCTTTAGCGGCAGTATAACCATTAACTTGACCTCAGTACGGCTAGAGATCAGAGATGACGCAGGAGCCTTGACGATTGATGGACAAACAAACCAGGTCGTTGTTAATGGTTCGCCGACTCTCACTGTCTTTCAAGTTAATAATAATGGTATTGGTCGCAATATCACCCTAAAGAATTTGACAATTCAAAATGGGAGTGTCGGGGGGAGTGGTGGTGGAATTCGCCATCTGAGCAGTGGAACGCTGACCCTTGAGAACAGTACCATAACGGGGAATACCGCAGCTGGCAATGGGGGGGGGATCTACGGTCTAAATAGCGCTGGCCCAATCAACCTCATCAACAGCACCATTTCCGGCAATTCTGCAGGTGCAAACGGCGGTGGCATTTACGCGAGCAATGGAACAATTACCAACAGCACGATTACCAACAATACAGCGGGTAATAATATTAGCCTTGGTAACGGCGGGGGGGTTTATAGTGGGAATTCAATCACGGTTCAGAACACCATTATTGCGGGAAATTCTGACGGCAATACAGTCGTTAGCGACCACCCCGATGTTTCCGGGACGTTTGTTGATAGTGGCAATAACCTAATTGGCATCAATGAGGGGAGCATGAACTTCACAAACAGTCCCTTGGTTGGCACCCTTGCTAGCCCCCTCGACCCGGTTTTAGGATCGCTAGCGGATAACGGCGGGCCAACCCAAACCCATGCATTGCTCACGGGCAGTCCGGCGCTGAATGGCGGGGCCGATATCGCGAGTATCACCACTGATCAACGGGGCGAAGCCAGAGCCAGTGGCTTGTTTGATATTGGCGCGTTTGAATTTATTTCCACGGCAACTGCGACGACGAGCTCGGTCACACTCAATACGGCGGAATTGTTTGAAGCCTCCTGCCCAGCGCGGGCGTTGCCCTCTGAGCAGGAAACCCTGAGCCGATCGACGGATGCCGGGACGTTGAGGAATTGGGGGCGGAGTTATTTCTTGGCCTGTCCTGCACCGCTGTCGTCTCTGAACGAGGAGCCGGGTGTGGTGGTTGATTATGGTCGTGCCGTAACGCACCACAGCCCATTGACAAAAATAAAGACGATCGCCCCACCAAACATCGAGTAATTTTATGGCGGCGATCGTGGTATTTGATGCCCATTGCAATACAATCAATGAAAATTTAATTTTATTGTTTAGCGGTATTTGTGATGGATGATGGTGTTGTTATGAGAGCGGGACGCGCATTCGAAAAATACCATAATCGCCCCTCTCCAAAAAGGATGTTTGCGTAGGGTGTGTTAGGCGGACAGCAATTTTTGGCACAACCGGGTAATTTTGGTTCCGCCGTAACGCACCGACCAGGATTTTGAGATTAGAGATGGGTTTATGGCGGGATATTGTTGGTTGGATTGGTGTGTTACGCAGGAGCAGGAATGGTCGAGCTATTAATGGCTTGTTACCCTGCTAACGCACCCTACAAGATGGCGATCGCACTACAAGATGCCGATCGCACTGATCGGTTCCTCGTTGCGGGGTCTCATCACTTCATTGTCCCTGGGCGCTTTTCATGTCTCCTGCCTGTTGGGGTTCCGTCTTCCTTCTCTTTTTTTTCGGCTCCTGTAATTCAAACCATGCTGCGACGATTCGGGAATCCGCGGCTAATTCTCTGACCATCTTCAGCGTGAGTTGCTTACTGGTTCCGGCTTTTGGCCCTGGTAGGGTGTCCATCCATTCCAATGGTGTTTTCTCTGATACCACCTCCTCAAGGTCTCTCGGGGCTTCTTCTCCTTTCTCATATCTTTCCCGATATTTATTCTCAACCTCCTTCCACACTATCTCGGCTCCTCGTTGCACGACGTTCTTGAAACTGATCATATTTTCGCCTTTCTGTTTCTGTTTAATCCCGAGCGCTAAGAGTATGGCCTCTTTTAACGACGACTCACGATCCCGCGTCATTGCCGCCACCGTCCTCTTCGCTCCCACTCCTGATCCCTTTGGGTCATCTTTTGTTGGATATAGTCGTCCAAGCTTCTCACTTACCCATTTCTTTTCTTGGTTTGTATCCGGGGTTGTTTTCGCCGGGTTATCTCCCTCTCTCCCGTCAGGCTCAGTTGGTTCGGGCTCCTCTTCATTGACGATCTCAAGGTGTCCGTGGAGCTTCCGGCTCAACCACACTGCCTCCATCTTATCTCCACTTCCTTCCTTTATTTGATTCATTATCTCTTTTATCGCATTCCATTTCTTTGGCGGCTTTTCGGCGTTCAGCCTCTGCTTAAGCTGCGCCTTTCCCCAGTTGGTTTTCATGTTCTCACAACTCAAACAGATCGCCTCGACCAAATCATCCTCCCTCACCACCTGCTCCCACCCTCGACTACCGCTCACTGCGCTTCCTCTCGCCTCGATGGACTTCGCTCCCTCTTCGGGATCTATCTTGAGCGCTTTGGACATCCGATTGACAACTTGACTAGCGGTCAAAACCTTATATGTTAGGCTCAAGCTTTGGCCGAGCTTGTCCGTGGTTTCCACCATCTTCGCCCTGCTTTCCTGATTTCCGAATATCTCTTCGCCCATCTCAACCTCGGGGAGTACGGGGGCGAGTTTCTCGATGTCTTTCGGATCATAAAGATTCGGTGGTTTTCCCTCTGGGTAGCAGGCGTTTACGAGATGGGTCATTATGACAGAAGCCCCAGGAACTTGCCCTTGCACCGTGACCGCGTGCTCTTCCATGATCTGGGTTTCGCTTAACGACGGCTTAGCTTTCGGCATAGTGGGCTTCAGCTTCAGTAATTCTTTCCACACCATCTCTGTTCGTCGTTCTACTCTTCTCTCTAAGCCCATACTGTTCTTCGCTTCGGCTACAAGTCCTGCCTTTACCTGGATTTCTTTCAGCTTACGCTCATCGAACTCTATACTTTTATTCGTCACGCCAGTCAACACTCTCACGTGTTCCATATATAACGCTTTTGCTGTAGCCTCATCGAAATCTTCCTTTCCTATTTGCTCTATTAACCCTGGCTTCACTTTGTCCCGCCAAATCCTGTCCACTAAGTCTTCTGGGTCGTTAGTATACATCCTCGTTGTCTTTAAGTCGTTATCGTCTAGGTCTCTTTCCCGTTGCGTGGCTGACTTCACCGTCTGCATCCCCTCGGTTTGGTCGAGCTTAACGCCCTTTTCGTTCACCTCTTCTTGGGTCGGGATGTTTGCTTCTATTTGCTTGTTCACAGCCTTAGCTCCTTCTAGGTCACTGGCTGTGGCTAGTAAGGCATAAACCATTATATGGTCACTCGTTTTTGCACGCTCCCTTATGGTTGCATGACTTTGATCTAACAGCATAATACCTCCACGGTTTGTCTCCTCTCCTGTCCCTCTCGCTAGTCCACTGATATGATGGGTGAACGTTTTCGAGACGATAAAGAAGTCAGCCGTCCGGATTCCGATATGGTTCTCAATTTGTTGGCTTGGAAATGCCCAGTTGGTTCCACTCAATCCACTCAAGAGCACTAGATTTTCGTAGTATTCTTCTATTTTTCTCAACGCGTCCTCCGCTCGCTTTCTAACCGGGCTTTTATCGCCCAATGTCGTACGCCGCTCTTGGGTCACCTCTTCCCGGTCTTGTCCGATTTGTTCATCTTCGTCGTTGGGTAGGATTTGCGATGAGGAATCTGACGTTTGGGGTGTAATTTCCTTTGCTTTCTCGGACTCAAAGATTTCTTTCTCGGGGAAATGATAGGAAAATAGGTGAGGCTCGTGCGTTCCCCAAAGATTTTTCGCTTTGCTCGTCGTTTTCTGGACGGGTGCTTCTGGCGGCAAGTAAAAATCTCCTGCGATTATCCATTTCTCATTTGATGCTTTTGTGCCCGTTTCTGCTCGCTTTAAGACCTGTTTCACCTGCTTGTATTCTTCGCTTCGATCATCAATCGCTCCTTTCGGAGTCGTATGGACTACAGCTATGTGAACCTCCTCTTCTTGCGGGGGGGGAGGGGGTGTGGATGTCACAGATGCGCTGTATTCTTGGTCTTGATCGGCCTCCATCTCGCTCTCATCAACTTTAGGAGAGGATGAGGATTGCAAGGGTGAGCCCAATAATGTTGCATCCTTTTTGCCTTCCTTCGCTTCAGGAAGGGGAGTGAGGGCTCCTTCTGGTTCGTCGGCACCCCTTTGATACTCATCGGGGGCCATTGTCTCCGCAGTCTTAACTTTGACCTTGTAAACCACGATCGGTCGATATAAATTGACTTTCTCATTGGTTTTTTTCTGGGCTGTGCTCCTAACAAATGGGAGTTGTTTTTCGGTGCCAGCGGTCTCCTCAAAAACTTCTCCCTTCTCTCCGTTCGCCGAGATGTACTCTATTTCTATCTTGCTGGGGTCGGCTTTCCCTTTCCGTATGACTATAGGATAATATTCATAATAGCTCCCTTGCTGACTTTTTAGCAGCGGTCCTGGCTTGATCGTTACTTCGCTTTTCGCCCCCGTACGTGCGATTGCGGTGTTGATCCTCTGTGCATGGTTCTCTTCTCTATCTTCGAGCTGATTATATTCCTGTAGCACCAAGAAATCCAACCATGGGTTATCAATAAACGCATCGGCAATCATTTGAATCTTTGCTTCCTCTTTCGGAAGGTCGCTGTATTTCTTCTGCCGTTCTTGACTGCCAGATGTATTCGACAAACCATTATCTTTAAAAGTTAAATGATTCAAATTAAACGTCCCTATCCCAATCGTCATCCGCTGAATCACCTCTTCTTGCCCGGTAGCGCTGATCTTGGGCGGCGGCTTGAGCAGTGGTTGATTATCAGCGCTAAGGCTTGCTTCAGCGTTCATCGCATCCTCGTGTTGCGACACCCCCAGCATCTGTCCCACTTGTCCCACGGTTCCCTCACCTGCGGCACCGTCCCAACTCGGCTGTACCCCTTCTCCGCTCTGCTGCCCCACATGCGTCAACTCATGGGCCAACAGCTCCTGCCCCCCCCGCGTCCCCGGCGAATACTCCCCCTGCCGAAAAAACACATCACTCCCCGTCGTAAACGCCTTCGCCTGAATACTCCGACTCAATTGATCCGCCGCACCATCCGTATGCACCCGCACCGCGCTAAAATCCTGCCCCATCAACGGCTCCACCCGCTCCCGAAACCCCGAATCCAACGGCTGCCCCCCCGTTCGTGCCGCCTTTAACCCCTGCTCAAACTCCGGCGTCGCCGCCCCCGACACCACCCCCGCCTGACGCTGCACCGCACCCGGCTCCGGCTCGGTTATCGGCAACGTCTGCCGTTGCAAACTCGGCACCACCTGCCGCTGCACCGCCGCCGCCTCATCCTCCTCGGGCTTCACCTCTGGCGCAGGCTGGTTCAACCGCTGCACCACTTCCGCCGCCACCCGATCCGCCTCCTGCTCATACTTGTCCTGCGGCTCCCCGATCGTCAGGGGCCGCCGCATCGCCACCGGCCGACTCAACTGCAACAACCGCCCCGCCGTCACCTCCCCCAACTCATGGGCCGGCCGCGCCACCGCTGGCGGCTGAAACACCGACTTCTTTTGCATCGCGCTAGGCTGATGAGCCGCTGAGCCTTTGACGTGAGCCTTCATCTTTACTTTTCCTTTAGAGACTTTGGGGCTGGATCTGCTTAAAGTATATGCATTCCATAAGTATTGGGACTATTGTGTCACTCTGTGCACATTCCCGCCTGATCGTTGCCATTCTTTACGATTCCCCATGTCGACCCTCACCGCCGATCGCCGCGCCGCCGACGCCTACCTCCAAGCCAGCTTAGACCGTCTGCAAATCGTCTGCTGTGCGGCCGCCGCAGGCGAGCCCCTTCCCGAGAGCCCCCGACCCCTCCCCCCCAAAGCCAGCCCCGCCGCCCGGCTCAAAACTGCCTTTGGCCTCTCCGACTTTGAGCTGGATATTTTGCTGCTCTGCTTCGGGGCCACCGTCAAGACCGAGATTGCCCTGGCCTGTAGCACGATCACCGGCCAGCCCCACCGCTGCCCCAATCTCACCGCCGCCTTGGTTCTCCTCGATGACCCCGACTGGAGCGTCCTCCGCAGCAATAGCCCCCTCCAAACCTGGCAACTGATCGAGTTGGGTCCCGACTTCAACCCCGCCCATGCCCCGATCCGCCTCGACCCCCACATCTTGAATTTTTTGCTGGGCGAGGAGAGCATTGATCCCCAGCTCCAGGGCTTGGTTCAGGTAAGCCCAGCTTCCCAACCCCCCGACTTGCCCCCCTCCCGTGCCGCGCTGGCCCAGCAGATCCACACCGCTTGGTCAGAAAGTCCGTCTCCCCTGCCCCTAGTGCAGCTCACGGGTTCCGACCCCACCGCCCAAACCGATATAATATCCGCCCTCTGCCATCACCAGGGGCTAGCCCTGGGTCAGCTCCACCTCGCCCACTTGCCCACAGCCCCCGCCGACCTCACCCAACTGCAAACCCGTTGGCAACGGGAAACCCGTCTGCGCAACGCCGTCTTGCTGGTGGATGCCACCGGGTTCAGCGCTCAGGATGCCTCGCGCCTGGCTAGTCTACGGCTCTGGCTGGAGGCCTTGCATTGTCCCGTGGTGGTGGTGGCCCGCGATCGCCTGCTGCAACAGCAGCGCCGCCCCCTGCTCAACCTCGACGTGCTCCCCCTGAGCTTTACGGAAAAACGCGACCTCTGGCAGCAGCAGCTCGGCTCTGCCGCTGAGGCGCTGCAAGACTCCATTGACCAACTGGCTCAACGCTTTACCCTCGCCCCCACCGCCGTCCAAACCGCCTGCAACCTCGCCCGTCAAGCCCCTGAGCCCGCCGCCCGCTCCCGAATCCTCTGGAACTATTGCCGTGCCATTGCTCGCCCCCAACTGGATGACCTGGCCGAGCGTCGTCCCTGCTGCGCCACCTGGGACGATCTGGTCTTGCCCGATCGCCAGCGCCAGACCCTGCTAGAGATCGCCGACCAACTGCGCCACCAGGCTCAGGTCTACCATCAATGGGGCTTTGCCCGCCTCGGTCGGGGGCTGGGGCTCACGGCGGTGTTCTACGGGCCCAGCGGCACAGGCAAAACCATGACCGCCGAGGTGCTGGCCGGGGCCTTTGGCTTAGACCTCTATCGGGTGGATCTAGCAGCGGTGGTGAGTAAGTATATTGGCGAAACCGAGAAGAACCTGCGGCGGATTTTTGATGCGGCAGCCACCGGGGGTGTGGTCTTGCTCTTTGATGAAGCTGACGCCCTCTTTGGTAAGCGCACCGAGGCTCGGGATAGCCGCGATCGCCACGCCAACCAAGAGGTTAGCTACCTGCTGCAACGCATGGAAACCTATCCGGGCCTAGCGATTTTAACCACCAACTTCTTCAATGCCCTCGATGATGCCTTCTTGCGGCGGATTCGCTACGTGGTTAAATATGCCTACCCCGATGCCCCCCACCGGGAAGAAATCTGGCGGCGCGTCTTTCCCTCCCAAACCCCCACCCATGACCTCCGCTACGACTGTCTCGGCACCCTCGATCTCACCGGGGGTAACATTCGTAACGTTGCCCTCAATGCCGCCTTTCAGGCGGCGGCAACCCAGAACCCAGTCACCATGCACCATATTCACCACGCCGCGAAACAGGAATACGTCAAGTCAGGACGGAGTTTGTTGTGGCACGAAACCCAATATTGGTTTGACTAATGACCCCCCTGCCCCGCCTCAACCTCCTCGTGCTCCGCGTGCAGGATCTAGAAAAGGCAGTGGCCCTCTACCGGGCGATCGGGCTCACGTTTCGCCCAGAGCAGCATGGCAGCGGGCCCATCCATTACAGCGCCAACCTTGCCGGACTCATTTTGGAACTCTATCCTCGCACAGCCCAGATGCCATCCAGTTCAGGAACCCGCTTGGGCTTTACGGTGGACACACTCGATCAACGCCTCGCTGAACTGACTCGCCTGGGGGCCAAAGTTCTCACCCCACCCCAAGCCAGCCCCTGGGGACGACGGGCGGTGGTGCAAGATGGGGATAGACATACAATTGAACTTATCGAGTCAGAGCAATAACCAAGAGGTTTAATAACCTGCAGTTTCGGTTAAGCCAAAAGCATGAAAGCTTATGAAACTCAACGAAATCAACAATACTGGCTCCGATATTGCCGGAGTCTGAGGGGGCAATCTCCCCCTCAGCGGGAGGTGTCGGGGGGCTGGCCCCCTGACAACCGGGTTTGCAAACGAGATTTCAGTGCTTTGAGGAATGCGATAGATTCGCTTATCCAGAACTCAGGTTTAATAAGCCTGGCAGGCGGGACGCAGATTCGGCAAGCTCACTGACCGCCTGCGCTACAATCTGACCATGGATTCATTGGCAGGATGGTTTTAAAGGCTGCAAAAGGGCAGAGAAACTCAACAAACTCTGAACCCTGAACTCTTACCCCTGAACTACCCCTTGGCCCGGAGGTGCTCTACCAGAGCCCGCAAGCCCAACCGATAGCTATTGGCCCCAAAACCGCTAATTTGTCCGATGACGACTGCGGCAATATAGGACTGGTGGCGAAAGGATTCGCGGCGATGGATGTTACTGAGATGTACCTCGACGGTGGGCAGATCCACGGCGGCGATCGCATCTCGAATCGCCACACTGGTATGGGTATAGGCAGCCGCGTTAATCACAATTCCGGACTGTTGGCCTAGTGCTTGCCCAATCCAATCCACTAAGTCGCCCTCATGATTCGACTGGCGAATCGTCAGGTTGATACCGAAGTCTCGGGCATCGGCTTGGAGTTGTTGATCAATCTCTGCCAGCGTCTTAACACCGTAAATTCCTGGCTCTCGGCGACCCAATAAGTTGAGGTTGGGGCCGTGGAGAACCAGGATTGAGTCGGATATAGGGGCATCCGTCATTGAGCGGTCAAGTGATCCCGAGACGCTAGCGATATAGAAAAGAATAGGTGAGGCGTCTGCAAAACTAGCGACGCCAACGCTCGTTGGTGGGGATAGGAATGAGCTCGGGCTCAGGTTCTGCCTGCGGACCGAGTAATACATCAACCACTCGCTGGGCCCATTCCTTGATTTTTTCTAAAATTTCGCCGATATAATCCATTGAATTTATTGTGACTCCAACAAGACTCGTTTTCTATTCTAGCGGGTGTTTTCAGTCTTGGCCATAGGCCTGATCCCAGAGGGGCGATCGCGCTTGCCCTAATGGCCGCGATCGGCAACCCGTGTAACGTCCACGGGTCTATGCTCAAGCCAGAAGAACTCAGAGCATGAACCCAGTGGAACCCTTGATGGTGGGTCAAACACAGCCACTGGACGTTTACCCCATTCGCCACGCCTTACTTTAAAGCCACTACCGGAGAAAAATACGTCCCACTGCGCAAATTTAACGGAAACAGCACTATCCTTTTGGTAGAAGAATAAGTAATGGATTAGCGATCAGTTGTGCAGATCGGGGGAGCGCTCCGTCAACAAGGACAACTCCCCAGGTCAGGCAGCCAGATCGCCGGGCCGCTTTCAACAACTAAACACAGGGGCTGGCGCTGCGTAGGGATTGAGAGGGTGGCGCAGAAAGCATCAATTCAGGGGCATCATTAAAACATTCGCTTTGGACAGGAGGCGCGATTCCTCGTGGTTGCAGGTGTCTCAATGACTCACATCTTGGTAGTAGAAGATAGCCGCACTCAGCGTCATCTGATTGCCCGCTGGTTGGTCAAACGAAATTTTCAGGTGACCACAGTGCGCGATGGGCTAGAAGCACTCAAGGAAATCCGCAAGCATCCGCCGGACATTGTGCTCCTGGATGTGGTGATGCCCCATATGAATGGCTATGAGATCTGCCGCTTTCTCAAGAGCCACCGTCAAACGGAGAATATCCGGGTGGTGCTCTGCTCGAGCAAGAGTACCGATATCGATCGCTATTGGGGGCTCAAGCAGGGGGCAGATGCGTATCTCTGCAAACCCTTCAAGTCAAAAGAGTTACTCCAGACGATTCAACGCCTCGTGTCATCGTGATTGCTGCTGTGGAGGCTGGGCCGCCTTTATTGGTAACCTGAGTTTCAGTTAAGCGAAACGCTCGCATTCCTCAAAGCCTTGAAATCTCGATGTCAAACCCGGTTGTCAGGGGACCCGCCCCCCGACACCGCCCGCTGAGGGGGAGATTGCCCCCTCAGACTCCGGCAATACCGGAGCCAGTATTGTTGATTCTGCTGAGTTTCGACCGTCTTGCGCGATGTCTGCTGATCCAGAATTCACGTTAAGAAAATAGACCGGGAATTCCGTAGCGCAGGCGTCTCGCCTGCCAAGGATTTTGAGCAGTTTGCAATTACCGGATTAAATTCTTAACCGTCATCAACCCCAGGCGGGGCAGGCTTACCGGCGTTAAGTTCACACGGATGGGGAAAACCCCGCCCCGACACGAGAACCATCGTCGTTTGCACAGCGTTGCCAAGAAATCCGAGAGGAAGGTGGGTTCAACCCACTACACTTTTTGAAGAACGTTTTTTCTGCCTTGCCGTCCGCCCTCGGCGGACTCAGATACTGCTCAGCAACACCTTTCTGAATTCCGAATTCCGAATTCCGAATTCCGAGAACTATGGTCTATTGCCTCAATCCCCACTGTCCCCAGCCAGAGAATGCTCCGGAGCACCGCTTTTGTGTCACCTGTGGTTCCCTGCTGACGCTGGGCGATCGCGACCAAGCCTGCCAGCCCCTCGGCGAGACACCGGGTCGCCATACGCTCTTGGCGGTGGATGAGCAGCAGCGGCGCTGTGTGCTCAAGCAGATTCGTCTTCCCCATCCCGACGCGTTGCAACAGGTGGTCACCGCATTTCGGAATCTGGGACACCATCCCCAAATTCCGGCCCTCTTGGCGGCCTTTGCCACCGAGCCTCGGATTGTGAACTTTCGGCCCACCCTTGTGCAGGAATGGTTTTCGGGTACGCCCCTGACGGAGCAGCTCTGGGATGCAGCGAGTATCCGCGAACTGCTGCTCGAAGCGCTGCCGCTCTTGGCTTGGGTCCATGACCAGGGGGTGCTGCACCGCGACCTTAACCCCCAGAATTTACGCTGGGATGCCTGCGGAAAATTGATCCTGGTGGATTTTAGTTTGGCTAAAGTAACGCATAAAGCCCATTTAGCACAAACGGGGACGGTTGTGGGTTCAGCCGCCTATACCGCACCGGAACAACTCCGGGGCCAGACCAGTCCAGCCAGCGATCTCTACAGTTTGGGCGTGATGGCAATTCATTTGCTCACTGGGATGCACCCCTTTGATCTGCTGGGGGCGATGGGGGGTTTGAGCAGTTGGGTGGATTACTTGGCGGTGCCGATTGATGCGACCTTGACGGCGGTGCTCAATGGCTTGAGCGCAGAGGTGCCGCGCGATCGTTTCCCGGATGCGGCCACGGCCTATGCGCGGCTCACGGGTGGACAAGACGTTCCGGGGCTGACGGCAGTTGAAACCCTGGTTCAAGTCGATGACCCCACCCTCTCGCTGGCAACTTGGCATTGCCTGGAGACCGTAGCTGCCCATCGGGGGCCGATTAATGCGATCGCCGCTCATCCCCAAACGTCGGTTGTGGCCACTGCTGGGGCCGATCGCCTGATTCGCCTCTGGCAGGACGGTGACACCCAACCCTCAGCAACCTTGCACGGCCATCGGGGCCCGGTGACAGCGCTCGCCTTTGACCCCACCAGCCAAACCTGGGTCAGCAGTAGCTGGGACTATACCCTACGCCGCTGGCAAGCGGGGGAGCAAGTTCAGCGCTACGAGGGTCATACGGGGTGGGTCAATACGTTGGCGCTGCTGCCGGAGCGATCGCTGCTGGTGAGCGCTGGTGCCGATCGCACGGTGCGGTTGTGGGATACGGCGACGGGCAAGGCGCAATGCCAGTTGTCGGGGCCAGGCAGTGCCGTGCAATGCTTTGCGGTTTATGTCTCCCCGCCTGACTCGACCCAAGCCCAAAGCGCTTTTTTGGCGGGGGG
This sequence comes from Cyanobacteria bacterium P01_G01_bin.54, assembly GCA_039180005.1. Lineage (GTDB taxonomy): Bacteria > Cyanobacteriota > Cyanobacteriia > Cyanobacteriales > Spirulinaceae > SIO3F2. Next base: position 67,169 of record JBCDEB010000001.1, on the reverse strand, counting down.
CAGCGAGGATCACCAAATCTATCTTTGGCCGCTCCCCCCGGCTCTGACCCAAGGGATGCAGTTGTCAGACAGAGCGGCCCAGCGATCGCTCCAGGGTCATACTGATGGGGTTCAGGCCCTCTGCTTTAGCCCCAGTGGCCAACTGCTCTGGAGCGGCGATCGCACCGGCCAACTAAGACTCTGGCAATGGCCGACCGGGCGATGTCTGCAAACGATTTTGGCTCACACGGCTGCCATCAATGCGTTAGCCCTGACGCCAATGGGCGATCTGCTGATCAGTGCCAGCAGTGACCAGACCGTTAAGCTCTGGCAACCCGCCACCGGCCATCAGATTACCACCCTGGCGGGTCATACTGCGGCAGTTCTCGATGTGACGTATCTGCCCCAACTTGCCCAGATTGTCAGCGTTGCTCAGGATGGGCAAATGAAGCGCTGGGCTTTTGGACCACCGGAGGGTTAGGCCAAACTGAGTTCTGGATCAGCGAAGCGATCGCATTCTTCAAAGCCTGGAAATCTCGTTGTCAAACCCGGTTATCAGGGATCCAGCCCCCCGAAACCTCCCGCTGAGGGGGAGATTGCTCCCTCAGACTCCGGCAATATCGGAGCCAGTATTGCTGATTTCGTTAGGCTTCATCAGCGTGCGCAATCCAGAGAATGTTTGTCATACAAAAACTTTGAACTTTGAACCTTTAACTCTGAACCCTGAACTTCGCCCTAGGGATCTGCATTAGCCTCAACTTTCGGCGGGGGCTCGTCGGCGATCGCCTCGGGGGTGGGGGCGGGAGCGGGGGCTGGCTGCTGAAAATATTGATACACCTGCCGTGAGAGGTTGGGAATCAAACCTTTGGCAGCCGCATCATTATCTGGGCGTCGCACCATCACCACGATCGCATAGCGTTTCCCCGTGGGGGTCTCGACGATTCCCACATCCGCCAGCATCGGTTTGATATTGCCCGTTTTGTGGGCGATCGTGGCTTTGCTATCGAGCCCTTTAGGCAGGAGCGATCGGTTCTTGACCTGGCGCATGATTTCTAGCATCTGATCTCGTGCGGGCAGGGAGACCAGCTCCCCTTGATTGACCTGCACCAGCAGATGGGCTAAATCAACCGCACTGGTCTGGTTTTGGCCCGTCAAGTCAGGGAGACGCTCGTGAATGGCCGTCGCATTGAGCCCCCAGGTGCCAAAGCGCTGGTTGAGGAGGTTGGAACCGCCGAGGCGTTTGATCAACATATTGGTGGCGGTGTTGTCACTAATCGTGATCATCCGGGTGGCGGTTTCCAACGCCGAATATTGGGTTCCTGGCTTGCTGTATTGCATATTGCCCGACCCCCCTGCGATCGTCTCCGGTTCCATGACCAACTGCTCCTGGAGGTCGATCTTGCCCGCATCCACATCCTGAAAAAAGGCGACCAAGATGGGCAGCTTAATCGTGCTGGCGGCAGGAACCGGATTACCACCGCGATAGTTGAGATAAGCTCCCGTATCCAAGTCGAGGACAAAAATGCTCGGGTCAAGGGGAGCTGCTTTTTGGGCGATCGCCTCGATTTGCCCTTGCAGCGGCGTCATCTCCTCACCCAAGGGCAATTGCGTCATTGCTTCAAGCGAATCACTCACCTGGGCGGCGGCCAGATCCGTTTCGGGAGGATGACTCACGTATTGTGACCCACCCAACAGCTCCAAAACCGTCCCCATAATCACGCTCACGCCCACAGCACCAATGAGCCCCCGCGCCAACCAGCGCCAGAGCGGTAGCTTGGCAACCGTCGGCCAAGGGGAACGTGAGGCCGATCGGGGAACCGTGAGCTGCCCCCGAGGTTGATAAACCAGCGGCAACCCTCGGCTCGTCTGGGCTGGACGGTTGGGCCGACGCACAGGCATTGTTGACTCAGCGGGCGCGAGTAAGCGAAGGGATTGCGCTGGGGTTTTGGCGGTGGGTGGGGTGCGAGCGATCGCCGTTTTGGCTCTTGATCCCCAAGGCTTCTGGCCAGAAGGCCGCTGCCCCAAAGACCTTTGCTCCAGATGTTTACGCGAACGACGCTTGCGGCTCCGTCGACGCGGCTGATGCGAATCCTCTGGCGGCATGAGCGATGGCCCTACAGTCCTCTAAAACATCCTTATCATAGAAAGGCGCAACCCGAAAAGTCAAAAGCAGCAGTCAGCGCTGAAACGATTAACCCCAACCGGAGGGGAAATCTAGACGTTTCTCCAGTCCGTCTCGATATGATGGAGTAAAGCGTCAATTGACGATTCTATCGATTATTTATTTGTTGAGGAACTGGTGCGCATCGTAAACAACGTCACAGAGTTGGTGGGCCAAACCCCCCTGATTCGACTCAACCGTATCCCCGCTCGGGAGAACTGTACAGCAGAGATTCTGGTCAAGCTCGAAGGTCTCAATCCCTCTGCCTCAGTTAAAGATCGCATCGGTGTCAACATGATTGAGCAGGCGGAGCAGGCCGGGCAAATCACGCCGGGCAAGACCGTCTTGGTCGAGCCCACCTCAGGCAACACGGGCATCGCCCTGGCCATGGCCGCCGCCGCCAAAGGCTATCGTCTGATTTTGACGATGCCAGACACCATGAGCCGGGAGCGCCGGGCCATGTTGCTAGCCTATGGTGCCGAGCTTGAGCTGACCCCTGGTGTTGGCGGGATGGGGGCCTGCATCTGGCGGGCGCAGCAGATCGTCGAACATACCCCCCATGCCTACATGTTGCAGCAGTTTAGTAACCGGGCGAATCCCGATATTCATCGCGCCACCACCGCCGAAGAAATCTGGCAAGACACCGACGGAAAAGTGGATTTTCTGGTCGCTGGTGTGGGCACGGGCGGCACGATTACAGGGGTTGCTGAAGTGCTCAAAGAGCGTCGACCGGGGTTTAAGGCGATCGCCGTCGAACCGGCCGGTAGCCCCGTGCTCTCCGGTGGCGAGCCGGGTCCCCACAAGATCCAAGGCATTGGAGCCGGTTTTATCCCCGAGGTGCTCAATCGCACCGTGATTGATGAGGTGATTACCGTGACCGATGCCGATGCGATCGCCTACGGCCGCCGTCTCGCCAAAGAAGAGGGCTTACTCTCTGGCATTTCCACCGGAGCTGCCTTAGCCGCCGCAATCCAGGTGGCCCAGCGACCCGAAAATGTAGGTAAGCGCCTGGTCATGATCCAACCCAGCTTTGGCGAGCGCTACTTGAGTACGCCCCTGTTTCAGGATTTGTAGCTTGGCGTTAAAGGTTAAAAGTTCAAGGTTAAAAGTAGGGGCTGGGCTTCCCTGCCCAGCTTTAGTCTAATGTCCCTTGCAACCCATTGGTTCAGAACTTCTGAATCCGCCAAGGGCGGACAGAAAAGCGAAAGAAACTTTCTCCAAGAAGCGAAGTGGGCCGACCCACCTCTCCCCTTAGGCGTACTCCTCCCAGGAGGAGATTTTAATCCAGAAATCCCCTCTCGGGAGGGGCGGTCTCGCACAGCGACGACCGGGGTGGGTCGGGTATGGGCCACCAACCGATCACTTATGCGTAACCTGCCCTAATACCGAATCCGCGGATCAATATAAGCATTCGCCAGATCAATCAGCAAACTCGCCGCCACCACCACCACACCAAAAAAGACCATGATGCCCTGAACCGTAGGGTAATCCCGTTGGGAGATCGCCTCATAGAGACGATTTCCCAGCCCCGGCCAAGAAAAGGTTACCTCCGTGAGCACCGCGCCGCCCAATAGGGCCGCAAAGGTCAGCCCCAACACCGTGATCACTGGGATCAGGGCATTTTTCAGGGCATGGGCCACCAAGATCTTGCGCTCAGGAATCCCTCGGGCGCGAGCGGCTTCTACATAGTCGGCCCGTAGGGTTTGCTTGAGGTTCACCCGCACAATGCGCTCAAAAATACCACTGAGCAATAGGCCCAAGGAAAAGGCGGGCAGGGCGAGATAATGCAACGTGGTGAATAAACTGGCCCAATTGCCTGTCAGCAGACTATCCAGGGTGTAGAGCCCGGTGAGCGAAGTGGGGGGGTCGAGGTTGACCGGAAAGCGAGTCCCCAAGGGAAACCATTGCAACTGCACCGCAAAGATGAGCTGAAAAACCATCCCCATCCAAAATAGGGGCAGGGAATAGGTGATGATGCCAAACAGACGCCCCCCGGCATCAAAGATGGTGTTGGGTCGTGAGGCGGCAAACATACCAATTGAGACGCCGAGGAGGACGGCGATCGCCATACCAAACACCGTCAGTTCAACCGTTGCCGGAAAATGGGCTTGAATCACCTCCCGCACCGGCAAACCCCGACTGGTAAACGAGGTGCCCAGATCCAGACGGATGAGCCGAATCAGATAATCGAAATATTGCAAGATTAGGGGCTTGGCCAGACCCAATTGTTCACGAAGGGCGGCTTTGGCGGCTTCGGGGGCCCGGTTGCCCAAGATCGCATCCGCCGGATCGCCCGGAGTGGCCCGCAGCAGCAAAAAGACCAGGGTGACGATCGTCCAGAGCATCAGCGGTGCGAGCAACAGACGCGTCAGGATATAAAATTGCAGGGCTTTAGCGCGGGACATAGATCGGCAGCGAGAGCAACGGGAAAATGGCTCCCATCACGATACCCCATCGCGGCGGGGTTCTATTGAGTGCTTTAACTTGGTCGGTAGCTTAGTCGGTAGCTTGGTCGGTTCTCTACATCGTGTGGATCGTGCAAATACGGTTTTGTTTGTGCAGTTGGGGGGAGGGGTTGAATGTTTGGCTGTCTAGACAGCCGAGTTGGTGGGCGATGGCTGCGATCGGGTTGATGATTTGGGGGGTGATGGTGAAGGGGGGTTGGTAAGGCATTGCATACAGGATAAATTCTGTTAAGTTGGAGGAAACCTCGATTCATTGCTATTTTGGCTGTTCTAGAGAGCTGAAACGCAAGAAGTCGTCACGGTTCAGCCCAGAATCCAATCTGTTCGAGGCTCCCTCATCTTCATTCTGGAAACTCAACTGATCTATAACTTCCAGAGAGAACACACCAAGAGAGTGGTGGTTCCCCGACGAGCACAGATTTTTACCTTATCCCCAACCTTAAAGTGAGTGCAACTATCTGAATAGTATTCGGCAAAATAGCTGACCCCATTAACTCGTACTCGACCTCGCTCATTGGTCTCAATTGGTCGCTCAATTATGCCAATCAAAAAGTCGTGTGGCTCATTTGGAATATCTGAGATACCCATCTTTATAAATCCTCTAACGTAAGATCAAACATGGAGGCGGAGCTTGAAGTCTAAGAATCCGAATCGGTCTTTATCTGACACCAATCAGGAAACTGCTCTGAGTCATTGGCTCTGGCTCAAACTGGATGCCTGTAGGGATGGGAATTGAGGAATAAGGCGGCACGGAACGCTCAAAATCCGGTTCACCCTTCAGTGATACCCAATAGTCTTTGTCATTTTCATAATATCCAGTGGTGGCTGTAGTCATAGTTACCTCTGTGTTTGAACTAAATCTGTAAGTTAGAGCAACAGATAAATAAGTGAGGACTGAGTAGAATTATTTACGTAATCTCTTCGGAAGAGAAAGCTAGACGCTCAGAACTAGCTCTTATCTGTAGCTTGAACTTTGTGGATCGGTATAATACCTGTATCTCCCTAGGCCCAGTAGTAGAAATAGAACAATGGATACTACTTCTACAAGGGTTAGATACTTAACCTGAGCTTATTTCAGCTTTCTAGGCAAGCCAAATGCGTTGGAGATGTCGATTCGGATCAGCGAAGGCAGTACGGCTATGTAACATAATCCAGTTATCAACAATCAGCAGAGAGTTGCGGCGTAGGCGAATAGCTTTATGCTCATCTGCACAAAATTCCACAATGCGCTGGCAGATATCATTCAGAAACGGATCTTGATTAATCGGTTCAGCATTAATATCTGGTGATGGATGCCCGTAGAGAAGATTGTTGAGTGAGAAGCGTAAGATATATTCGCCACAGCGAGGAAACTGGAGGATAGAATAGTAGCTGAGATATTTGCCACTCAGATCTGTGTAGCGGTACTTTTTCTTGGCTAGCTGTTGTTGCTCCTCTTGCGTCAGCCAGCTCCTGAGAAAGTCTCGACTATCACTAAGAATAGTATGACCATCCACGATGTCTGGTTTTACACACCATAGAGCTATATAGTGGGGCGGAGTTGGGAAGTATGGGGCTTCAGTGTGGTAGCGGAGCGGGTTTTTGCTCTGGGAGTCAGAGAGAAGCTCAAAGCCTGCCTTGCACTTGACATCATGGATGCTGTCGCCATTGTCTTGACGCATCAGTTTGGCCTGAGTCAAGTCTTGTGTGCAGCCAATCCAATCAAAATTTTCTGGCTGATTGGGTAGATAGACATATCCGTAGTCTGCTAGATATTGCTTGAGTTCCGATTCTTGATCAGGTGAATGCAGCGTTGTCTTATGTGTGCATGACAAACGAAGGCCTTGCAGACCTGTACTTTTTTGTGTGATCATAGGGATGTATAAGAAATTGCAGGGCAGTGGTTCCTTTGAGAACTGCTGTCCTTTCCTTAAATATTTAAATCATGATCTCCAGCTTTGTCAAGCATGGTCTCCAAGTTTGTCGGCCCTGCCTCCAGTTTTTTTTAGACAGTATATTTGCTCTGTAAAAACAAAGCAGCTTTTGTAAAACTTAAAAAAAAACACTACAACAAAAGTGCATATGTACTAATGGGGAGTTTCGGATACATGTGGAAGCTTGAGTTTCTCTCATCAGGGTGGTAGGTTTGGGCACCCCATAACCATGAAGTTCATTCATACTGTAAAAACAGAAGAGACTTGTACTAAACTGAAAATTGTCATACTGTCAAAGATGGACAGGATGCCTGTAAAGACTTAAACTCTATTACAGGACAAAAAGTCAAACAGTGCCTGAACCCCTTATGATTCTGTAAAGTTGGGTTGAGTGATAACGTAGCTTGTTTCTCGGAGAGTATCCCAACACAACTGTTATAAGCCTTTCTGGCGCTAAGTTCCCTGTATCAATCCAACTTACCTCTCTTAACTTTTGTCCCATACCGAGGATTAACCTTGCATACAAGATCAAGGTAATCTAGATCATATGTCCCGCTCAATCCAAATCCATCCTAATCATATTGAGAAAATCAAAGAAGCAGTTAAAGCAGCAGGGTTTAAAAAACAGCAAGCCTTAGCAGATGAGGTTGGAGTGACACGACAGACTGTAAATAAATTTCTGAATGGTAAGCCCATTGATGTCTCTAACTTTGACGATATCTGTAAGTGTCTGGATATAAAGCCGGAAATAGTCTCTGATTTATCAATTACTTCTCAATTTGAGGAGATAACTTATGAGGGACAGCTTCAATTTCGTGATTGGGGTGATGCACCAGAAGTTGATTTTTCTGGTCATGTCGAAGGAAAGAAAAGGCTAAAACAATGGATTGAAGATAAAAATTGCCGTGTAATTATTATTACTGGACTGGCTCGAATCGGTAAAACTTTTCTGGCTTCAGAAGTTGCACGAATGGTTGCCAACCAGTTTGAGTTTTTAATTTGGCGTAGTGTTAGACATGATCCTAAGCCAAATCAACTTTTTAAGGAGCTACTAAATCCTTTAGTAAAGGATGAACTTTCGATAGACGAGAGTGATTCTAGTGAATTAATTCGTAAGCTTTTAGCTCAACTTGCTCAACACCGCTGCTTGATTATTCTCAATCAGATGGAATCTGTTATGCAGACTGGAGAAGGTATTGGTAATTTCAAGGATGAGTATAAAGATTACAGCGAATTACTCAGGAATATTGGTGATAAAAGTCATCGGAGTACTTTTCTACTTATTGGACAAGAACCCATGAAGGACTTTATCCCTTACGCCGGTGACAATCGCCCTATTCGACATCTAGAGATTACTGGACTGCATCACGAAGAAGCACGCAAGATATTGGAGGAGAAAAATATTCATGGTTCTCCAAAGAAGATTAGTACTTTGATTCGTCGATATGGTGGTCATCCAATGTTCTTAAGAATTGCGGCCACCCATATAAAACAACTCAAAGAAGGTGATATTAATCAATTCCTTGCAAAGGATGATGCTCCTATCATTTTTAATGGTATTGAAGTACAGCTTGATAGTATCACTGCCCGTTTATCAAACTCAGAACGAACAGTAATCAATTGGCTGGCAATTTGTTTCAAGCCTCTAACTGAACCCTATCTTCGTGGTCTTGTTAGGGTTTCACCAGAACATCTACGGCATATATTGGTTTCTCTGCGACGACGTTGTCTCATCAAGATTACTGGCAACGGGTGTTATGAAATTGATGACTATCTTCGAGAATACCTCATCTACAAAATGAAGCAAACGATGGTTGAAGAGATTAAGGAAAATCAGCTTAAAACATTTTCTGACTATCCTTTGATAATCGCTCAATTAGAAGATACGGTAATGGAGAAACAAGAGGATTATCTTGTCTTCCCGATTCTAAAAGATCTGTTGATTACTCATGGTAATCCACATTACCTAAAAAGAAGCACAAATAAACTACTTAAGGAAATTTGTACCCAATTCAGACATCGCTCAAGCTATGCAGCAGCAAATCTCTTAACTCTCCTTAAGTATATTGAATTGAAATATAGCCTTTCCCAGAACTTGGTTTTAAACCACTATGATTTTTCTGACTTGATGGTGAAACAAGCTGATCTCAGGCGGGTTAGTTTACAGGACATTGATTTTTCCCATACTGATCTCAGTCAGTCTACCTTTTACGAAACATTCGCTGGGATTCTATCCGTCGCAGTTAGTCAAGATGGTCAGTTTTTAGCAGCAGGTGATGCATCTCACCATGTCTATGTTTGGAAATTAGACGAGCAACGCTTCACGTTCCATCGTCGCTATCAAGGTCATACTCATTGGGTAAGAACAGTGGTTATTAGCCCTAGCGGGCGATACCTTGCGAGTGGTTCTGAAGATCATACGGTACGCATTTGGAATCTAGAGAATGGTGAAAGTGTTTCGATTCTCAGAGGCTACGACAGTCGTATCCGCTCTCTCGTTTTCACACCTGAAGAAGATTATCTTGCTAGTGCTAGTGATGATAATACTGTGGTGCTTTGGAGCACTAAAACATGGCAACGAGTGACATATACAGGATCCTTGGAAGATCGACAATTTCGGGAGATTGTATTTGAGCCAATTAACAGAATCCTGATTGCTGCTCACCAAAGTGGTGTGATTCATTATTGGGATATCGAGAAAGATAAAGAATTGCAGCACCCTCATTTTCTAAACTGTGGTGATAAGAAGAATCTTGTCCGTACAGCTGCGATTCATCCCGAGGGTCATATTCTGGCGACAGGAAATGATGATGGCATCGTCAAGCTCTGGCGTTTCCCTACTGGCGAGCTACTACAAAAACTTCCAGGTCAAGTTAATTGGATTCGTAAAGTAATCTTTAACCAAGACGGATCACTTATTGCCAGCAGCAGCGAAAATGGAAGGATCCAGGTTTGGGATACTAACAATGGCCAGCTAAAATGTGTCATTGATGCTCACAGCAGTCGAACGTGGGAAATTGCCTTTGGCTCAGATGGTAAGACGTTAATCAGTGGTAGCGATGACCGATATATCAAGCTTTGGGATTTAGAAACAGGAGAATGCCTAAGGCATTTACAAGGATACACCTGTAAAATCCGAGCAGTTGCGTTTAGCCCTGATAGTTGTTGGCTTGCCAGCGGCGGTGATGACCAAATCATTCGGATTTGGGATGTTGCATCAGGAATCTGCATCAACGAATTTGCTGGCCATACTGGACGGGTCTGGGCAGTTGCTTTCTACCACTCTACTCGCAGTGAGCTGTGTTTAATTAGTGGTAGCGACGATCGCACTGTCAAAATTTGGAATGTTGGCCAAGGAAACTGCATCAAGACGGTTAAGACCCATACAAGCTGGGTTCGTGCCGTGAGCAATGCACCAGGTTATCCTTGGGTGTTAAGTGGCGGAGATGACAAGGTTATTCGAGCATTCAATACAGATACCTTCCAAACAAGAGAGTTTAGCGCTAACCACACCGATTGGATTTTGAGTGTTGCCATGACCGCTAATGGTTGTTTGGCAGTGAGTGGTAGTGACGATCGCACTGTGAAAATCTGGAATGTTGAAACCGGTAAATTTATTGCCACGATTGCAAGCCATGACAGTGGAATTCGTGCTGTTGCGATCGATCCAGATGACTATTGGTGTGCAACAGGTGGAAAGGATGGGGTGGTGAGACTCTTTGATCTAAAAGATGTCAAATATACAGAACATCCCCATTCGCCCTTGCGGGGACATAACGGTTGGGTCAGATGTATCGCCTTTCATCCCAAACAGCCCTTTCTAGCCAGTGGTGGCTATGACCAAAAAGTGATTGTGTGGAATTTGGAAACAGGCGAAGCTCGCCACATGTTACGTGGGCATAATGAAGCCATTATTTCGGTAGCCTTTAGCCCCGATGGTCAAACACTGGCGACTGGGAGCGAGGACGAAACCATTAAGCTCTGGGAAACGGAAACGGGCAAGCTTATTCGCACCATCTCAATGCCCAAACCCTATCAAGGATTAAACATTACTGGCGCAATGAATATCAGTCGAGAACAACGCATGAAGCTCATTGAGCTGGGTGCAATTGAGGAGGAGAATCAATGTGGGTGGTGAGCGAAAGCGCAAAGCTGATGATTTCGAAGCTAGGCATTGGTCTTTTAGCTGGTGATGAAGTCTACAAGCCTTGCTAGGCAACGGTTCTAGAGAAGCCATAACAATAGCTCAAAAATCCCGATATATATGGGTTTCAGTCTAGTCATCACCCCTGAAGAGTCCAGTGCCTGATGATACAAGCGATTGTGTTGTGGGTGGGAGGGGCACTACGGAAGGGCTCTTTATGGCGGGGTGATTGTGTTATTTAAATAGGTTGTGGTGCGTTACGCTCCGCTAACATAGCCTACAGGACGACTGTTACTCTACCCAGTATGGAACTTAAGAAAATAAACCAGGAATTCCGTAGCGCAGGCGTCTCGCCTGCCAAGGGTCTAGCGCATTCTGCTATTACCGGATTAATTTCTTAACCTTGATTATGGGTAGAGGTGCGTTTTAAAAATAACGTTGGTGAATCTTTTTTATGTGTGCCGATCTAAGCCTCGCCACTTCTATACCGATCGCCCCGCCTGAATTCAAATCGGGTTTTGTGGCAATTTTAGGCCGTCCCAACGTGGGCAAATCCACCCTAATGAACCAATTAGTGGGGCAAAAAATCGCTATCACCTCACCCGTTGCCCAAACCACACGCAACCGGCTACGGGGGATTTTAACCACACCGAAAGCCCAGCTCATTTTGGTGGATACACCCGGCATTCACAAACCCCACCATGAACTCGGACGTGTCATTGTCCAGAATGCTCGGAATACCATCAATGCGGTAGACTTGGTGCTATTGGTCGTCGATGCCACGGTGAAGGCCGGGGGGGGCGATCGCTTTATTGTAAATCTCCTGCAACATTGTCAAACCCCCGTGCTTTTGGGGCTTAATAAGTGCGATCGTCAACCCGAGAATTCGCCCGCCATTGATGCCAGCTATACCGAGTTGGTGGGTGATTTTAATTGGCCCCAACTCAAATTTTCTGCCCTCACAGGTAAAGGTTTAGACCCGTTACAAACCCAAATGATTCATTGTCTTGAACCGGGGCCCTATTACTATCCACCAGACTTAGTGACCGATCAGCCGGAACGTTTTATTATGGGTGAACTGATTCGTGAGCAGGTGCTGTTGCTCACCCGCCAAGAAGTCCCCCATTCGGTTGCTGTGACGATCGATCGGGTTCAAGAAAAACCCACTCTCACCCATATCCATGCGGCAATCCATGTTGAGCGCAGCTCTCAGAAAGGCATCCTAATTGGCAAGCAAGGGAGTATGCTCAAAACCATTGGCATTGCCGCCCGTGAACAAATCCAAAAGTTAATTGCAGGAAAGGTACATCTTGAGCTGTTTGTGCGAGTGCAACCGAAGTGGCGACAGTCGCGGTTACGTCTAGCAGAACTGGGGTATCGTGTAGAGAAAGATTGAGCAATTGGTTTACCGCTCTATTCTAGATGTATTATATCCATCATTAAGATGTGTATCTGTATCGATGATTAGGATGTGTACCTGTTATGACTCGCTTTACTGCTCCAAAGGCTTCCAATCGCCTGCAACGTAACCTACAATTCTATTCTACTGCAGGCGTTTTTTGGGTTAGTCTTGTGGTGGCATTGGTGAGTGCAACCCCCCTCTACAACAAGCTTAAAACCAGCCAAGAACACGATCTTCAAGCCAACTTACAAACACGTATTCTGGCTGTAAACCAAGCGCTAAAGCGTAAAGTTGATATTGCCGAACAAATCACCAGCCGTACCCGTGGCCGTCAGCTCTTAGAAGCCCATGTACAGGGCACCGGTGATCCCACTGAAGTGCAAAGCTTTAGCAGCCAAATTTTGACCGATGCAATGGAAAAGACGCAAGGATTAGTCGGTATTACTCGCTTTGATCAAAATCAGCAACAGATTGCAACGGTTGGGGTGGCGTCTCCCCTCGAACTTTCTTCCCTACTCAAAAAGAATAGGGATGAGCCGAGCTTAATTGGGCCCATCCTCATTGAAGACAGTCCTCATCTCCTTGTGATTGCACCGATTTTTTCCGAGCAAAAAGAGTGGCTAGGTCAAGATATTGCAATCTTTAAAGTCATTGAGCTCCAAAAAATTGCAACGGACTATAGTGGTTTGGGCGATACCGGCCAGATGATTCTTGCTCAACGTGATGGTGAAACCGTTAAGGCATTCTTCCCCTTGCGAGATGGTTCACAAATACTACCAGAGGCGTTAAACCATCTGCTTGAAAGGGCGATCGCTCAAGATGACGCAGGCATTGAGCACCACTCTGGTCAGGTGATTGCGTTTGAGCCGATTCCTAAAACCAATTGGGGCGTAGCCGTGTGGATGGAGCGCCAAGAACTCTATGCTGCTGTAAATAATGACCTGATCTTAGTCGGGGTCTATGTTTTGGTCTTTAGTGGGGTTGCAACCATCGGCGTCGTGCTCATCCTTCGTCCCTTAATTGGGCGAGTAATGGATGCGCATGAACTGGAGAAAGAAGTTCTGAACAAAACCGCAGCATTGGAAAAGGAAGTTTTGTCCAAAACTGCAGCATTTGAAGAGCTCAAACAGACCCAAATCCAGTTAGTACAAGCTGAAAAAATGTCGAGCCTAGGACAATTAGTTGCGGGAATCGCCCATGAAATCAATAATCCGATTAACTTCATCCATGGCAACTTGAGTTATCTAGAGACCTATGCCCAGAACCTGCTCAAAATCACCCATCTTTGCTTAGGGAAACATCCTGAGCTGCCGCCAGATATTGCAGAAGCTTTGGAAGAGCTAGAATTTGAATACATCAAAGAAGATTTATTTGACATGCTCGGCTCCATGGAGGCGGGGTCTAATCGCATTCTAGAGCTGGTTCTCTCGCTGCGAAACTTCTCACGTTTAGATGAATCAGAGCTCAAATTTGTAAATATCCATGAAGGTATTGATAGCACTCTGTTGCTGTTGCAAGACCGAATTAATCCTAAGTCTAGAAATCCAGGGGTAAAAATCACTAAAGTTTATGGCAATATTCCCAAGATAGAATGCTATGCCAGTCAGCTCAACCAAGTTTTCATGAATCTTTTGACCAATGCCCTAGATGCTCTGGCCGAGGCGAATGGTTATGAGCCTGAACACAACCCGGCAATGATCACCATTACTACTGAAATGGCAGAGAATAATGTTGTCGCGATTAAGATTGCCGACAATGGATCAGGGATTCCTGATGAGGTTCATTACCAGCTGTTTGAGCCTTTTTTTACAACCAAGCCCGTTGGGCAAGGAACAGGGATGGGACTCTCAATTAGTCAGCAAATCATTCATCAAAATCACCATGGCAAATTATTTTTTAGGACTCAGCTTGGTGTAGGAACTGAGTTTGTGATTGAGGTGCCATTACGACAGATTTCAACTGAAGAGATGGGAGGGAGCCCAAAACTGAGTTTTGTTCCCCTACGACAAAATACATAAATGAAACCATATACTGAGCGTGTTACAACCCCAACCTTCATGAGACTCAGGCGGGGTGGGCCTCCCAGCGTTAAATTTGGCAGCCCTCACCCTATATCTCCTTCGACAAGCTCAGGGCATGGCCTCTTCCCAGCTTGGGGGATGTAGCAATAGCGTCCCGAAGGGTGGGCAATACTGACCAAAGTGGGATACTCCCTGTCTGCTTGCCGCCTAGACAGTTGATTGGCTCCCGCTGAGTTCAGGCTGATGGCTCAGGACAAGCAGCATCACTGGCAGATTGAGAATACGGTTGCTATCCTGATAAGGTTAACTGCTTTACGGAATTTATATTGATTCTATGGCTCCCGATGCTGCTCCTGGTTCCTCAAGCCGCCTGCAACGCAATCTCCGCCGCTATTCTACAGCAGGCGTTTTTTGCGTTAGTTTGGTGGTAGCGTTGGTCAGCGTCATTCCTCTCTATAACAAGCTTAAAACGGCTCAGGAGCAAGATCTTCAAGCCAGTCTAAGTGTCCGGAGCTTGGCGGCTGAACAGGTGCGGCGAAGCAAGATTGAGGTCGCGGAACAGGTCACAAGCCGTACCTTTGCCCGACGGATGCTTGCTGACTACGTCCAGGGCAAGGCAAGCTTGGCTGAGTTGCGGGAACTTAGTTTATTCGATCTAGAGGATGCAATTAATCAAAGCGAATCATTGGTGGGGGTCAGTCGCTTCGATCACACCAATCAACTCCTGGTTCGTGTCGGCGTTGACTCTCCACTGGGTCTCTCAGACATTCTGAAAGCAGATGTTAACGAGTCTATAACGGTTGGCCCAATTACGATTGATAATCAACCCCATCTCTTAGTGAGTAGCCCTATTTTTTCTGAGCAGCAAGAGCGGCTCGGTCGAGATATTGCTGTGTTTAGGATGCTCGATATGAAGGAGGTTGTCACAGACTACAGCGGCTTTGGGGAGACGGGAGAGATGCTTTTGGCACGAGAGGAGGGAGAAACTTTAGAGTTGTTCTTTCCCTTGCGAAACGGTTCACAGATGTTGCCGGAACAATTGATTCCGCTACTCAAAGATGCGATCGCCCAAGATGTAGCGGGAATTGAACATTACAATGGTCAGGTCATTGCCTTTGGGCCCTTGCCGAATACCAACTGGGTTGTTGCGGTTCAGATGGAGCGCCAGGAACTGTATGGTGCTGTGAACCGAGATTTGTTTTTTGTCGGTCTGGCAGTATTTGTGGTTAGCACAATCGCTACGATTGGTTTGGTTTTAGGGTTGCGTCCCCTGATTGGCCGGGTTACGGATGCTGATGAGCTAGAGAAAGAGGTGCTGGCAAAGACAACAGCATTTGAGGAACTTAAGCAAACTCAAATCCAGTTGGTGCAAGCTGAAAAACTGTCGAGTTTAGGGCAATTGGTTGCCGGGATTGCCCATGAAATCAATAATCCAATGAACTTTATTCATGGTAACTTAACTCACTTGGAAGACTCTGCCAAACATTTATTGGAAATCACCCATTTTCTTATTGCCAAGTACCCCGACCTTCCTACTGATGTTGAAGAGAAGCTTGAAGACTTGGAATTTGAATATATTGAAGAAGACTTGCCCAAGATGATTGACTCTATGCAAATGGGTTCCAAACGTATTCGAGAAATTGTTCTCTCGCTGCGTAATTTCTCTCGTTTAGACGAATCGGCACTCAAACCTGTGGATATCCATGAAGGCCTCGATAGTACTTTGTTGCTTTTACAAAACCGAATCAAACCCAAACCAGAAAATCCAGGAGTGCAAATCACCAAAGTCTATGGTGATATTCCAAAGGTTGAATGTTACGCCAGTCAGCTCAATCAAGTGTTCATGAATCTTTTGGTTAATGCCTTGGATGCCCTAGATGAACAGAATGCCGATCGCAGTTTTCAAGATATCAAACTGAACCCAGACACGATTACGATTATGACTGAGGTTACTGAACAAAATACAGTTGCTATTAAGATTGCGGATAACGGTCCAGGGATTCCGGCGGAGGTGCATCGCAAGCTGTTTGATCCCTTCTTCACCACTAAACCTGTCGGGAAAGGAACCGGAATGGGTCTTTCGATTAGCCAACAAATTATTCATGAGAACCACCGGGGCAAGTTGTTCTGCAATACCCAATTGGGAACCGGAACAGAGTTTGTGATTGAGTTGCCATTACAGCAGACGTTGATGGGTGTGGGTTAGGGAAGGGTAGGCTGAGGGGTTTTGCAACCTACCCGTATGAGTCCGGGACTGACGCACTTGCACCGACTCGCAAGTCTTTCGAGATCCCCCCGGCTCCGCCTCCCCCCTTAATAAGGGGGGCAGGGGGGATCTAGGGTCTAGATATACAGTGCAGGGTTTGAACTGCGTCAGTCCTAGAGCCGTTACGGAACCGGACGATAACCGGCGAGCTCCATCGAGAAGGTCGCCATGCCGGAGGCGAGCGATCGCAGCCGGGTGGAATAGCCAAACATCTGAGCCAGCGGCACGTCTGCCTTGAGCACCGTGCAATCCGGTAGTACCTCAGACCCCAGTACCAGACCCCGCCGCGAGAGGAGGTCACCTTGGATTGCGCCAACGCGATCGCTCGGCATTTCCACCGTCACAGCCATCATCGGCTCCAGAAGCTGTTGCCCTGCCTGGTGAAAGGCTTCACCAAAGGCTTGCTTAGCGGCAAACCGAAACGCAGTGTCTTTGGAATCGACGGGATGGAATGAGCCCCCATCGAGAACCACTTTGACCCCCACGACCGGGTAGCCCTCTAAACCCCCGCTGGTGATGGCATCCCGGAAGCCCTGCTCACAGGACGAGATGAATTGAGACGGAATGGCCCCGCCCACCACCCGATTGACAAACGTAAAGGGTTCATCGTTCGGCTCATTACTCGGTTCAATCCAGCCAATGACATGGGCAAAGGAGCCGGGACCACCAGACTGCTTTTTAAAGCGGTAATCAAAGGCGGCCCGCTGGGTAATGGCTTCTCGGTAGGCGACCGCTGGCTGACCCACCTCCACCTGGACTTTGTACTCGCGCCGCAGCCGTTCGAGATAGATCTCCAGATGCAGCTCACCCATGCCTGAGATCAGGGTTTGTCCCGATTCCGGATCAGTACTGACGCGGAAGGTGGGATCTTCGCGATCAAAACGGCGCAGGGCCTTGACCATGCGAATGCTATCGTCCTGGGTACAGGGGGCGATCGCCAGCGTAATCACGGGCTCCGGGATGAACATATCCTCCAAGGCAAGGTTCAAGTCCTCACCACAGAGGGTGTCCCCCGAAGCACAATCCAAACCCAGGGCGGCGACAATGTCGCCCCCAACTGCCTGGCCCAGTTCTGTGCGCTCATTAGCATGCATTCGCACCAGGCGTGAGAGGCGTACCCGCTGACCCGTGCGACTATTTAAGAGGCGATCGCCCGCATTGAGCGTACCCTGGTATAGCCGCAGATAGGTCAGCTGGCCAAACTCATCCTCGGTGAGCTTAAACGCCAGGGCCACAAAGGGCTCGTTGGGTTTGGGTGAGAGGGCAACATCCGCGTCCGTCTCCACATCTGTAGCGAGTACGGGTTCGCGATCCATCGGCGAGGGGAGGCAATGCACCACGGCATCCAAGAGTGTTTGGACGCCCTTGTTTTTGTAAGCCGAGCCCATTAGAACAGGCACCAGCTCCAGCTTGAGCGTCGCCTGACGCAACGCTGACCAAAGCAGGGCTGGCTCAGGGGTTTGCTCCGCGAGCAAAACCGTCATCAACGCATCGCTGTAGAGCGAGAGTTGATCAAGCAGTTTCTCCCGCGCTTGGGTTGCCGTCGCTTGGAGTCCAGCAGGAATGGCCGTTTTAACCCAGTCACGACCGTCCTCGCCTCGGAAGTAATGGGCTTGCATCTCAACGAGATCAATGACGCCTTCAAACTGGTCTTCAGCACCGATGGGATATTGAACCAGCACCGGATTGAGATGCAGTTTCTCACGCAAATCGTCGGCAACTTTGAACGGGTTGGCACCCGCGCGATCCATCTTGTTGATAAAGGCCAGACGAGGGACGCGATAGCGTTTCATCTGGCGATCGACCGTCACTGACTGCGGCTGTACACCTGCAACTGCACAGAGCACCAGGATGGCTCCATCCAGCACCCGCAGGGCCCGCTCGACTTCAATGGTAAAGTCCACATGGCCAGGGGTATCGATCAGGTTGATCTGATGATCCTGCCAATGGCAGCAGGTTGCTGCCGAGTTGATCGTGATGCCTTTTTGGACTTCGAGTTCGGTGTAGTCGAGGGTGGGCGCACCTGTATCGCCCCGCACTTCTGCCATGCGGTGGATTTTGCCGGTGTAGTATAAAATCCGTTCGCTGAGGGTGGTTTTGCCCGAGTCAATATGGGCCGAGATGCCGATATTCCGCAGTTTTTTGAGATCAAGCATGGGTCTTCTCCCAGGGATAAGGTTGCCAGGGGAGGAACAAATTGAGACGAAAATTCAAGCGCAGATTCAGGCACAGTACATTGCGCGATCGCCATGACCAGAATGGATCGCCGATTGCCCCGCCAAATGAAGCGATGAAGTGAAGTAAAACGGGGCAACCGAAGCAAGCGGATTACCCCAACGAGTCGCTGGGTGGAACCATGATGAAAACGGTATAGATTGCAATGTTTTGATTCTATGCTACAAGAATAATACGGTCAACCCCACCTCGGGTGGTGTTTCTACCCCAACGGAGATAACGTCAGTTTCGGTTAAGCGAAGCTATCACATTCCTCAAAACACTAAAATCTCGATGTCAAACCCGGTTGTCAGGGGGCCAGCCCCCCGACACCTCCCGCTGAGGGGGAGATTGCCCCCTCAGACTCCGGCAATATCGGAGCCAGTATTGTTGGATTCTGCTGAGTTTCAAGTCTTGCGCAATGTCTGCTTATCCAGAACTCACGTGAGATAGGTTCTCTATCTAGGGCGCATCATCAGCTAGAGCCAGAAGCCTTACGGGACAAGCAATCGAGCGCCCGACCCAAACAACAGGAGAGGGGCTGTAAGCGAGTCACCGCAATGGTTTGAGGTCTAATTGATGACAGCCCCTAGTTGTTCGTTTCGAAAATTATCATCGTGTAAACTCAACATCTTGTTGCTCTGATTACCGGAGCATCCAGCGGCATTGGCCGGGCGATCGCCCGACGACTGGCCGGCCAGTATCGCCTCGTCCTCTGCGCCCGCCGCCCAGACCGCTTAACCCAGCTCGTTGCCGACTTACAATTGCTCGCCACTGATGTCATTACCCAGTCCGTTGACCTGCGTCAGGAAGCCCAAATTTTGGATTTTTTTGCCCAGGTGCGGCAGCAATGGGGCGGCGTTGATGTTTTGGTGAATAATGCGGGTCTTGGGCGCAAGGCATCCTTGCTAGAGGGGGAAACCGCAGCGTGGCGGGAGGTCTTCGAGGTGAATGTGCTCGCCCTCTGCATCTGTACCCGCGAAGCGGTGCAGGATATGCGTCAACGGGGCGATCGCGGCCAGGTGCTCCACATCAGTTCGCTGTCGGGGCATCGTGTGCCCGCAAGCAATGGCATCTATGCCGCAAGCAAGTTTGCCGTACGAGCCCTAACCGAAGGGCTACGTCAAGAATTAAGACAGGCCCAAAGCCAGATCAAAGTCACCGCCATTAGCCCCGGTTATGTGCAAACTGAGTTTGCCGAGAAATACTACCAGAGTGCCAGCCAAGCCGCAGAACTCTATGGTCAATATCCGGTCTTACAGCCCCAAGACATTGCCGAAGCGGTCTGGTATATTTTGTCTCAACCGGATCATGTCCAAGTCCATGATCTGCTCCTGCGGCCAACGCAACAGCCGAGTTGATAAAAAAACGATCAAAAGATGTATTTGTGTAGGTTGGGTTGATTGGAGCGAAACCCAAAACCGCCAAACATATAGAGTTCTGCTTCTTGTTGATCCCATGCACCCATAAAGGTACAGTTTAAAGACCGAAAAAGCCTTGATCAATGGCTGAGAGAACCAAGGTTTAGAACTCCAAAAAACTAGCCGTGTTAGGTTATCTCCTGCGGAGACGCTCCGCAAACGTACCTCAACCCAACCTACAAGCTGATACCATGGCACAACATTCTACTTCACATTATGTCTAAACTTCTCCACATACTGTCTAAAGTCCCTTGAGTATGAAGAGGTAGTGAAGACATAATAAAAGTCATCTCTTCTAATTGTTGTTGCCAACAACTTCTCTATGACTGGTTTATCATAATCCTTGTAAGCAAAGCCCTTCTTCTGCTCAACGAAGTGTCTTTCGAAAATATTTAGAACTCTAAGGTATGCCTATCGAACTTTTGCCGAAGCATATTCACCCTCTTCTTGACCGTAAAATAGATTGTGATAAATCTTCAGCAGTTCTTCGTCAGCCAGTGCCATAGCTGATAATTGGTTAAAGTCTTCAATAAGCCGACTGTAAGAATTAATCGAACGCTCTCTGATCGTAAAAAGTAGAGTAACTACCGAAACAATGACTGCTGCAACTGAAATAACAAGGGAGACCATTTTCTTATTTCGTGTAAAACTATCAACAAAAACGAAAAATACATTCAATCCGAACCTACGAACCTCAAAAAGCAATCCAAGGTTCAATATTCATGCCATAGTTGCTGTAGGTTGGGTTGAGTGGAGCGAAACCCAACACCGCCAAACATATAGAGTTTCATCTTCTGGTAATCCAATGCATCTATCAAGGCATTATAGCACGATTAAAAACGTCATGATTCATGGGTTAGAAAACCAAGTGTAGAACCTCAAAAAACTAGCTGTGTTGGGTTTCGTACCTCAACCCAACCTACAAGCCAATACCATGGCACTCCGGAAATACTTTAAAAGACACAATATTCATGCCATATTGGATGAGTTTGCCCTTGGTCGAATCTCCCCCATGATAATTCTCTACCTCCCCCTAGACGAGCGCCCCTGTAATCTCGATTATCCCCAACAGATCGCCCGTCTTCAGCCCCAACTCCAACTAAATGTACCGCCGCATGAGCTGCTCGGACGCAAGAAACAGGCCGCCAATATTGCGGGACTGTCAGCCTGGTTAACAGAACAAAGCTCGGCGGCGCAGGTGGCGATCGTCTCCCTAGAAATGCTGGTCTACGGCGGGTTATTGCCCTCGCGCTTACATCATGAGACAACAGAAACCCTGCTCAGTCGCCTGCACCTGCTCAGAGCGCTGAAATCCAGCCATCCGAACCTCACGATTTTGGCCAGCACCTTGATTATGCGCACCCCCCGCTACAGCAGTAGCGAAGAAGAGCCGGATTATTATGGGCAATGGGGGGAGCAGATTTTCACCTGGGGGTGGTTGACCGATAAGGCCGAGCGGGAGGGGTTAACGGCGGCGGAACAGGCGCAATTGGCCGAGATCAATGGCATCTTACCCATCGAATATTTGACCGATTATCGCGATCGCCGCGCCCAGAATTTACAAGTCAATCAAGCTGCGATCGCCCTGGTTAAATTGGGTGTGATCGATTTCCTGGCCATTCCCCAAGATGACTGCGCCCGCTACGGTTTTACCGCCCTCGATCAGCAGAAAATTGGCCAACAGATTCGGCGCGATCGCCTCCAATCCCGAATCCAGCTTTACCCCGGTGCTGACGAAGTGGGTTGCACCTTGCTGGCTCGTGCCTATGGGCTGCTCTCGGGTGAGAGACGGAAGGTCTTCGTTCTCTACAGTGCCGTCGGCTCACAGCAGATCGTACCGCTCTACGAAGATCGCCCGATTGGTGAGAGTGTCAAAGCCCATATTCTGGCCGCAGGAGCCCAGCGGGTTAGCGATCCTCAGGCGGCCGATTTTATCTTGGCGGTGAATACAGCGGGTCAGGTGATGCAAGAAGCCTGGGACCAGGAGAGCAAAGATATTACCTACAGCAGCTACCGCAACTTAAACGCCTTTGTGGCGCAACTGGGGGATGAGTGTGCAGCCGGACGTAAGGTAGCAGTTGCCGATGTGGCCTTTGCCAATGGCGGTGAAACCGAGCTGATTCATCTACTGGATGATGCCCGACTGCTCGATCGCTTGATTGCCTATGGAGGTTGGAATACCAATTGCAACACCATTGGCTCTGTGCTTGCCACCGGAATTCTGGGGGTGAATGGGGCATCATCACCCCTACAGCACAATCTCATGGCCCATTTGCTCGAAGACGGGTTGTATCAGGCGATCGTGCGCCAGGATGTGATTCGTGACGTTCTGCCTCAGATCAACGCCTCATATTATGATTTCCAGGGACAGACGGAGGCGATCGCCCAAGAAATTGCCCGACGACTGCTGATTGCCCTCAGGGCAAACGTAAAGTCTTCTTTTCAAGCTGTAGAGGTTCACAATCTCTTAATTCAGCTCCCCTGGCAACGCATGTTTGAGATCGGCATTCGCTTTGAGTTGTCAGCGCTCTAATGCCATGACCCATCTTCAATAATGCCAACACTGAAATCAACAAAATACCTGCGGCCGGTGCGTTACGCTCCGCTAACACACCCTACACCTATGCCACTCTTGCCCACCTTTTTTTGTGACTCATCGCCATGCTGTTTTTGTTGATCATTTGGTTCGTCTTGGGGGTGATCACCTGGACGGTGGGCACAGGTCTGATGGGGGTGCTGCGCTGGCAAGGCCTGACGCGTTTGGGCGATCGGGCGATCGTTGCCGCCTGGCTGGGGGCCTTGATCCTAGCGGCATTGATGCTGGCCACCTCCCTGGTGCTGCCTTTGAGCTTTGGCGTGGGGATGACCGTCATTATCATCTGTGCTGGTTTAGCGCTGCTCCGAGCCGAGACCCGTCGAGAGTTACAGCAGGGAGTGGGGGCGATCGCCGCCCTCGCAATGGGTTGGAAAGTCAGTTTCTTCGCCCTGGCGATCGGCTTGGCATTTTTGGGCTCCCAAACCGTCTATTGGTCTGATACCGGGCTCTATCATTACCAAGCCATTAGCTGGTTTGCCCAGCATGGCACCGTCCCTGGTTTGGCACTGATTCACAATCGCTTTAGCACCAGTTCGAGCTGGTTTGCTCTGATTGCCCCCTTCAACCATGGGGTTCTAACCGAGCGGATTAGCTCAGTGACGGGGGGGTTTGCCTACTTATTGGGGCTCTTGCAATGGCAGATCCATTGCCGACGCCTAATCAATCGCACCGCCCAACGCACCGATTGGTTCGCGGCGCTAGGTTTGTTTTTCATCCTACCCACCTGCATCAAACTGACGATCGCCCTCTCTTCGAGCCATGATCAACCGATGATCTTGATGTGCATTGTTTGCACTTGGTTACTGTTGCACTTTTCCCAAAATGCACCGCAGTACCAGCAGCAGGGTTCACAGCTTATTCTCGTCTTGAGCCTGCTGAGCACCATGGTGCGGCTGAGCGCCATGCCTCTGATTTTAATGGCGGCCGTCTTCTACTGGTTTGCCCATCCCCGCAAGCTGAGGGCAACCTGGCAAATCCCAACCCTCTCCACGCTGTTGCTATCCCCTTTTTTAGCCTTTAATGGCCTAGCCTCCGGCTGCTTACTCTACCCCCTTTCCGTTCTCTGTTTTGACTGGCCCTGGGCGGTGGGTAAAGAAAGCGCGGGAGATTATCAAGATTTTATTCGAGAGTGGAATCAATGGTATTTTCCTTGGGATATACCGGATAATCCGGAGTGGGGAGAATGGATTTTACCCTGGGTGAAAATTGAGAAGCCCTTGCTGTTGTTGTTGATCAGCTCTGCTATTCTTCTACTCCTCTTGCTTAAATCCCCCCGCTTTTTGCACTTCAAAAACAAATACTATCTGGTGGGTGTTGCGGTATTTGGCATGCTCTATACGGTCTATTCCGCCCCATCCTGGCGGTTTTGTGTGGGCTATGCTTGTCTATTGCCGTTGCTCTATCTAGCTGAGTTGTGCCACCGTTCGCCTCGGAATCTGGCGATCGCGGTTTTAGCCTGTTCCGCCGGAGCCAATAGTTGGTGGGATGTTTCTCCCTCGCTGCTGCTGGTGACCACCTTGACGGTGCTCTTGACGGGACTGTGCTACGGGCTGTTACGCAACCCCACACGCCAACGCTTGGCCTTGAGCCTGAGTCTATTACTCAGCCTCTGCTTAGTAACGCCCCTTAGAGACTACAGCGTCACCCGTTCGGTCTATCCCCTGGTTTGGCATCCGGGGTTGCCCCCTGCCCTCAGTGAAACCTATCCAACCGACCAGTTTACGCCCGCACAATCGTTGTTTGATGTCCATTACCGCCAGCCCTCCCCAGAGCTCGAGCTCTGTTGGAGCACCGAGCTACCCTGCACCCATGAATTAACCCACGACAATATTCGTCTGCGCAATCCCAGTCAGGGGCTTGCGGGTGGGTTCGTCCGAGTTGAGCCCGACTAGGTGGCGAGCAAAGCATGACCCCGTTTCAGTTCATCGTCTGCTGTTGCCAGCAGCATTGGCAGTCTACAACCGAGCCGCTCAACCCTAGCGATTTTCAGGAACTGGACTGGGCGGCGATCGTTGATTTAGCCCAGCGGCACGGAGTGCTCTCGCTACTGTATGACAGTGTGAGTCAAACCCATTGGCCGCTTTTGCCGGCGATGGTTCAAAGGCAACTGCATCAAACATTCCATCACCAACTGCGTCAAAATTTTCGCTTGGTGGCGGCCCTGCGTAAGTTACTCCCGCAATTCGCCCAGGCTCAGATTCCGGTCTTGTCCCTCAAGGGACCCATTTTGGCGACAACACTCTATGGCAATGTGGCACTGCGGCGGATGCGGGATTTAGATCTGCTGGTCGATTCCCGGGCTGTCTGGCCAGTGCATCAGCTCCTCTGGCATCAAGGTTATTGCTGCTATGATCGCCTCTCCCCCGCCCAACTCCAGCAGCGCCTGCGCACCAATATCGAAAATACGCTCATTCACCCCCAAACCCAAATTCAAATCGACCTGCATTGGGGGATTGTGCCCCGTTATTATGCCTGTCAGCTATCGCCTGCTGAGCTCTTTGCCCAGGCGCAAGCCCATACCTTCCAGGGTATAGACTGTCTCGTCCCCAGTTCCAGTGCTCAATGTTTGCTGCTCTGCCTTAACGGTCTAAAGGAAGGGTGGTTTGAGCTTCAACGACTCTGCGATCTGGCGGCTTTTTTACACCACAACCCTGACCTCGACTGGACAGCCTTACTGAGCTGGGCCCGCCAAAAAGATGGCGATCGCGCCCTTTTGCTCGGCTGTGCCCTTGCCCACACTGTGCTAGGAGTCCAGCTCCCCACAACCCTCACCCAGGCGATTGGGCGCGATCGCATTGTACAAACCCATTGCCAAGCCCTGCAGCAGCGGTTAGCCCATCCAGCACAGCAAGAATGGAACCTCTGGACTCAAACCTTGCTACCGTTGCGCTTGCAGCGTCGCTGGTCCAGCCAGCTCTACTCTCTTGTCCAGTTAACTCTGCCCCTAAGCGAGCGGGATATACCGTTTGGCGGCCTGCCGCGATCGCTCTACTGGCTCTACTACCCCTGGCGGCTGGTACGCCTCTTGGGAAAATTGTTCTCTCTACTGTGGCAGCGATAACGGCCCATTCTCTAGCCTTGAGCAATCGAGCCCGCTATACTCAAGTCGACTTGAGCGAAGTGAGAGAGAAGTTTGATGTTATTCTGTGAATAAATTTAACAAGTTGTTACATCCACGCCCTGCTTTAGACTGCCTAAATCCATGAAAGTCCCAGAAATTCAAACTGCGATCGCCAAAGAAACTCAGACCCTCCGTGCCAAAATCGAAAAGCGCGAATGCATCCTTGGCACCTATGTCGGAGACCCAACCCGACTGCGACTGGAAATGGAGAAATGGAAATCCGAGTTAGAAATTTGGCAGAAGTGCCTGGCTTGGGTCAATGAGTTAGAGACCTAATATACTCCTTTGAATTCGTAATGCTCGCATTTAACCTCGCTCATCAAAACGGTGGTATAGACCGCCATATTTGGCCCAATATTCCTTAATTTGGTTCTTGGGGATCAGTAGGCTCGCTTTAATTTCATATAGTATGACTTGTCGATGCTTCCCCAGCCAAATCTTTTTAAGTGGCTTGACATCAATAATGGTTCCACCTAAACATTTAATGCAACTTTCAAAGCGCTCAATGGTCACATAATTGATGGTTTGGAACAAACAAAAATTACCAGAATAGATAAGATGACGACTTCTAATCCAAGCCTTTAATTTTTTATTGGCTTCTGGGGGTAGCATACATCCGGGAGATTAGGGTGGTGTCATTAAACGATTCTAGGCAGCTTAAGGGATAGAAGCTCAGACGTTTCTTCACCAAATTAGTGATAGCGCTCTGTTATCCTCATGCTTTCAACTGAGGCAATTCATGGGCAAAGCTCGCTCGTTTTTCAAACTCCAGCGGGCCGGAAGCAGAACCCCAAACCATTTGATCCGTACTGGGATCGAAACCACGATCGCGACTGACCCAAGTGGTTGCGGTTAACTCAACCTCACTCACCAAGTAGGTATCAATACCACTGCGGGGAATAATACAGTTTCTGCCCGGTTCAACTTGGCCCATGAATTTATCTGCTTCTCGACGGAAAACCATGGCACAACCACACCGTTGAGTGAAACACCCCGGTTGGATAGTTTGCAGGATTGAATCATTCCGAGCGGCCCCAGCATGGAGGACTGGATCATTGAGGGCAAAGTTCTTGATATAAATCTGATCGTCCTGTTCAACAAAATGATGAACGCCCTGTCGATAAGGCGTCCAAAGATCATGATCATAGGCTTGCTCTGAGTAGAAGCCTATTCCATCAAAGATATTCCAGGGGAGCGGTCTAAAAAAGACATGGATATGAGCAAATTCTGTGGGATCAGCCCAAGCTTGTTTTTGATTGCTAAAATCTCCTGCAATCCACTGGGCAAGTAGCCAGAAATCTTCTGAAAAATTTTGGTAGCTCATTCTAGTTCAGCTATCTGTTAACTTCCTGATTTCTGAAGCAAATGATGCCGTTACAACGCCGGTACCATCTGCTGTTCGAATTAAGGAAACCCGAAATCTGACATTTTCTGTCCCAAACCAAATTCGTTCTTCTGCTGCAGCGCGATCGTATTCAGTGATGAGAGTAAAAATATCTTCATTGAAATGATATCGGCCGATCGCCGGAATGGTTTCGGCATACCCTTGGGATCGCAAAAGCTGGCCACTATTAGTGTTACCTGGATCAGGAACGGGAACGAGAATACAATCGCCAGACAAGTTACTCTCCTCTTTATCATTATCCCAGTCTGACTCTCCTTCCCATTGCATCCGGAAGGGGCTGGTAATCAACATCGGGTCAATATCTGAGCTTTGGCATAAGGTCAAAACACCAGGGGAGTCTGACTCAACGGCGCTGATTTCAATCGTTGAGCGAACTTCTTCAAAATGTTGAAATGCCAAATTATGCCCACTGCGCTGCGAGCGCCAAGTCCCAATCGACTGATTAACAAAAGTATCAATATCCATGGATTTCAGATGTTCAGCTTAGTCTTAAACAAGATATCTCTGAAAAGAGAAGTATACTCTGCATAATAAAAACCGATCAGGCTTGTAGCCTGATCGGAACTCGAAATCAATCCATGGAGGTTAGGCAACCTCAGTAATACTCAGAATACTACCACCCAGCTTTTGGATGGACTGGATACGTTGAGTGAGTTGAGCGTAATCCACTTCATAGGTGTTAACACTACGCTTCATCACTGGGGTAAGCGTCCCTTTGGAAACCACAATCCGGAAGCGCTTGCTGGTGTTCGTGTAAGCACCAATGCCAGAAGGTTCCGAGATGGCAGTGGGAAGATTGGCGGCTAAATCAGAGACGAGCAAACTGGCGGTACCACTATCAGAGCTGGCAAACCCGCCTAACAAACCAAATGCGCGATTGAAGCTGACGTTCTTACTACCCACCTGGCTCTGGGTTCCCCGAGCATAGGGAACGATATTTTCCCCGAAGGCAGTGAGATATTCTTCACTATCAACGTAGGAGGAAATCTCTGCTTCATAACCTTCGGCAGCGTAAAGCTGGACATGCGCAGAGATTTCGGCCTGATCTTCTGGAGCACGACCGAGCAGATGCTTGAAATTCAACTCAATAAAGCGATATTGAGATGAGGCGTTGAAAAAACGATCACGGTACAGATCAGAATTCGCAACCGCACTGACGAACTGGCGAACAGTCATTTCGCCATTGCGGAGATAGGACTCAGCACTAACAAAGCGATCGCTCTCTAGCAGATGAGCATTACCGAGAACTTGCTTATAAACGGCGCGAATCACAGTTTGTAAGTCACTTTCTGTAAAGTCCGGTCGTAATTCTATAGGGTCAGAATCTACAGCCCAAAGTACAGCCATTGGAATTTATTCTCCTAAAATTATTGATGGTGTGATAAATAAGTTTTGCCAAAGCGCACATCATGTATGCGCCTTTAGATTAAAGCCATTAAGCAACTTCAGTGATGCTGACAATCGTGCCGCTCATCCGATTGATTTGCTGAATCTTGGGCGTCATCTTCGCCCCAGAGACAATATATTCGGTCGTGCTACGGCGGCGACGTTGGCTATCGAACTTAGCACCGCGTACCACAATCTTGAAGGTCTTCTCAGTCGCATCCTTATAGCCTGCGATCCGACCTGTGTTAGGCAGATTGATGGCGACAGCGCTATTAGTTGCCAGGCTATCCACAAGCTGAGACGCTTTTACGGCTTTATCACTTTCTGCCGGGCCGCGCACCACAGAGAACATCCGGTTGTAGCTGACTTGCTTAAAGCCAACTTGGCTGATGTCCCGATAGTAAGGAACCGTGTTATCGCCAAAGACGGCTTGATATTCCGCACTATCAATGTAGGAATCAATCTCAGCATCGTAGCCTTGATTCACCACAATCTGAATATGCTCAGACAGTTCTGCTTGGTCTTTCGGCGCACGACCGAGCAGATGTTTGAAGTTCATCTCCACAAAACGATAGGGTGCACAGGTCTCAAAAAAGCGTGCTCGGTAGAAATCGGATTTTGCAACCGTACGCACAAACTCTTGCACCGAAAAGGTGCCATCCTGAAGCTGAGATTCAGCGATCGAGAGCTGTTCACTCTCCATGATGTGAGCATTCCCCAGTACCTGGCGGTAAACCGCACGAATAACGGCTTGGGCATCATCACTTGAGAAACCTGTCCAAAGTTCGACAGGAGCAGTACTAACCATGGTTTAACTTGTCCTTAAATATCTATTTATTGGTTTCAAAAAAATATACCAAGAGCGCAAACGAACTTGCACTCTTGGAGCGCCAGTAGCCGAAAGATCTATACCAGCGAAATGCTGGCGATCATGCAACCTTGGCGGTGAACACGCTTGTAGGTCTCAGACAACTTATCAAAAGGAACCAGCTCAACTCGGTTGGTGCGGCGGAACTTGGAGACACGGTTAACCACATTGGCACGATAGCCCGTGATTTCGACACGGAAGACGCGACCATCTGCCCCAGACAACGAACCTTTGAGCGGAGACGGATCGACCCCTGGAGTTTGGAAAGACCAACCATTACCCTCAGTTCCACCAGAGGGAGCCACAATCGGTGCGGGATTCTCATTAATCACCAGCTTGTTCAGGACTGGTTTTTTACCGCTCAGACTGCCTTTGAAGTCACTGCTGGATGAACCCCGCAGCAGCTTGAACATATGGGTAAATTCAACCATACTCCGGCCCGGCTGAGTTTTGTATCCGGTATGGAAAGGCACAGTATCTTCGCCAAAA
This sequence comes from Cyanobacteria bacterium P01_G01_bin.54, assembly GCA_039180005.1. Taxonomy (GTDB): domain Bacteria; phylum Cyanobacteriota; class Cyanobacteriia; order Cyanobacteriales; family Spirulinaceae; genus SIO3F2. The sequence goes on along the minus strand of JBCDEB010000001.1, from coordinate 37,318 downwards.
AAGGTCATATACTCATCGCTGTCGATATAGGAGTCAATTTCAGCCCCAAAGCCTTCCGTATCAAGAATTGCACTATGCGCTTTCATCTCGCTAAAGCCGTCGGGGGCGCGACCCAGAAGGTGCTTGAAGTTCAGTTCAATGGCACGGTAGCGAGGACAGCTATCGAAGAAACGAGATTGATAGAGCTCGGACTTGGCAACATAGCGAACAAATTCCCGGACGCTCAACTCGCCGAGCTTGAACTGAGATTCGGCAACAGCCAGCCGCTCGCTCTCCATGACATAAGCATTGCCTAAAACCTGACGGTAGACGGCATTGACTGTAATTTCCGCATCGTCATCAGAGCGCCCTGGCCAAGATTCATTGGGGGGGATATCTTCAAAACGAGCAACGCCCAGTTGGGATGCTGGTCCAAAAACCATCTCTTGTCTCCTTAGATTGTTAATTAGTAAGCATTTAAATTCAACCCAACTCTCACCTATAACTATCCAGGCAGTGCATTTATGCTTGCCGCTGCTTTCGCATGAAGGCTTGACGATTAACAAGCCAACATGCTATAGGATATCGAGTTTTAAACTCTGGTTTGTTGAATTTCAGATGTATATACCCAGAGAGTTTATCCTTCAATGTGGCAGTAGATGAATTTTAATTTAAACTTTGTAACAAACTCCAGCTAGCCCACAATGGGAGGCTCCCCGACTTTTGCCGCTTATCGGAACTAACCTTCTGACCATTTCCTCTTCCCAGGAGGAAAATTCATGCAAAACGCCATCTCCTCCTGGTTTATGGGTCATAGGAGCCGATCAAGAACAGCTACGACTCAGGAGAGAGGAATTGGGCTTGCATCGAGCCTGTTCAGAGGAGGATCATCAAAACGAACGGTTGCGCCAACGGTTGAGACGTCCGCCTGCCACTGCCTCATAGCGACGGGCATCGGCAATTTGAGACTGCAATGTCTCAATCAGGTTCTGTTGTTGGTCTCGGCAGCTTTGCAGCTCGGGATAGCTCTCAATGTCCTCTAACTCAATTGGCTCGGCTGTTGTCGTTAGAGATGGCGTGTCGGACTGCCAGGAGCCAAATACAGCAATGCCCAAAGCAGCTGCCGGTCGGAGGTCCGCAAGCTGCGCTTGGAGCTTGGCAATGACAGCATTTTGCGCTTGACATTCTTGTTTTAAGGTTTCAAATTCAGCCGTCTTGGCTTGAGCTTGTGCTGAAGTCGCTGTACTGACAAACGTCCGTGGCATGAGTACGGACTTAAGAATCTCGTCAACTGTTTTGAGCCGTCCCAATGGCGCTTTCCGCATCAGCGCGGTGGCAACCTTCGCATCAGAGCCGATCGCTTTATCGCTGGTTGAATAACTCCCTTGAATTTGGTTGGAGTTAATAAAGCCCAGGAGGTTCTGACCCACTTGACTTTGGTCACCGCGCCAGAAGGGTACGGTGTTTTCGCCAAAGCTCTCCATATATTCATCACTATCGATATAGGTATCGATATCTGCGGCAAAGCCCTCCGTATCAAGAATTTGGCTATGGTAGAACGTCTCACCATAGTCGTGGGGGGCACGACCCAGCAGGTGTTTGAAATTCAGCTCGGTCGCCCGATAGCGGGGACAGTTATCAAAAAAGCGAGAGCGATAGAGTTCGGATTGGGCGATCGCCCGCACAAACTCCCGCACACTCAGCTGGCCCCGACGGAATTGAGATTCAGGAACCGTCAAGCGTTCGCTCTCCATCACATGGGCATTGCCCAAAATAGAACGATACGCAGCTCGGATAGCTCCCTCTAGATCACTCTCTGATGCACCAGGGTGGCATTCTACCGGAGTAAACATTTGTTTGGGCAAGAGGGTGAAGGACGGTTTAGCGAATGGTGATGATAGCCTTCCTGCAACTGGCGCAAAGACTGTTAGCGGCGAGATGGGACGTGCATCCCGTTCCCGCTTCATCAACGCATAGGAAATATTGACCCATTGGGGAACGACATCACTACTAGACATTGCTCCCTGTAATTTTGTTGTATTGACGAAATTCATGGTCGTCTGGGCATTAAAGCTCATGTCCCCTCGGTCGTAAGGAACAACCCATTCACCAAATGCCTGATCGTACTCAATGCTGTTTAGATAAGCGTCAATATCGGCTTCAAACCCATCCTGATCAAGGATATCGCTATGAACCACCGTTTCTGCATAATTCCGAGGGGCTCGACCGAGAAGATGCTTGAAATTAAGTTCTGTCGTTCGGTAGCGTGGGCAATTCTCAACATATCGAGCGCGATATAGTGGTGACTTCGCCACAGCCCGCACAAACCCTCGCACCGTCAGCCGGCCATCTCGCAACTGTGATTCTGCTGCCCATAGGCGCTCACTGTCCATTACATGAGCATTACCGAGTATCTGACGGTATACAGAATTAATAATGATGTCAAAATCAACATTCGACGCATTCACGTCCAGTTGAACCGTGTCCAGCATGGTGCTCTATCTCCTTAATGATAAGATACGGATTTATGTAAACCTTTGTAAATTCATGCAATTGTGGTAAGGATACGGATACCATAGATTCAGTTTCTTAAAATAGATTACCTTTTGTTTGTTACAGAACTTGATTTGCATGCTGCAAACAGTCAAGTACGAACGATCGATGCCATCTCTTCGAATAATAAAGATTTTTGTTTTTTTCTTGACACCGCAAATCCGATCCTTAGGGTTATCGATTTAAGTTCTAGCGTTGAGCGCGATCACGGTTTCTGGCTAATGCCGCTTCAATCTCTGCCTCTGCAGTACAACGCCGTTCTGAGCAATATCCCATTAAGTTCACACCATTCATCATCTTAGCCATCGTAATTCGAACTCGGAAGTTATCATTAATAAACCAGCATCTTTCTGTCCCTTGGTTCCGCTCATATTCAGTATTAATGGTTAAAACTCCATCCGGTGCAAAATGATACTGGCAAATGACAGGAATCCCTTCTACATAGCCCCGGTTGCGCAAGAATGCACCTTGGGTGGGATTATCTGGATTGGGCAAATCAACTAGGACAGCTGCATAATCTGGATTGGGTTGAGTATCTTCTAGGTTGTGCTGCCACAAAAAACTGGCTCCTCCCACGGCCAAAGTGGAGTCAATATTTTGTTCACTGCAAACGGACTTGACTCGCTCATCATCAGCAGCCAACACATCAATAATTAAGTTGGATTCCCCGGATTCGTCTGCACGCGTATCGAAGTGATGGACTGTTCGCTGGGACAACCAAATGCCCTCACTTTTACGAAAAAAGTCCATCATATTCATTGGGGCTAATGTTTGCTTTGGCATGGCAAATATTTATAGAAATGCTCAAGTTTGACTCGGTTTCAAAAAAACAAGACTTTCTTTAAGGAATGTGAAGCTGTTTGCGCTAAGCTCCTGGGCAATTATAGGATGAAGCAGATGATGCAAGATGCGTTCATCTCTGAAGAGTAGTACAGGGGCTTTGTTGGAGGAGCTCGTATTGAGAGATCTTTGGAGAATGGAGCTGTCTCAAAACCTTCTGGCGAATTTATTCTATACCGCTCAAGAGGTATACGCAACTTCTCGTAATCATTCCTTCGCGGAATCTACGGTGATACAGGCTCACTTTAGTAGTAACTCTATAATATAGATGACTCTTAAACAGATAGATTCTTCTCAAGCGCTACAACAGGCCAAAATTGAGGGTCAAGATTTAACGCAATTTGATTTACAAGCGGTTGTTTTAGATTCGATTGATCTGTCTGGGGCGAATTTAGCGGGTGTCAATGCAATTGCAACCAGTTTGGCTGGTGCAAATTTAAGCGCAGCCAACCTCCAAGGTGCAGATTTACGGGGAGTAAACTTACAAGGGGCAAACTTATGCCAAGCGAATTTACAGGATGCGCTTTTGTTTCGTGCTCAATTGCAGGGAGCAATGTTGACTGAGGCTCAACTTGATACCGCTAAACTCACTTTATCTTACTACGATAGCCACACGACCTGGCCGCAAGGGTTTGATTATCGAAAGTCCGGTGCGATCGGACCGCGAGCCAATCTAGGCGGTGTGTTTTTAAACACCGCTAAGTTGATTAATGCCGATTTACAAGGCGCAAATTTGCGGGGGGCCTATTTGAGCGGGGCAGACTTAACAGGAGCTAACCTCAAAGATGCAGCCTTAAGTGGTGCCGACTTGACCAAAGCGTGCTTAATGGGTGCTTATCTGCGAAATGCCCGTTTAACGGGCACAACCCTCAGAGAGACTGATTTTCGAGCGGCGGATCTCACGGATGCCAATCTGGAACAACTGGAAAGTATTGCAGGCGCTGACTTTAGTCATGCCCAGGGGCTCAATGCAGAAACCCGAGCGATGCTCTGTAGTTTTTCTAAAGAAGAATTGGGCACTTGGAATGCATTTACACGCAACCATACTGGCGCAACCTTGGGATGCCCAGTGGGCTAAGTGGATCATGGTTGAAGAGCAAAACCCCTTAAGACGTGAAATTGAAGCAAAACTCAAAGATTCTGAATGGCTGCAAAAATTCAAAGCCTGGAGTCTTTTACTGCAACACCTTAAGAGCGAGTTCCCTATCGTTCAGCTTTGTCAATTGCAATGGGTAACCGGGGCTGACGATCTGGTGATTCATTGTCCCAATGTTGAGGTCAGAGCGACTTTAGAGCGACAGGTTCAGGAAATCGGCCGGCTCAACAAGAGTGCCAACCAAATTATTGTGCGGCTTGCTGGTTATAACGATTTATTGATCAGGAAGTCGACAGATACAGAAAATCCCCAACCGTAGTTCTATGGAAAATCACTGAATTTATTTTTTAAAGTTCTATTGTGGGAGCAGGGAGCGAGATCAAAAGTCTCTCTTCCAAGCTTAGGAGAGAGATTGGGGGGGAGGAGGTCTGCCAAACTGGGATATATCCGTTAAATTGAACCAGCCGATAAGCGTTCAAGTTTTTTGCGAATCAAAGGCTCCGGTTCCTCATCAACAATAGACGCGAAGTCTTGATATCCCAGTTGATTCAAAGCCAAAATGCAAGCATACTTCAGACCAAAAATCGAGGTACCTAGCTGTTCTTTGAGTAAAGGGATGGCTTCCGCTCCTCCTAATTGGGCAAGGGCGATCGCTGCTGCGCCTCTGGATTTTTGAAATTGAGGCTCGGTATTGTGTAATGCTTTGATCACCAAAGCTCGCGCCGATTCATACTTGAGCCAGCCCCAAAGCTTAATGACATGATAGTGGGCACCATAATCATTATGGGCTTCCTTCTCATAGGTGGTCATTAGGGCTGGCCCGGCTACTTCAGCATAATGCTCAATCATCGTTTGGGTTGCCAAGTAGCAACGACCAAAGTCGGTTTGATATAACTCATTGACCACGAAATCCAAACTAGGTTGTTGATCATATTCATGAACCATCTCGATCGCTCTCGGATGATCTAAAATCACGGCATCAAGATAGGGCTCAAGATCAGAAAAGGTGATTTTTTGAGTAGGAAATCCAGCCTGAGCTAAGCGTCTTAAAGCACGTATCCGAAAAACCAATGATACAGGACATTTGGCAATGGCGGCGATCGCCGTATAATATTGAGCACTCATCAAATCTTGGACGGCTGCACGTCGAACTTTGACCTGCTCATGTTGCAAAAAATCAACAACTTGACTCATGGGCTGGTAATCACCACTCAAGCGACAAATCGCCGTAATTGCAGTACTTGCCGTGAGTTTATCCTTGTCAGTTGTGAGCTTTTCAATGGCGGCAGTCGCCGGTTTATAGTCAAAGTCGGCTAAAGTTTGGATGATGACGCGATAGCTTTGGTTTTCCTTCTCTAGCAGGCTAGCAATCTCAGCTTTAATTGCTTCATCCTCAGTGCCAATTTCACCGATCGCCCAGACCGCATTTTCAACGGTGTATTGATCAGAATCCTTTAGACAAGCGCGAATAGCCGGAAGCGCGGTCTTTGCTTTGAGGCGACCGAGGCTTTCCACAGCCTTACGACGGGCAATCCGATGATCCATTGCCGGATCGAGATCCTGGATTGTAGCAATTAAGGCATTGATCGATCGCTCTGTCGGAAAATTGATCAAATGTGAAGCGGCAATATAGCGATCGGAGGAATCATCAAGTTGCTCAAGCGGCGTGGCTAAGATTTCAATGGCTTTCTCTTCGGTTAAGCCCGGAAACATATTGAAGAAGCGTTGGTCTACCGTCATCACTCAATAAAGGAATTCGCAAATAATTAATGATTTGGGCTGCGCCCTTGTTTAAAGCAACATAACGCTTGATCAGCAAAGAACTCAAAGAGAAGCGAGCCACTTTAATGAACTTGATTATACCATTTTGAGATAATTGTAATTGTCGTCCCAATGTTGTTGAAACAAGGAGGTTTGCTCTGCTTAAGCATTAACGCTAGGATTATAAAGGTAGCCTGTGTTTTACTCCCCCTTCATTATCTCAAATCTTTACTCAATGTTTTCCCCGTCATCTCAGCCCTCTGCCCTTTCTGCGAAACAACAGACGCTCGATCAACTCATTGAGCAGGTTCAGGAACAATGGTTTACTCAGACGTTTGATCCCACCCAATCTGATGTTTTAAAGGCACTAGTCGCTGGTTTTGCAGATTCACGGGGGATGACACGACTGGCGATTGCAGAACTCCTCGGTAAAATCAAAGCGCCTGCCACGCCCCATCTGCTTGAAGCGCTAACTAGCCATCCCAATCCGGTGGTTCGCCGAGCCAGTGGGAAGACCCTTACCCTGATTGGTGATCCCAAAACCATTCCGACGCTCATTCAGGTGCTGCTAACCGATAAGGATCAAGTGGTGAAGGGCTCGGTAGTTGGGGCATTGGCGCGAATGGGAGAAGCTTCGGTTTTGGCTTTGTTAGAGATCCTCACCCATCCTCAGCATCCTGAAACCATCAAGGGCCACGCTGCTTGGGCTCTGTCTTTCGTGGGCGTTGAAGCCAGGGAACATCTTTATGCAGCCTTTAACTCTAGCAGCGCAGATGTTCGCTGTGCTGTTATGGGAGCATTAGCGGGTCTGGCACAGGATCAGCAAGATGGCCAAGCTTTGGCCTTACTGAGGCAGGGACTGGATGATCCCGAACCGGCAGTCCGGATTGAAGCCATAACGGCCCTGGGGAATGTACAGTCTCAGGAGAGACTACCGGATTTACTCAACCGATTGAGCGACCCTGAACCGGAAGTCCGGAAGACCCTAGCGCTGGCCTTGATTAAGCTCAAGAATAGCCAGGCTATCCAACCGTTGCAAAATCGTTTGAGTCAGGAGCAAAATATAGGTGTCAAACCTGTTTTACAACTTGCCATTAAGCGCTTGCAACAAAACAGTGAGCTTGACGATGATTGGAATTAGAAAACGTTGACCAAGATGCTCTGCGCCCTCAACATAGCGAAGAGCATCTTGGTTATGACAACCAGGAAGCTCAACTTTCCTCAGTAATACTCACAATCCGCCCACCCGTTTTATGGATAGCCTGAACTGATGCAGACATTTGGCTGAAGCCCACAGTCATAGATTTCTGACTATACTTATCCACACGAGCTGCTGCGCCACTCGTTGAGTAGCGAATCTGGAATCGCTTCACAGTATTACCGCCGCTGCCACTTCCTGCTGTTGCAGGCTTAATGGGAGTGGCAAAGTTAGCAGCAAGGCTACTGATCAATTGAGAGGTACTACTGTTGCTAGTACTAGTCCCTGGCCCACGGAGCAACGAAAACGTCTGATTGAAGGTCTCAGTGGTAAAACCGACCTGAGTATTCACGCTACGATTGTAAGGAACGATGCTTTCCCCAAAACTGCTTAAATACTCTTCACTATCGATATAGGAATCAATATCAGCAGCATAGCCATGATTAATATAAATTGCCACATGCTCGGCAATTTCAGCTTGGCTCAAGGGCGGACGGCCGAGCAAGTGAATACAGTTTAACTCGACGAATCGGTATTGAGAGGAAGGTTGGAAATAGAGAGCTTGGTACAGTTCAGATTGGGCGACAGCACGTACAAAATCTCGAACATTGATATCACCATTACGCAACATGGATTCTGCGCTGGTGAATTCACTGCTATCGAGAATATGGGCGTTGCCCAACACTTGCTTATAAACTGCACGAATGATAATTTGCAGCTCAGATTCACCAGCTTCAATCGTTGCTGGGCGCAGTTCTAGTGGAGCCGCAGCTCCAACCATAGTGATTAAATCACTCATGTGTTAAACCTCAGTAAATCTTTAATAAATTCAAATTGAGTTGACAGACTGCATCAGATGCCGCTCCAAAGCGCATCAAATGATACAGTTCTGCCTGCCTAGAATCTAGGGGATGAGGTTCAACCCTGTCCTGTATATGAGAGAGAAAGTTACAAAACTTTGGAATCGCCTCATCTACATCAAAATGACGACTATTGTACAATTTCGCAATAAAAATCCACAATCATCGGTGTCTTTGCTCTAGAATAGGGGAGGCTCCGCTGAGCGGAGGCACTAAGTCAATTCAGGAGATTCAAACCCGGCTATGGAAATTGAGGCGATTAAAGCGCATCTAGAGAGCGAGGAGCCCCAGCAACGATTGAGGGGGTTACGGGAGCTTAGACAATGTTCCGCTGAAGCTGTGGTTCCACTCCTCCAACGTCTTGTTGATGATCCAGAATTTTTAGTGAGATCGCAAGTTGCCATGGGTTTGGGCAAGCACCAAAGTGAGGAAGCATTTGGATTGCTCTGTCGTATGCTCACCAACGATCGTGACCATAATGTACGAGCAGAAGCGGCCAACTCGTTGGCTTTATATGGCGAAAAGTCCCTCTCTCATCTGATTGAAGCCTTCAAAAGTAACCAACATTGGCTGGTGCACCGTAGCATCATTGCTGCATTGCTGGACTTTCCTGCCAGTGAAGCAGCAGCAGCAGCGCTCTATGAAATTTGTATTGCCAGTTTGGCGGGCGTTGATTTCACTGTGACTGAAGCTGCGATCGAAGCGTTGGGCCAGTTTGCAAATTCTTCCCGCGAAGCAGCGGCTTTGAGTCATCTTTTACCCCTGGTTTCCGCAGAAGGATGGCGGGTGCGTCGGAGTGTCGCCAGAAGTCTGAAATGCTTTAGCAGTTCAGATGCTCAGGCAGCCCGGCAAACGCTCAAGCAAGACGAAGACTATCGCGTGGTGCGAGCAACTTTATTGTTAAATTAAAAATCAGTCAGCTTAAGACAGGCTTGGGGGCTAGGGTCGTTGATTCTTGCTGAGCATCTCCAAGCGGGAGAGAGCGCTTACAGCGGATTCTTTTATATAGGGATCCACCGAGTCGTTTTGGGCAAATTCTTCTAAGATGGCCTGGCAACGGGGGTCGCCCAAGGAACCCAGCGCATTGACGGTTGCAACGGCGATCGCAGGGTTTTCCGTTGTTGTCAGGGTCTCCGCTAAAATCTCAAACACGTCGGGGCCGACTGCTCCTAGCGCCATAACGGTTGCCAAATGTACTACCGGATCAGGGTCATTGACTGCTTGTCTGAGGGCTTGAACGCCAACGTCTGGAAAAGCCACCGCCTTGTGATTAACTGCAACCTGAGCTAGGGCTTTAGCACAACTGGCTCGAACCGTTGGATTCTCATGCTGGGTTAAGCTCTCCGCGAGAACTGGCACTGCATCCGGACCAATGACGCCCATGGTTTTGACAGCAGCGCGCCGATACCCAATATCTTCAGCATCCAAAATTGCCATTAACTTAGGAATCGTCTGTTCATCACGAGACTCAGCAATCTCGCGCATGGCACGGGATTGCATATTGGGGTTGGGATGTTTCAGTTGCTCAAATAGTTGATCAGAGGTCACGATAAGTCCTTAAAGACGGCTGTCGTCAGGGCAGAATCAATATTATTTAACAAATACAAAAGACCCCCTACAGACATCCTTAATTAAAAGGAACCTGTAGAGAGCCTTAAAAATGAGGTGCTAAGCACTGAGGCTAGCTAGCAAATCCCATATCATTAGGACAAGGAGTTGATAACATAGTCAACGAGCGCATTGTACTCAAGCAGAGCTTGAGCAGACATATCGCGAGGAGCACAACCGCGATCGCGGATGAACTTAAGCGCCGCAACGTAGGGAGCGGTGGGCAGGTTCAGGGCACGATAAACTTCGCGCTGACCAGCAATACCCCACTCATCCAGGGGACCGGTACCACCCACAACGAGGCAGTAGTTGATCAGACGGAGGTAGTGAGCGATGTCGCGCTGACACTTGGACTTGAAGGTATCGGTAGAGTTAGCTTGGCCGGCTTCGTTCAAGTAGGGGTATTTCTTGATGCAAGCATCGTAGCCTTCCTTAGCAACGTTGTCGATGTTGCCAGCGAGCTTCTCAGCAGCTTCGAGGCGAGCACCAGCACGTTGGATGCTACCTTGCACGGACTCCAGGTCAGAGGAGCTGGGGAAACGACCAGCCGCATCAGCAGCGGTCACAACAGTGGTGATAACGGATTTCATTTGTTTTTCTATCTCCTAATTAAGATTTGATCGGCATAGTGGGAGCTGGTATTGAGTTCAAGCGTTGACGATGCAACAACTAGCTCAGAGCAGCAACAACGCGATCAAAGTAGCTAGAAACTTCAGCAGTCAGAGCGGAGCAGTCACCCTGAGGTTGATCGTTCTTGGTGTAGCGAGCACCAGCCATGGCTTCGGTGTTGGTTTGGTTGATGTGTGCAACCGCGATCGCCTTCATGATGCCGACAGCGCGAGCAGTGGACTGAAGGGGAACACCCAGTGCAGCGTAGGTTTCCTTAAGGCCGTTCAAGCAACGATCTTCGAGGACAGAAGCATCACCAGCGAGCAAAGCGTAGGTTACATAGCGGAGGATGATTTCACCATCACGCAGGCAAGCAGCCATGCGACGGTTGGGGTAACAGTTACCACCCGCTTGGATCAAACCGGTGTTTTCGCAGATCATGCCAGCGATCGCATCGGAAACTGCACAGCTAGCGTTGCTAGCAACAGAGTTCACAGCGTCAAGACGCTTGTTGCCTTCAGCGATGAAGCCCTTGAGGTCAGCGAGTTCTGCGCCACCGATGCAAGCAGTTTTAGAGTCAGCGGAAACAACTGCTCTTGAGAATTTATCAAGCATGTAATTCTCCCAAAATTCATTTTGATAGGGTTTTCGGAACAAGTCCTGAGTTGTAGTCGTTGCTACGTTTCCGGCTTGTCTGGAGCTAAATGTATGGGACGATCCGCTCGTCTGTCTTGTTTATGATGGAGAAAGTAACATTTCGTTACCTAAGCCCCCTTAACATCTGGAGCATTCCAATGCCATAAGGCGGAGTTCATAGATCCATTAGGCTTAGGGGTCAAATCACCTACAGAACAGGTGCACTTACGGATTTTGAGATCCTGCTAGCTTAATTCCTGCCGTCCTGATATCCGTGGCTCAACCACCTCAATTCGCCCCTCATATAGTTCTCCTGAACTAAAACCAGAATCTCTCCCTCCAATCAAGAACTTGTGGATTGAGAAAAATTCTCCTTAGGAGAAATTATGGGCAAGTAAGATCAAATAAACTATTTAGTTTTGTTAAGGCTTATTTGAGATTCACAAAAAAAGGCTTACTATTAGCACCAAAGGTTTATATACTCGTGCTTAATCATAGAAGATAGCCTAAGAGTAAGTATTAGATTTCCAAAGGATTCACAACTCAACTTTACTAAGACATTAACTTACACAAGTCATAATCAGATCGTGTACAAAATTTTCCAAGAATATCTGGAGCAGGTTCTTTTTAAAGAGTTCAACTTAGTTGAGCAATCTATTCCAGAAGGGCTAGAGCATCAGATCTCTAAGCGTGGACGTAATCCAGCCAAAATAGAAAGTTGGCATTACGCTTGCCCAGAATTTCGCAAAGTTCGTTACACCTATATTGATGCGGGAAATTCGACACAAGTTTTCAACGGGGTCATTTATCCAAGCTTCAAGTATGAAATGCCGGTATTGGGCATTGACTTGCTTTATTTTGGAAAGAAGAAAAACTTGGTGGTCATCGATTTTCAGCCGCTATTTCGCGATGAGGATTATCAGTCCAAATATATTGAGCCGATGAGTGCTCTGCGGTATAAATATGATGATTTGGCACAGGATCTGGGCATGAGATTTTACGACGCCAATCAATACTTTTCCAAAAATCTATTGTTTGCAAGAGTTGACGAGCGCAGTGTAGAAGAGCGTGTATTCCCTGCCTTCAAGGACTATGTTGATCTGTATCTTGAGGTTTTTGAGCAGGTCGAAGCAATTGAATCTCCTGAAGGTATTCAGCGTATTGTCCAAGCACAAAAAGATTATGATCAATACAGTGCTGAACGTGATCCAGCTCATGGTTTGTTTAGTAGCTACTTTGGTGAAGAATGGGCAAATCGATTCCTCTATGAATTCCTCTTTGCTGATGCCACCCCAGTTTCTGTAGCCCATTAGGTTTCATTTAAAAAACACCAATGACTTTGTATCAACCTTTTTTGGATTGGGCGATCGCCACCCTCAAAGATGCGCTAGAGCTATCAAGTTATCCAATTCCAGAGGGGTTTGAATCTAAGGTAGCAACAACAGGGAGTAAAAAGAAAGCGCAAGAAGTTAAAACCACAAGCCATGGCTACCAGGCATCTAAGTTGCGTCAAATTCGTGCAGCTCATGTACAAGGTGGGGATTTCTTGCAGGTCTTGAATTTCGTTATTTTCCCTGAGTTGGAATATGACTTACCTTTTTTTGGTGCTGATCTCGTGACACTCCCTGGGGGACATTTAATCGCGATTGATATGCAACCCTTGTTTCGAGATGATGCAAGCTACCAGGTGAAGTACACAAAACCTCTTCTTGAAACCTTTAAACATCATCAACAGTATCTTCCCTGGGGAGGAGATTTTCCGGAAGAAGCACAACCCTTCTTTTCGCCTGCCTTTTTGTGGAGTCGCTTGCAAGAGAATGAAGTCGTCTCTACCCGAGTTTTTGACGCATTCAAAGATTACCTCCAGGCTTATCTTGGGTTTGTTGACGAAGCGAAACCCGCTCCAACTGAGATGTTGCCGAAAATCAAGGACGCACAATTAAAATACCTCCGCTATCGTGCTGAGAAAGATCCAGCCCGTGGAATGTTTCAACGTTTTTATGGCCCGGAATGGACGGAGGAGTACATTCATGGTTTCTTGTTTGACCTAGAGCGCAAACTGGCTGAGACCGCAGAAGTCTAACTTTCCACTGCTACGCTTCGAATTGTTTCAATTTCCCAATGAGATGGTCAAAATAAGGCGCAATGTTAGCCGCTTCAGATTGTTCAATGCTGGTGTTCTTGAGGACTTTTAAACCATAAACCATAGCGGGGAGCAGTACCTTTAGCTCTTGATAGAGCAAGTTCATGTAGTGTAAACCGTCTGCATCCGTAAACTGGACAATACCGCTGGCAACACCATAGGTGACACAGCGCAAGAAATGCCAAAAGTCTCGCCAGCACGCCTCTGCACGCTCAGGAGGATACAGTTTCCCATTGGGTTCAGTAATGCCTGGAAATTGTTTGAGAACATCAGCTCTGGCTTGGGAAACCAGCTCACTGGCCTCCTCTCCCAAGCGTTTTGCGAGCTGGCAATGTTGTGATGGCGTTGGGTGTTGGGCGATCGCCTCAAAATCATCCGCGCCTAAATAGCGTCCACCATCATCTGCCGCTTGAAATCGCTGAATGATTTCCGGTGGATAATGCTCAGCCCATTGAGCAAAACTCATGATCCGGGCTTTGGGGATGAGTTCTCTAGCACGATCGCTTAACTGAAAAGACATACAAAAGTGTATCCTCACAAAGAACAACTACTGAGTTGTATCAGCCGCCGCCTGACGGCTTTGGTACTCCGCAATCATTGCGTCGATCTTAATAATCTCAGGATTTTGCTCTAGCTTGGCTAAAGTTGCTTTTTTGGAAAGTTTCAGTTTACGAGCTTGTTCAAGCGTTGAATCAACAATTCGCTGGCGATAGGCCTCAAGCTCAGCAATCGCTTGGGAAATAGGAATGGAATCTTCTGACATGGCTTTAATCTTAGAACAATGCCCAGGGGAAATGCCCCATTGCTAGCAAACAATAGTTGCTTAATTTTCCTGGGCAAATGATAAATAACGTGAGTTCTGGATAAGCAAACGGTACGAAAGCCCATGAAACTTAGCGGAATCAACAATACTGGCTCCGGTATTGCCGGAGTCTGAGGGGGCAATCTCCCCCTCAGCGGGAGGTGTCGGGGGGCTGGCCCCCTGACAACCGGGTTTAACATCGAGATTTCAGTACTTTGAGGAATACAATAGCTTCGCTTAAACGAAACTCACGTTAATTAAGAATCAGGTTAACATTATACCAACTCTCCTCAACGCTAAAGAATGCTTTGTCTAAGCACTGTACATTTGCAGAGTTTGCATCACTTGTTGACTAAAGTTTGCAAGAGAAGCTGGCTGGATGCTAGGCATTGAGGCAGCGAAATAGAGCACCATCCGATCGCGATAGGTGGTGACCGCCACCAGAATGGAGCCGCTCAAAATGCTATTACTGGGCAAAAAGGCAATGTCTTCCAGCTCAAGCTCACCATATTGACTGGGTAGGTTGAGCTGACCCACATTGGTGACATTGAGCGGAAAATTGAGTTGATCCGGCGAGTAAAGCTCCTGCTCTATGACCCATCCCGACATCCCCAGGGTCTTAAACATCACTTGCTGTGCTAGGCCCTGACGGAGTTGCTGGTGGACATCACGTGCGATCGCCCAGATGTCACTATCCCGTGTCAAGTGGTGGAATGAAGGAATAAAACCGGCAAACATCCCAAGCTCACTCGGGACTCGGTGGGGCTCGCCTCGTTTGCGAAGATCAACAAATGAGCTACAGGCAACGCCAAGACTCGTTTTACCCGTATGGATAAGTTGCTTTGCCATGGTTTGCAAGAGGGCAGCACACAAGACCCCTTGCATCGTCGTCTGTTCTTGACGAGATTGTTGAACTAATGCTTGAGTTTGTGTCGGAGAGAGGGTTTTCCTGAGCCAACCACACCGCCGCTCTGAGACAGGAACCCATTGCTGGGTGGGGAAACGATCGAGGTGCTGCAAGCGCTGAGTGAGGAATTGCGGGAAGTAGCTTAGGGTTTTGACAATACCGCTTATTCCGCATAGTTCTGAGGGAAGGCAATCTGCGGTTGAGTAGAGTCTTGCCGTTGAGCGGGGGAGGGTCGGGGCGGGACTTGGCCGTTGGGCATAGATTGTTAGAATCGCCTGCTGGAGATAGATCGCGGAAAGACCATCGGCAATACCATGGTGGATTGTGGTGAGCAAATAGTGCAAGTTGCCAGGGGGTGGGCTCCAGAGCAACACACAACGCATTAAGCAGGTCTGGCTGGCGATCGGTGTATTGAGTTCATGATCAATCGCTGCATCGAGCTGAGCTTGGGGTTGCGTCTCCTCAGTGAGCGGGATGATCCGCCAGGGAATGGGCGACGCGCCACCATACCGGAGGCAATAGCCTCCCAATCCTGGCAAAATTCGGGACTGGAGATGGGGGTGTTGCGCTTGGAGAACGGTCAAAGCGTTTTGGAAACGTTGGCGATCGAGAGACCCCCGCAGACAGCTAATGGTAAGGATATTCAGCGTCCCCTGCTGTCGGGTCAAGACTTCAGTTGCACTTTCAGTCGGTGTTAAGAATCGTCCTGGCATTCAATATTCAGGATTTTGAACAACAAGCCTAAACCAGCCACCATAGATGTCAACAGTGACTGGTTTGAAGAATGAAGGTGTTCAGTCAAGCCAAATTAGACGTCTCCTGGGCAAGAAAGCACCACCGTATAGGTGAAGCGCAGAGCAGCAGTTTTTGATCAAACTGGGACGATCCTTTCGGGACGATCTTTGCAAAAAACGCTGTTTGCATTAGAGGGCACCAGCACTGGCTAAACCCAGAATGGCCCCGATTCCCAAAACGTGGCCTAAGCTAGTTGTCGCCAACAGAGCAGGGAAACCCATGCCACCAAACATTTTGGGTGCTGGTAGCGCTGGGCCAGCGCTGGGGTTGGGGATCGTGGCTTTACCGATGGCGATCGCCAGAATATTGCAGATCACCATGACAGCAGCCACCTTAGGGCTCCACTCTAATGTGGGTGGGACGGCTGCAGCAAGTAACATCAGGTTCATGTTTGAATAGGCTCCAAATAAAACGATTAAGCTCATACATATAAGTATCTAGCTCAAAGATTTCAAAATATTGCGATCACTTTACATATATTCATGATCACGGAGCCCAAGCGCCTCCCATTGCTTCAAGAATGAGACGTTTGGGCATTGTTTAATGTCCAGCGAGGGACTTAACCCTCGCTTTCAATGTAGATAAAGAGCAAACCCATAACCACAGCAGGCATCACTAAACCCGTGAGGGGGACAAGAATTGCAGGTAAAAAAGAAGCAGCGTACATGATTGGGAAGTTCTCCTAAATCCAATGGAAAATTGATTGATAACATTGAAACATCTCAAGACGAATCTGCACTAGATGAAGCTCATCAATCCAAGCGACAGAACATAAGACAGGGCGCAGGCAACCATTGCCCCACCACAGCCACCGAGCAAAAAGCCACTGGCAAAGTCATTCCACCCTTCCTTAGTGCTTAGATCTTTGGGGGGGACTGGCGTAGTCAAGGTAGCAATAGGCACACCTGAGCCTGCGCCTGCATAGATCGAGAGGCAAAGGGTCAAGATGGTAACTAAACCAATCGCGGCAATCAAGCCGGCCAGTTGAGCATATTCAGTGCTGCGCAGGGGACCAAGCAGTGCGAACGGCCCGTAGAGTAGGTAGCCATGGGCCATGCCGACTTCTAAGCCCCGACGGTTGGCCGCCAAGCCAGACCGATAGGCTGGTAAATTATTGATGAAGGCTTTTGTGAAACTAGAAGAATTAATTGGTGTGGCTAGATTGCCCACTTGGGGATCTCCACCGGATGTAATGGCATCCAACGTCATGAATTGTTTCTCCTCGGTTAATGCAAAAAACAGGACTAGATGAATGTGATGTGAGCAAATAGAGGGTGCTAGTCACCTAAATACTGTGTTGGCTGATGCCACGTACCACATCACAAAGCATTAAGAATAGTCTACTTTTATCAGACTCAGGGGAATCCTGAGCCGAATTGAAGCAAGCGTTAAGAAAAGTTCATGTTTGCGGAAATTCTGAGCAATGGCTTGAGATTCATTGTGTTTGCGCCTTGTCCTTGAGCCGCTAGCAGGGTCACAACACCCTTAAAACGATAACGCGATTCCCTTAGAGGTGGCGATCGCCACCCACATTGCGACAAAAACCCTGGTTGCGCCGTTGATTCAAGGCGCAAAATACAACCAAGTCCTACGGGATGTCAGCGATCGCCTCATCGCAGTGCTCTCGGATCAACCCGACCCTGGTGCGCTCCAACTGCTGACTGAATCTAAATATTGATGCCGCCTTCACCGATGCAGAAGACACAAACGATCGCAATGCCACCATTTGGGTTGTGGTGCTTCTTGTGGTGGCCACGACTGTGCCCATGGTGACCTACTTTGCCTATATGGGGTTTCCGGGTCAGTAGGATGATGTGAGACAACTGAATACAGCACAGCAAAAACAAGCCATCGGCTCAAAATCAACAGGATGCCAATCTTAACGATAAGCACTCTGAACGTTGCCTTGCGGTACTAACGCGGGACTGACACCTGGGAGAGCAGGGTTTGAATGACCGCTTCTACCTGCACGCCATCGAGTTGCGCCTCCGGGCTCAGGCGCAAGCGATGACGCAACAGGGGTAGGGCAATCGCCTTTACATCATCAGGGGTGACATAGTCGCGGCCGTTGAGCCAAGCCTGGGCCTGGGCGGTTTGTAGCCAGGCCACGGCAGCTCGGGGTGAGGCACCTAAAACAATGTCATTTTGCTGGCGCGATCGTGCCACCAAGGCCAGCACATAGTCCAAGACTGGCTCAGCAACTTGGACTTGGCGCACCTGTTGGCGGGCTTGCAAAATTTGTGGAATGGAGGCGATCGCCTCCACCTTGAGTAGATCCAACCGTTTAGCCCGGAAACCTCGCTGCACATTGAGGAGCATCTGTTTTTCCGCCTCCGGGTCTGGGTAGTCCACAACGATCTTGAATAGAAAGCGATCGAGTTGGGCCTCCGGCAAAGGATACGTCCCCTCAAACTCCAGCGGATTCTGGGTGGCAACCACCCAAAACCCTTCAGACAGCGCCAAGGTTTCGCCCTCGAGGGTCACTTGCTGCTCTTCCATCGCCTCGAGCAAGGCTGACTGGGTCTTGGGCGGTGTGCGATTGATTTCATCAGCAAGCAGAATATCCGTAAAAATCGGCCCGCGCTGTAGCGAAAAAGTGCGACTGTTGAGATCAAAAATATGAGTGCCGACAATATCAGCGGGTAGAACATCCGGCGTGAGTTGGATACGACGGAAGTCGGACTGCAGCAGGCGAGCAATAACTTTGACCAAGAGGGTTTTGCCCGTTCCGGGCACGCCTTCTAAAATCACATGACCACCGCCGAGCAACGCAACCAACAGTTGCTCAACAACGACAGGTTGTCCCACAACAATTTTGTCAAGGGTAGCTTGGATAGTCTGGAGCAGATTTTGGGGTACGGTCATTGTCAGCCAATTGGCAAAGGGACAAACTGACCCAACTATAGCGAACTGGCCCCGCAAACAAACAGCCCATAAACAAAGACCAGCAACAGAATGGCTAGCCAAGTAACCGAACCAAGTTCAACGCTCTCGCGTCGGGTCGGAAAAAGGGAACTTACTGTAGGGTAATCCGACCTCGCTTAACGGCGTATAGCAGGCGATCGATCGCACGGTGCTCCTCTGCTGGCAAATCTTCAGCCAAAATCGCCACCAACAAACCCAAGCGATTGTGCTGGGTGAGGACTTGAGTTTCTGCGGCGTCAGCAAGAATTTCAGGTACTGCACCGGGAAGTAGATTGATGGGAAGCATGGCTGACGAAGAAGGTTGCGCTCAACATCGGACATTATCGTCGGCCAGCCTTCAATCTTGAGTGATGGCAGCGATGCGTCTTTGTGAACTGGGGGGGATGATTGGGCTGATGGCCGTAACGCGATTGTTGTGGCCCGACTCCCGAGTCGGCACGCTCACATCCCAGTTACGGTTGTGAGTCACATCACGATAGAACCGTTCCAATTCATTGGGCCCAATTCATCGGGGGAGTGATGTCCGTTACGGCTAAGAATGCTACAGTGAACAGTAACAATTAGAACCTATTCACAAGCATTTGTTAAATAATTATGAGCGTCGTTAGCCAAGTTATCCTCAAAGCAGACGATGAGCTACGCTATCCTACCAGCGGCGAACTCACCAGCATCAATGCCTTTTTACAAACCGGAGAACAACGCATTCGCATTGCCGCAGCCCTAGCTGAAGGCGAGAGCAAAATCGTCAGTAAAGCTAGCAAGGAATTGTGGAAACGCCGTCCTGACTTTATCGCACCGGGCGGCAATGCTTTTGGCCAGCGCGAGCGTGCGCTCTGTCTCCGTGACTATGGCTGGTATCTCCGACTCATTACCTATGGCGTTCTGGCAGGAGACAAGGAACCAATCGAAAGCATTGGCCTCATTGGTGTTCGGGAAATGTATAACGCCCTAGAAGTTCCAGTTGTGGGCATGGTAGAGGCCATTCGTTGCCTTAAGGAAGCTGCATTGGGTGTCCTGAGTAGCGAGGATGCTCAAGCGACAGAACCTTACTTCGACTTTATCATTCAGGCAATGTCTCAGTCCTCTTGCCAATAACTGCCGCTAGGAGCTGTCATCATTTAAACTTCAAGCCGTTGCTGCGTCTAGCTTATAGCCCCTTTCCCTGTTTTTTGGAGACGGGCTCTCTATCACTTGTCCCATCAGGCTTCTGAGATTAATTGATACCACTCTCTGACTTAATGGGTTGCTTTAGACGACTGATAGATAGGGGAGGGTTTGAAACCCTCCCCTACCGGGTTTGGGACGACCATGGGGATTTCCTCTCCCCTATTCTGAAAACAACCCATTTCAAACTGGACGAGGTTTAGTTTAGAGTCAGCTCGCTGTTGACTCTTTCTCGTATTCAGTACTGTCCCATGCGCTTTCCTAAGGTTCCCTGGCTCTCACTGATCATTGTCTGGCTGATTTATGCGGTTTTAGGCTGGTTGCTGGCAAAGCTGACCAGTTTTTGGCTAGTTTGGGTCTTGGCAGCTTGTTTGATTGTCTTGATGGGCCTGGTGTTTACCGCACCCAGCAGTATGGTTCGCAATGTGTTTTACGGTTTGTTCCAATCTGACTCGCGGGCGTTCTTTTCGGTTATTCTCTGTGCCTTCATGGTCGTGGTCATGGTTCATTGGTCAGCGCAGTCGATCTACCTGGTGGTATTGTTGGCGGCAGGGTCTTTGGCACGGTTGGAGTTACAAGGAGCTGACTATGGCGAATGGCAATCGTTCACACTCTTGATCTTGATGAGTCTAGCCGGTTTTGCGACAGGGTTGGGGGCCGCTGCTTATTTTCTGGAGAATGGTGTTGTCCTTGGCCCAATCGATGCAGCAGTAGCAGGCGTTGTACGGTCATGGAATAATGTCTAGCAATGGCATTGGCTCGCACAGTGAGCAATGATTTGAATGCCTGAATTTCAGATGTGAGGCCAAGTGGCACTGTAGGGATGGAAAAACAGACAAGCGGTGAGCAGCAGCAACAGTCCCTTTGGGTGGAGCAGCAATGTCGGGCTTGGGGCGATCGCATCCGCACTGACCATCCTGACCTCAAGCCGATCAATGTGCAGAGTATTGTCGACTGGCTCATTGGCGAGAATCCCGATCGCTTTACCGGGGTTGATGCTGCTGGGCTGCGTATTGCCGAACAAGCAATGCTTTACCGCTACCGGATTTTGGGGCAACGCTATCTGGGTGTGAGCCCGACCCAAGCCTACCGCCGTCTGATTTCGCGTTTAGGGTCTTTAGTGGTGGTGCGCAACAAGATTCGTACTTGGGTTGCCCTGAGCCGCGATCGCAACCGGGCCGTCGCTGATGTGCTCCAAGAGGTGGTTCAAGAAATGTTACATAGCGATCGCTACATCCAGGCAACAGTGGCTTGGATTAGTCAATGCACCCCTGATGAACGACTCAGAAATACGCTCCTGCTGACCAGCATTGAAGAATATTGTCTCCGACCGATCCGCAACCAACCGCTGTTGGTATTTCGCTTTGTCAACTATCTGCGGCGCTCCCAAAAAGGCGGCATGACCCAAGTGCCGCAAAAAGAGCGCATTCGCATGCTCTCGGAAGAGATTACCCTTGACGAGGGCGAGTCAGCGATGAGCCTCTTTGATACCGAAGCGGCAGCTCACTATGAGTACGAGCAAGAATGGGAACAACAGCAGCGCCTGCGCCAAGCGGTACAAACTGAATTTGAACAGTATTTAGCCGAAAAGATTGACCCCATCGCAGTGGACTGGCTCCGTCTCTATTTGCAGGGCACGCCCCAAGAAGCCATTGCTCAACAGCTTAATGTACCGGTGAAGCAGATCTATCGCCTGCGCGAAAAGGTCAGCTACCATGCCGTCAAAATCTTTGCCCTTAAGGGACGCCCTGATTTGGTCGCCAACTGGCTCCAGACGTCATTACAAGAACATAGTCTGGGGTTAACCCCGAGCCAATGGTCAACGCTCTGGGCGGATTTAAGTGAGATGCAGCAGCATATTGTGGGCAAGCTCAAACTGGGCCAGCCGATTGAGGCGATCGCCAAAGATTTGGGGTTGCGCAAGTCCCAGGTGATGGCAGAGTGGGCAAAAGTCTATCAACAGGCGCTAGATTTGCGCTCAGAAGATTAGGGGCTGTTATTCCCCCAAAAAACCAAAGAGAGGATGCAAATACATCCTCTCTTGCGAAGCATATCAATTCCACGCAGGGGAAATGAAAGGGGCTGTTATCAGTTAGACCTCAAACGATTGATATGACTCCCTTACAGCCCCTTTCCTGTTTGTTAGGTCGGGCGCTTTATCGCTTGTCCCGTAAGGTTTATGGTATCAACTGATGACATGCCCTAAGTGGGGTCAGCCCTCAGCCACATTACTGCCAAAAATCTTCGACTTGAGACTGGCAAGATCCTTGCTGAGCTCACTGCGACTCTCTACCCTCAAGAGATAACGATAGACGAACCAAACCGTGTAGCCAATACCAATGATCTCAAAGATGGGAGCCATCAAGGGCAAGTCATTGATCGCTGACAACAGAGCAAGCGTCAGCTTGACCGTGATGAAAGCCGCAAAGACAATCCCCACAATCACAATAATATCTTTGTACTCGGCATAGAACTTCTCTAGCGAGCCAGGGAGCTTTTTGAGAAACTCAGAAACGGGTCCCAGATAATCTTGCCAAGCATCATCTCCAGCAGGCGTAATCGCACCTGAAGGGTCAGTGTTGAGCGGTGTTTGGGCCCCCGTTTCAGCCGATTTAATGTCAGGTTCCATGAATTTGTCTCCTTAAAGCATGATCGAGTAGGGGAGTTTATCGTAATATCGAACCAACACACGATTGACAGCAAGTGAGCCAATTCGCTGGGGCCTATCTTATCAAACCCCCACCGAGATCCGTATGAACTCCCATGCGTCTTTGATATCCCATTACATTCGTAGCCGCTGTTTCTAGGATATTACAGAATATCTGGGGGCTTGGCCCAGATCGGCGAGATGGGCTTTAACCCCGAATGGGCTAAAACCTTAAGACCCATATTGCATCAGCCGGGTATAGTCGCCCAAGGTGTAGCAGGCGCTGCGCAGACTATTGAGGGATTGCTGCTCAATCCGGCGATCGCCGAGCTGGCGAGCCAGTTGGAGGCGTTTCTCATAATATTCAGCGGCCTGCTGATAGTCCCCTAGGGCTTCATAGCCCACACCCAGATTCCCCAGCGTTTGTTCATGGGCACGGTTATCCCCAAGCTCTAGGGCGAGGGCTAAACGTTCGTGACCATACTGCACCGCCTGCCGATAGTCGCCCAGAGCATAGGCGGTATTACTCAAATTGCGAAAAACTTGTAGGGCGGTGCGGCGGTCTGAGAGCCGTTGAGCGAGGTGCAGACGTTGTTGATAATAGCGGATCGCATCTGCATAGTTGCCCAGAGAGTAATTGGCATTGCCCAAATTTTTAAGGACTTGACCCACAGTCTGTTGATCACCCAGGGTCTCAGCAAAGGAGAGGGCCCGTTTTTGGCAAGCGATTGCATCTTCGTGTTTACCTTGGGCCTTGTACACCAGCCCCAAATTATTCAGCGTCGCCATGGCCCCGCCTCGGTCTTTGGCCTGCAAAAAGAAGCGCAAGCTCTGCTGTTGTGCCTCTAGGGCTTTGTCGTACCGTTCTTGGTGGCGATAGGTATTGCCCAGCAAGCTCAAAACTTGAGCGCTCAGCCGCAGCTCATCCACACGCGCGGCGATCGCCAGTCCCGACTTAGCCGAGCGCTCTGCTGCAATATAGTCACCGAGGGAATAATGGGTGAGACCCAAGTAATACAGCGCCCTAACCTTGCCTTTACTGTGCTTGGTCTGCTCAAAAACGGCCAAAGCCTGTTGCAAGGTGATGATGGCCTCAGAAAACTGCCCGGACTGCTGCTGCTGAATACCCCGCTCTAGAACTCGCCCCCCCGATTCCGAAATTGTCGTCGAATGCGGCTTACTCAGAACGGTTTTGGGAGACCCACCAGTGCTTAGATCGTCGTCTCTATACTCCTCAGCCAATGTCTCCCCCTGATTACCGTCACGGTCTTCACCTCAACGTATTTCTTTAAGTGTATCGAGACTTGAAAACTTCAGCAGCAAGATTCTCTAGCTCGAACTGCGCAGCAATCCTTTCGGAGAACGGGACCAGGACTTGGGGGTCGGGCCGCTGGTGCGACGAGATTTCCAGTCACGAATTGCATCGGCGGTACGCTGCATCTCAGAAGGGCGACGGGTTGGGGCTTGGGTCTCGGCTAGGGGGGCAGCGGTTGCTCGCTTGGTGGGTTGGGCATTCATACAGTCCGCAAGATCGAGCTGAGGAGATGTGATCTGGAAATCCGGGAAAATTTCTTCAATGGTTTGGTAGCGATCGCGCACAGCCGGACGCAGCATCCGGGTCAAGATTTTCTCAAACCGCTTGCTAATGTCCACCCGGTCTTGCCAATAAAGCTCGCCCGTCCGGGGATTGCTCTTAAAGTCCAAGGGCGCTTTACCAGTCAGTAAATAAAGGCAGGTCACCCCCAGAGCATAGATGTCGCTGGCAAAAACCGGTCGGAGCGAAAATTGCTCCGGCGGTGCAAAGCCCACCGTCCCGACAAAATGGGTGGTCATGCCCTTGACACTGCTATCACTGAGTTGACTGAGTTCGGCTTTCACCGCACCAAAATCGATTAAGACAAGACGGCGATCTTGGGCCAGAATGATGTTTTGGGGCTTAATGTCCCGATGAATCACACTCTGCTGATGCACATAGTTCAACAGCAGCAGAATCTCACGCAGGAGGCGCTTGACAATGGCCTCGGGTTGAGGGCCCTGACGACGAACCAAACGCGCCAGGGTTGCGCCTTTCACATATTCCTGCACCAGATAAAAATCATTATCGACCACAAAATAATCCAGCAACATCGGGATTTGCGAGTGGCTGCCCAGCGTTGCCAAAATTTTAGCTTCCCGCTTAAAACGCCGCCGCGCCGTTTCCATGGCTCGCTGTTCACTGACACGGGGACAGAGCTGCTTAATCACGCAGAACTGTTGACCGGGTAAATGGGTGTCTTGTGCTAAAAACGTGACGCCAAAGCCGCCACGTCCGAGCATCCGCAGAATAAGATAGCGATCGCGGAACCGAGTTTGGGTGCCACAAATCTGTCCCAAAATCGTGTCGCGAAACACATCATTGTGGAACTCAGAGAGATTAGCAGGGGAGAAAGGCATGGCAGTTTCTCAAGGGTGAACTGATATCCGCGACACCCCATCGTGTTTCAGCTCGCGTTGCAGATGATATTGCCTGAACCTACTCTGTTGTGGAGAAGAGACGGCAGATCTGCTTTTGCTCACGCTGACACAATGATGGCTGCGCAGTTGATGTAGGCGGCAACCCTAGTTTCTGTATACACGCACCCCTAGACCCTTTCCTGATTAAAACAGCACCAAACTGAGTAATCAGCAAGTGGTTAATATCTCCATTGTTCCACATCCTTCTGCCGAAAAGCTAGAGAGTTTTGCGCAAAGGTCACAAAGCCTCGATACTATTAACCGTACAAGATATCGATGGCAAGGCAATGCCCAAGGGCAGCCCAACACAACATGAAGACTCAACTCTACACTAGCCTCACCGAGCGTCGAGCCCTGAAAGTCATCAGTGGCCTGCAAAACTTTGATGTTCGCCGTGTCAGTCAAATTGTCCGAGCAGCCACTGCTGGCGGCGCAACCTTTGTGGATATTGCGGCTGACCCTGAATTGGTTCGTCAGGTGCGTGACCTTACCTCGCTACCTCTCTGTGTTTCAGCGGTGGAACCTGAGCAGTTTGTGGTCGCCGTTGGTGCGGGGGCTGATCTGGTAGAAATTGGTAATTTTGATAGCTTCTATGCTCAGGGCCGTCGCTTCGAGGCCACAGAAGTTTTAGAACTGACTCGCCAGACTCGTCATCTATTGCCGAAGATTCCCCTCTCGGTCACCGTGCCCCATATTTTGCCGCTGGATCAGCAGGTGGAACTCGCCCAAGCGCTGGTTGCTGAGGGGGCAGACCTAATTCAGACTGAGGGCGGGGTGTCGGCCCAGCCCCAGAACCCAGGGACGCTCGGACTGATTGAAAAAGCGGTCCCCACCCTGGCAGCCGCCTATGAAATTGCTCGTGCGGTGACGGTTCCCGTGCTCTGTGCTTCCGGGTTATCGGCGGTGACGGTACCACTGGCGATCGCGGCCGGGGCAGCCGGGGTTGGCGTCGGTTCAGCCATCAACCAACTCAACGACGAAGTGGCCATGGTGGCAGCGGTACGTCGTTTGGTCGAAGCCCTCGCAACATCGCCTGTACCGAGTACGGTTTAATTCAATCGTAGGGGCTGGTTTTCCCTGCCCTGCGTCCGTTCAATATATCCTGCAATCCACGGTTCAGGATCTGGATTATCCCCTGATGGGTTGGGCGCGGCAACCGTGCCCCTACGAGGCTCTAGAATCGCCCAATTCCCTACCCCGGATTGTGGGTTTTGAGCAGGATATTGTCATTGCGATAGATTTCCAGGGTCACCCCCACCTGATCGCTAATGGTCTCCAGTGACTGCTCCAGAACGGCGATATGTTCGCGGATGCCGACCTGGGCTTCAATGTTGCCTTGGGTTTGGGCGGTGAGGTTGTTTTCCTGAAGGCGCTGGACGTAGGCATCACTGAGATAAACCTTGATTTTTTCACGGTTGACGGTAAAAGAACAGATCCGTGGTTGCTCGCTCGTGCAGAGTTTTTCTAGTTCGTCACGGGTCTTTTGGAGTTGGATGACGCCCGATCGCCGCGACTCGGCCCGACTTAACGCGGCTTGATAGTCTTGGAGCAGCGGCTGGGCTTTGGTGAAGTGAAAGCTGCTCTTGGGAATTTGTCGGAGAGCGCCGAGGGCTTTGTTCCAATGGCCGATCGCCACGGACCATTGGTTTTGCTGCTGGGCAATTTTAGCCTGTTCGGCCGACCGTTGTGCCTGGGCGTAGGTATCGTTGGCAAATTTTTCGAAGGTCTGGCGATCGCGGGCAAAATTCACCTTAGGCTCATATTTCTTTAGCAACTGCCGTGCCTCGACAGAAACAATACTATCTGCCGGAATCTCTTGTAGCGCATTGACGGCGGTCTGCCAAGTGCTATAGGCCAATTGTAAATCGGCAGCGGACTGGGCAATATTCTCGCGCACCAGGGCAATTTTGGCCGCTTCCTGGGCAGCAGCAAGGTTTTCGAGGGCGGTTTGCTCTCGGTCGCGACGCTGTTCCACCACCGCTAAATTTTTGCGGTATTCGTGAATCTTCTGGCGGGCAAAACGGTAGAACTCGCTGGTGGGCGGCGTAGCATCGAGCTTAGCGATTGCCTCCCGCCACTTCTCCACTGCGGTCTGCCAGGTTGCCAACGGTAAGGGGGGGTCTTGGGTCAAGTTTGCCGCCTGATTGGCCGTTTGCAATGCCGCAACCAACGCTGCCACATTGGCAGCAGTAGCCTCGTAATCCTGAATCAGGATTTGGGCTTCATTGTAGCGCCGGGACCATGAGGGGATGCGTTCCAAGAGTTCAATGGATTGATCGAGCTGCGCTTGGGCTTGCAAGACCGCTTTCCCTGAACCGGGGTTTTGCAGGACGGCGACGGACTGATTAACCCAGTCTTGCGCCACGGTGAGGTTGCGACAGCCAAGCAACACACAAGGGCGACTCAAGGCATAGAGACTGCCCAAAAAGATACCGAGGCCCAGCACTGACCCCACGGCAATGATCGGTAACCAGAGGCGATCGCCTAGCTGCAGGCGCTGCAACCAGAGGGGTTCATCGGCATCGGTTTCACTGAGATCTCCTGATGGATCAAGGGTCATAAAGTCCGGCAAGGGGATTGCCGGATCTTGCTCAGGGTCGAGAATCGGCTCAAGCTGTTCATCAATGTCCACTTGGCCCTGATGAGGAGGAGGCGACGGGGCGGGTGGTTTGAGGGATACTGGTGTTACGGTTGGCGCTGCAGCGTTCGACAAATTCAGCTCGGGTAACTCTAAGCGAGAGGGCTCAGGATGGGACGTTTCACCCCGTTCCAACATTCCGATCGGGGTATTCGCCCGGACTTGACCCGCCACATCATCGGCAGGTGGACTGGCCATGACCGTACCAAAGGCATAGGGCTGCAGTTGACCCTGAACCTGAAGATACATTAAGCCCCGAAACCGTTCGGTTAGCTTTTGTTCCCGAAACAGCGTTTCCAGCAGGCGAAACATACGCTTGGGGTGGCTTAATTCGGGCAGCGGATGCTGCACCACCATCAGGAGAGCCTGTTGTTTAAGGGTACAACTGGCTTGAAGGGGGCTCATTTCTGGCAGATGTTCTTGAAGACGCTGTTGAATCAGGTCTTCGAGTACCGACAAATCGAGGGGAGGGATCGCAGTGTCCAGCAGCACCATTTTGAGCAGAGCAACGCCAACAACTGGGCCAGCCGAGCATTGGCCCTTGAATTCCCCTCATTCTAATCTAGGTTTTCCCGATCACTCGATGTTCTGTCTTCAAATACCTTGGATGAGTCTCTTGAACGAGCGCAGGGCAGGGAAACCCAGCCCCTACAAAACCCTGAACTCTGAACCCCCCTAGGCGTAAGCTGCGGTATTGGCCACCAGATAATGCAGATCCTCAACCAGACAAGCCAGAAGATGGGTGGCATCCACCTGTTCGGCAACCCAAGCATTGACCCCGGTTTTAAAGCCGTGGCGGCGATCGCGCATGGTTTGGCCCGCCGTCAGGCGACCTTCGGTTTCAATGCTTACCAGCGCCCGGCTGAATTTAAACAATTCAGGATAGACGAGGTAGGCCACCGCGACTGCATCATGCACCAAAAAGCCCCGCTTGCCTCCCGTTTCTCGATACTGCAAGGCGGTTGTCATCAAAAACTGGGCCAAGTCCGCGATAAATTGGGCCAGCGGGTTGGGCGGTTCGAGTCCGGTCACTTGGCGCAGCATCTCCGGTGTAAAGACCAGCTCTCGCGTAATATCCAGGGGTAGAATGACTAAGTCCTCACGGCTGGCCAGGACCCGCTGGGCGGCTTTGGGGTTAAAGGCCATGTTGAACTCGGCCACAGGGGTAATATTTCCGGGCGCGTCAAACGCACCGCCCATAATCACCACTTCCTTGGCCAAGCGAAGAATCCCCGGCTCCTTGACCTCTGCCGCAGCAAGGTTGCTCAGGGGGGCGATCGCCACCAGCGTGACTTCGTAGGGATGGGCTTTGAGGACGCGAATGATCAGATCATCTGAGACCAGGGATTCATGAAAACGGCGGCGGCCCGGCGGCAGTGAGCGAGACAAGTTGCCCATGCCATCGGCACCATGAATATGACTTGCATCGGTGAAATATTTCTGGGGCACATCCACCCCCCGACCCACTGCAACCGTATCAATATCGGCCAAGCGCAACACCTGACAAGCCGCATTAAAAGTATTCCGCGCCGAGACATTGCCTTCGGTGGTGGCGATCGCCAGTAGCTCAATCACCTCCCGGCGCATCAAGCTCTGGAGCCAGAAAAGGGAATAAATATCGTCCCCACCAGGGTCGGTATCAATCAGCACTTTCTTGGGCATGGGTCATTGCCAACTCAACAACATTCAATTTTAATGTTCCGAGCCTATCCCCATCATTCAGGGCTAATTATAGGACAATTCTTCGCTCAGAGTTTGGGTTGCTCTGCAAGCTCAAGCTGCCAGAGGATTTGGTTGCCCTCACGGCGGACACGGGAAATCACCCAATTCCGCCAGGACCAATGATCCCCACGGCTGGTGACAGCACTGGCATTCACATCCATTAAGTCCGCAAGCTCAGAGCTACTGATGAGATAGCCCTGGCGAGCCACCTCATCTGCAATGCGGAGGGTGGTAATCAGATGCTCAAGACGGGCAATTCTAGATTCTTGAGCAACGGGGGACTCATCGTTTGGACTGGGGTTCACATCGCTCATGGTTCTTATATACCAAATGAAGGGAGGGTTTACAGGAGGGACACAGGGGGTAAAAATCAGCAGTTCACGTTCGTATTTTGACCCGCAGATAACTGCTGTAAGCGGTTTAAAGGGGATAGCCCACGATAACATAGCCGGCCCAGTAATATGGATGGGCGTAAGGCTTATCCTCCGGATTGAGCGCTTGGATCGGATCATCTTGAATGGCCTGGACGAGGGCACCAAGTTGGGTTGCACAGTCGGGATGGGGTTCCATTTGCTGAATGCGGGCTTGATACCACTTGAGGAGTTCCCCAATGGTGATCGTGCGCAACCAGATCTGGGCTTGTTTATGGGCCACAATAGCCGAACTTCCCTGTGCCAAGCGGTGGTAAAACTCGACCATAAAGAGTAGATGGGCAGGCGACTCAACTCGCCAGAGGGGACGCAAGACATAGGTAATTCCCTGGCTAAGCAACACTGTACTAACCGTCAGTATTTCCGGCGTTTTCTCAGGGTAGCGCAATGAACAGGCCTCAGGCATCTCTAAGCTCCAAAGCTCACAGTGATTCAGGGCAATGGTGCCGAGATCGCTGACGGCTAAACGTTGCGGGTCAACTGTCTGGAGTTGCGGTGGCTGGAGTTGCGACTGCTGTGGGCAAGTGGGATTCGCTGTGATGGTGGGTTGCCAATGAATGTAAGCTGCATCGGTACCGAGCGCCTGGGTTAGATCCTCGACGGTCTTGGTGGCGAGAGGGGGGGCTGTCGACTTGCCCATTTCTTGGGTAATCAATTGCAGGGCCCAACGATCAGGGTGCTCGGGTTGGACATTGGGCCAACAGAGGAGCGATCGCCGTTGGGGTGTGGGAGGGGTGGGGGTTTCCCCCAAGCCCAACGAGAGCCAGTCTTCCTCGTCTTCAACCACAGCGGTGGGCTTTAACCAGGGATCCTCTGCAGCGGATCGGCTCGTCGCGTTGAAGGTTGAGGGTTGGGCCAGGCGCAGACTGGGCAGGGATGTCACCGTGAACGGATCCGGGAAGAGCACTTGCACAGGGGTATCATGGAGTCCCTGATGGGGAATTAAGATTAAGTTATTGATCCCCTTCGTCTGTAAGGCCGTCACGATCGCCTCGATTTGCAGTAGTTGACGGAGTTGCTCGAGTTGTTCCGGCAACTGGCTGCGGAACAACTCAGAATCTTGCTGGAGGTCTTGCCATTGGACTAACCAGGTTTCGAGATCCTGACGCCGTTGCTGTACATCCGCTTCAGCAGCGGGTTCAGGGGGTGGCTCTGTGGCGGTCGGCATCGCGGCGAGGACATTGTTGTCGTTGGTGTTGTCTAAGCCCAACAACTCCAGCAACAACTCAAGGGAGGCTTCGCTATTCTGCTTGGCCGATTCCACCCGGGCTCTGAGGGCAGGACTGAGAACAACATTGAGCACCACATTGGGAACCCGACCTAAAACGGTGGGTTCTGGGGCTTGGCGTGTTACCAAAAATGTGGTGAGCGCTAGGGGGCTCAGATGCCAGTAGACAATTGCTGTTTGCTCATCTAAACGGCGTTGGATGGCGGGCCATTTGGGACTTCCCTCCTGGAGGGGGAGCCGTTCCCAAAGCCAGGCCAGGCTAAAGTTACGGCTGTATTCTGCCCATTCCAACGCTGCCAACAGTTCTCCCAGTTGCAAGCCGAGATCCACGCGGAGTTGATGCAATACCGCCATCTGTAAGGCACCAGCACGTTTCTCGGTCAAGGGGGTAGCGGGCATACTGAGCAACGCTTCAAAGAACTGCTGCGCTTTTTGGTGGGTAGCCAGAGCAGCCTGGGGTTCTTCGATCGCCAGCTCAGTACGCATTTGGCTACCCAGCAATGCCAAGTAGGTTTGGGGGGCGGTCTGGGGGGTCAGAGCGGACTGAGCCTGCTGATAGTGGGAGAGGGCTTGCTGGAGTTGTTCAACATTGATCTGATCGACCGTTTGGCCAAATCCAGCTTGATAGTAGGCATCCCCTAAGCGCTGCTGGAGTTGGGCCCAGGCCACAGGGTAATGCTGATGTTCGAGCCTGTTTAATGCTGTCTTCAGAGTGGCCGTCTGTCCGGCAAAGCCTCGTTGATTGAGGGTGGGTTCCTGTTGAGCAGGTAAGCTCAAGGCACTCAACAGCAAATCAGCTTGCTCAGATTGAGCAGCAGCGCTGGCCCGCTCACCCCAAACCGTTGCCGTAAGGGGTTCAAGTTGCAGGGAGCGATCAAAGCTAGCGATCGCTTCTTCCACTCGACCGAGAGCAAGCAGGGTACGACCACGATCGCCCCAAACCGCTGCGTGATCATTGTGTTGTTGGAGGATGCGATCGCAATAGTCTAGGGCGTCCCCATACGCGCGTTGTTGGTAGCAGAGTCGGCCCTGCCATTGCCAAAGCAAGGATTGGGCTGCATCAGTAGGCGTCTCATTGGGGGGCTCATTGAGGTGCTGATCCATCTGCTCTTGAGCCGCTTGGTAGGCATGCTTCGCCCGCTCTTCCCAACCCAAGCGCTGCAACACCTGCCCCTTTGCCAACCAAATAAGGGTCGCATCGGGCTGTTGGGCCAACACCTGCTCGTAATCATCCAGCGCCTCGGCCCATTGCTGGGCCTGAGCCAAGGCATCCCCGCGAGCCTGCAACAGCTGAACATCGTCCGGTTTAAGCCGAATGGCTTGGGTGTAGCTCTCCACTGCAGCAGGGTAGCGCTGTAGCTGGCAGAGCAGCGCCCCCCGGTGTTGGAGGGATTCAATATCGTCCGGCTTGAGCGCAATGGCTTGGTCATAGTCGGCCAAGGCAGCGTCCGGTTGAGCGAGTCGGCGATGGCAATGGGCGCGATTCAACCAGGCTTTTTGAAAGTCCGGCTTAAGCTGAATGGCTTGATCATAGGCCGTAATGGCGTTTGTCGTATCCCCTAGCTGCTCTAGGCTTAAGCCCCGGCTGTACCAGGCTTTATGAAAATCGGCCCTAAGCTCGAGCACTTTGTCGTAGGCGACAATCGCCTCCGCATGACGTTGGAGTTCATCCAGAACCAACCCCCGGTTATACCAGGCTTTGTAAAAATCGGGGGCAATCTGGAGTGCTTTTTCGTAGGAAGCGAGGGCGTCATCAAAGCGTTTGAGGTTTTTAAGACCCAACCCTCGATTACCCCAGGCTTGGTAATAATCGGGCTTGAGGTCAATGGCTTGCTCCCAAAAGGCAATCGCTCCTGCGTAATCACCGGTCTCATATTGCTGCACACCCAGGTTAAAGGCACTTTCCGCCTCGCTCCCTGCTGCCCCTGAAGCGACTGGGCTGGCTGGCGCTGAGATTTCCACCGTTCCTGAATCAGGACTGCTCGAATCAGGGACACTCGAAGCAGGGGCGACTTCCCCTTGGCGCTGGTTGAGCTGACGCACCAACTCCTGAATAATGACTTGAGGATCTTGGGTCTCCAGACCCAGACGCTGGGCAACCTGCGTTACGAGGGCTTCATCCTCCTGGAGGCGTACCAGCAATTCATCTAAAGTAATAGTCTGCTGACCATCGCTGCTGGAACTGGGCAAGGTTAAGGAGAGGGGTACCGCCTCAGACGATGGGATCGGAGAATTTAAATCCGCCCTCCCGCTGCTGGTCACTAACGCCGCAGCAGGATCTGGAGTCGGGAGCGTTGAGTCTGGGGCAGTGCCTGAGGGGGGAGAGAGGCTGGGCTCTGGCTGTGGGGTTGGGACGGGCTCGTATTGCCAAGTATCAGCGTCGCCTGGACGCGATCGCGCCAACAGCAAACGACCAATCCCACTCGCGGTTTCCCCCAACTGCTGGAGCACCGGTAACTCCTGGGTCAATTCCCCGAGGGCCACCATACGGCGCGCCAGGGTCGTATTGGGCGCAGAGGAGGTGAGAATCTTGGCCCCGTAGCGCTGGAGCCATTCAATCCATTGCTCTATTGTGCTCCGCTCCTCTAGGGCTGCAAAAAAGCGTTGAATCCGCACGGGCTGCCAGCCATGGGAAACCCCTTCTAAGAGTTGGGTAAACAGAAATTCGTAGTCCCGATCGTTAAGGGGTTGCGTGGCGCTCGACGGCTCGCTGCCTGTCTCGGCAGCTTCGCCCCCAGTTTGTTGCCCTTTGGTCAAGCGAGGCCGTTGGGATATCTTTTTGAACCACTGCAACATAAATGTCTACCCTAGCTGTTCGTTGCTGTCCGCGTTCCGTCAATTTCGCACAATTACCTTGCAATTATAGAACTTAAAGCCAAACCGCTACGGTTTTCCTCCAGAAGCGAAAGGTGGGGCTAGACCCCCCATTATCACGAGAGTCGCTGGAGCTGCTCAGGGGTAAGACGAGCCCCCAGTTGGGTCACCAGTTCAGCGGCGGCTCGAGCGCCCAGAGTAGCCGCTTGAGCGGCAGTCATCCCTTGAGTTAGACCATAGAGAAAGGCCCCGGCATAGGTGTCCCCCGCGCCATTGGTATCGATCGCCTGAACCGGAACAGCCGCAATTTCTAGCAGGGTTTGACCGTCGTACACCAAAGAGCCCTGAGCACCACGGGTGATCACAAATTGCTTGGCATAGTGTTTGAGACCCGCGATCGCGTCCTCAAGTTGCTCAGTTTGGCACAAACCCAGAGCTTCGGCTTCATTGGCAAAGAGCAGATCTAGGCCATTCCCGATAATTTCCAGTAGCCCCTCCCGGAAAAATTGGGTCATGGTCAGATCCGAGAGGGAAAAACTGGTTTTTACGCCCTGAGCCCCGGCCAGATCCCGAGCGGCGATCGCCGCCGCCTTTCCCGTTGGGGAAGAAACCAGGTAGCCCTCCATATAGAGATACTTGGAAGCCGTTAGGGCAGCTGGCACCAGCTCAGTGGGTGAAATCTCACTGGTAATGCCCAAAAACGTATTCATGCTGCGATCGGCATCGGGGGTGACAAAGACCAGACATTTCCCCGTAATGCCCTCCGGCGGAGACTGCTGTTGCCAATTGGTATCGAGACCCGCCGCCGCCAGATCGGTCAAAAACACATTGCCCGTCGGATCGCTGGCAACCTTACAAGAATAAAATCCTTTGCCCCCCAAGCGGCTGAGTGTTACTAGCGTATTTGCCGCCGACCCCCCCCCGGTTTGCTGACTAGCAGGGCGGTTGAGCGTGGTCAAAATCTCCGCTTGACGGGCTTCATCAACCAGGGTCATCACCCCCTTCTCAATGCCTAGGTCATTGAGCGTCTCGGGGGTGACTTCAAACTCCATATCCACCAGGGCATTGCCAAGCCCATACACATCGTAGATCTTGTTTGATTGATTAGACATCGCTGTCGTTACCTCGCTTGCCCACTATAAATATTCCCAACCACCCTAAAGGGACATGTCCCCAGCGTCAATCTATCCAAAAGCTGCCCTAGCGCACCGCAACCCTACCGCCACGCCCCGGTTATGGTGAATCGCTTGCCCCACTCAAACCTTGCGCTTCATACGCAGCGCCGCCGACTCCGTTGAAGACAATGTTCGCCCCAACTTGTTATACTCCGCTCGCGCCGCCTGTAGCATCAGCTCCATCGTAATTGGCTCCCCCTGATCCGCCGCTAAAAACGCCGCCGTCAGAGCAATATTCCGGATATTCGCTCCCGTCACATTCAACTCCGCTAAACGGCGATAATGCAACCCTTCCGTTGGCACTTTCGGCGGAAACACCCGCTGCCAAATCAGTTGACGTTCTGCCACAGTCGGTTTAGGAAACTCAATCAGATACCGCAAACGTCGCATAAAAGCATCATCAATCGCATCCTTCAGGTTACTGGTGAGAATCACTAACCCCGGATAGGTCTCCAGCCGTTGCAAGAGATAACTTACCTCCTGATTCGCATAACGGTCTCTTGCTTCTTTCACCTCCCCCCGCATACCAAACACAGCGTCGGCCTCATCAAACAAGAGCATCGCGCCTGACCCTTCTGCCGCATCAAAGACCCGTTTGAGGTTCTTCTCGGTTTCACCGATATATTTGTTGACGATGTTACTCAGATCAATGCGATAGCAGTCTAAATCCAACTCACGGGCAATAATCTCCGCCGCTGTCGTTTTTCCTGTGCCACTTTGACCCACAAACAAAGCAATAATCCCCAAACCCCGGTCTTCAGGTTTGGCAAAACCCCAGTCTTGATAAACCTGATTGCGTTGGCGGACTGCGGCAACAATGCTCTGGAGTTCTTGAGCGGTCTTTTCTGGAAACACCAGATTGTCCCAGGTGAGGCGGGTGGTGACGCGTTGGGCGAGGTCTTGGAGTTGGGGGCGGGCGGCTTGGCGGCAGGATTGCCAGAGTTGCGCAGGCAGCGCTGCTGGATCATCAGACGGGAGCTGTGCTGCGAGGCTAGCAATTTGTTGGGGTTGGAGGGGGAACTGCTGGGCAATTTGGGGGATTGTGCCGTTGAGGGGGTGGGCGCATTCACCGAGGCAGTTTAGCCATAGGGCTTCACGATCTGCAGTCGTAACCGCAGGCAATTCAATCAACTGAGTTGGACGGTCTTCAATTGGCAAACGCTCAGAACTACTAATAATCATCGGTACACTACA
Organism: Cyanobacteria bacterium P01_G01_bin.54; assembly: GCA_039180005.1. GTDB lineage: Bacteria > Cyanobacteriota > Cyanobacteriia > Cyanobacteriales > Spirulinaceae > SIO3F2. The sequence continues at coordinate 1,100 of JBCDEB010000001.1, read as the reverse complement.
GTAATGAATAAAGCGGATTAAGCGCTGTTGTTGAGCCAGTTGGTTGGGGTCAAGCTCTGCTGAGTTATTGTTAAATTCAATCAGCAAGATCGCTCCTGAGAGCAAGGCATGACGTTCCCAACGGCGGCGGAGGCGATCGCATAATTGTGGCTCGGTGGGTAGGTCTTCAGGATGAAGTTGTTCGAGGGAGAGTGGGACGGATTGGGTCGCTTGGACAGCGAGCTGATGACGACTGAGGCGATCGCCGCCTTGGAGCTGAATGAGCGACGGATGGGGGGCAGCGGGTTGGATGAGGTGCTGCTGCAGGGTTGAGAGAGCACGGTGGTAGCTGGGGGGAAAGATGAAGCTGGGATCAGGACTCACTGGATAGACCATCCCTTGTAGAGCAGAGTCTGGGCTGAGTTCGCCGAGGAGATAGGTAAGGATGGGCGGATCAATCGTCAGTCGGGCGATCGCTCGTCCTTCGCTAGGGCCAAAGTTAATCAGTTGCCACTGTTGCAGGGGAGAGTTATCGGTCAGAGCTGCCCAATCGAAGTGCGGGAAAATGGTTTTAGCCAGTTGGAAAGTGGGATAAGGCTGATGCTCAAAGCCTGGGATGGTGGCACAGAAGAGGGGAAACTGAGGCACAAGTTCCATGGCTGTACAGAGGAGTAAAACATTTCGCTCACTGGTGCTCAGTTGAAATTGCTGTTGGAGTTGAGCGATCGCCATTTCCTCGGGACAGTCAATCGGCAATAAATCTACAATCGCCGATGATGCTTTGCCCAACTGCTGCATTAGCTGACAAACCTGTTGAATCGCTTGGCTAAGATACAGATAATTTTGGTCTCGCCAACGACTAAAGTCATTCATGCCCGTCTCCTGAAAATCATGAAGAATGATAATGCCATCCCCAAAGACCTAATAGGTAGCATTCCCCAGACCAATGTAGTAGACTCTACAGAAATATACTCAGTTTCCATCGCCCATACTTGCCGAGGTATCAATAATGAGTGGTGGTTCCTGCTACGCCCAGCGCTCCGCAATAACAACTCAGGACTGGTCAACAACACCAGAGGCTCAGTCCCGGTTCGGGCTCGTAACCCATTCTCCAGAGCCAT